>JBCBZK010000004.1:0-65854 GCA_039815365.1 Pseudomonadota bacterium | reverse complement strand
CTCACGGCACGCATGTCGCGGCGCGCGCCGCTCAGCAAGAGCGAGAGGTTTTGTTGCACTTGCCGATGCAGGCGCTGCAGGATGCAACCGGCGTCGGCACGTCGTTGAAGAATGGCTTGCAAGTGACGACATCCGAGCGTGGTTTGCGACGCTATCTGGCGCACGCACTGCAGCAAGTGCCCGGTGCTATCGGTATCAACAATCATCGGGGCAGCCGATTGACGCAACACACGGGCGCCATGCGCGTGCTGATGCGTGCGCTTGCGTGTCAACGTAATTTGTATTTCATCGATAGCTACACTACCGCTGAAAGCGTGGCTTTGGCCGAGGCGCAGCGAGCAGCCGTGCCTTCCACGCGCCGGCATGTGTTCCTCGACAATGATCCAAATCGGCTGGCTGTTGATGCGCAAATTGATCGTTTGATCCAAATGGCTCAGGAACGTGGTTTCGCCGTGGCGATCGGCCATCCGAAGCCCGCCACGCTAGCAGCATTGCGACGATTACCCGAGCGCCTGAACCAATCCGGCATCTCGTTGGTTGCGCCTGGCGAGCTCGTCAGTATTCCCGCCGTGACGGCAGACGCATCCGCCGACTAATCGCGCATGGTAGTCTTCAAGACTGTTTAAATTTTTCCGGACTCGGTTATGTCGAATTTCCGATATTGTCCCGTTTGTGCTGCGCCCTTAGTGCCGGCAGAGCACGGCGGTCGGCAACGTCTCGCGTGTAGCGATCATCGTTGTCAGTTTGTGCATTGGGGAAACCCGACGCCCGTCGTCGCAGCAATCGCGGAGCGCAACGGTGGCATCGTTCAGGTGCGCAGTCATGGCTGGCCGGAAGGTTTCTATGGGCTTGTGACCGGTTTCCTCGAAGCCGGAGAGTCAGCCGAGGATGGCGTGTTGCGCGAGGTGCGCGAAGAAACCGGCCTGCCCGGCACGCTTGGTGAGCTCATCGGTGTGTACCCGTTCTTCCGTATGAATCAGATATTGATTGCCTATCACGTCGAACTTGCAGACGGGGAAATTGTCATTGATGCAGAGGAGCTTGATGGCTATCGTGAAGTTGCTCTGGAAGATGTTCGTCCGTGGGCCAGTGGCACTGGCTATGCATTGCGCGATTGGTTGGCGCCGCGCGGTTTTGTTTTTGCGGATGACGAGCTGATCAGTTTGAATCGAAGAGGCAGTGAGTGAATGCGTGTTGAGAAGCTTATCCGTGTTGTGTTTATTGCAATTGCGCTGTTGCCGGTGCAACTGTTTGCGCAGGGCGGTGGTGATGGCGTGGGTCTGTGCCCGGAAGTGTGGCAGCCGGTCTGTGGCCTCGATGACAAGACCTACGCCAACGATTGCGTGATTCGCAAAGCGGGCGTTGGCATTGCCAGCAACGGCGAGTGCGAGAACGAACGTGATTCACAGGCGATCTCACCCGACGAGAATGACGAATGCCCTTCGCGGTTTGCGCCGGTGTGTGGTGCAGACGGCAATACTTACACCAACACCTGTTTCGCAACGCTTGCGGGCACGACGGTCAGCGAGCTTGGCCTGTGTTCTGATAACAGCTGTCCGCAAGAAGTGTTGCCGGTGTGTGGTCGCAACGGGCGTAGTTTTGAAAATCGCTGCCTCGCCCAACGCACGCGCGTTGGCGTGCTGCACGATGGTACCTGCGACGTCACAGATTGCCCGTCGATACATGCGCCAGTGTGCACGACAGACAACGAGACATTTGATAATGCGTGTCTTGCCGAAGCCGCTGGTGCAACGATCGAGACGATAGGTGCTTGCGGCAAGCGTGCTTGCCCGACAGTGTTCATTCCAGTGTGCGGCGCGGATGATGTGACGTACGGGAATGCCTGTGAAGCGGAGCGAGCGGGCGTGCGTATCATTGCGGCAGGTGACTGTCAGCGCAACAACTGCCGTGACCGTTCGCAGCCAGTGTGCGCTGTTAACGGGCGTACCTATACCAATCGTTGTTTACTTGATGCTGCAGGCCAGAAAATGCTCTATGCCGGCGCTTGCGCGGATTTAGGCTCCGGCGAGTGAGCGCGAAGATTTCCCTGCGTAGACGCGTATCCGATTGGTTCAAGCGCGATGAGGCAAACTCGCGTTTAAGCTATCTCGCGCAGAGCGATCCGTCCGAAGAAGATATCGAAGCCGTACGTCGCGGCTTGGTGAAATTCAACGAGCAGTTTACGGGCGAGGTGCCGCAGCAGAAGCTGGGATGCTTCGCTCGCAACGAGGCCAATCGCGTTGTGGCCGGTGCGCATGGCACGATCACATGGGGTTGGTTGGTTGTACGTAGAGCGGCTATGGGTGGATGAAGCGTTGCGCACGCAAGGTGTCGGTTCCGAAGTACTGGCGCGGCTCGAGCGTCTCGCGTTGTCGGAAGGCATATTTCGTTTCCACGTTGGCACCACGTCGTTTCAGGCGCTCGATTTTTATATCAAGCAAGGTTACGAAGTTTACGCACAACTCGAAGACAACCCGCCCGGCTACACCGACTACTCGCTCAAAAAGATCATCGACCTGAATCCATGAGGCAGGTTGATCGCCCTGTCGGCGCCAGGCGGTAAACGTGTCTGAGTCTTATCAACCCGCCGCGCAAACGCTGCAGTGGTTGGAGCGCATCGTCGTTGGCCTGAACCTTTGCCCTTTCGCAGCACCGGTGATCGATGCTGATGCATTAGAAATTGTTGTCTCAGATGCTGTAGGTACCCGAGCACTGTTAGATGACACTGTCAGCCAACTGCAGCGCTTACAAACACACAGTGCGGCGGCTATCGAAACGGTGCTCATCGTGTTCAGCCACGACCTCGGCGATTTCGAAGACTTTCTTGAGTTCACCGCATTCGCCGATGAGGCGATAGACGCCTTATCACTGCGCGGCGAGTTTCAATTGGCAAGCTTTCATCCGCACTATCAGTTTGACGGTTTGTCCGAAAGCGCCCGCGAAAACTACACCAATCGCGCTCCCTGGCCGATGCTACATGTGTTGCGCGAGCATAGCGTCAGTAAAGCAATCAGCGCCCACCCGGATACCGCGAGCATCCCGGAACGCAATCAGCAGTTGTTGTCGAATATGAGCGACGCTGCCTGGCGAACCCTGTTTTGCGATTAACCCGGTTGCGTTTACGAAAGCTGCGCCGAGCGTAAGTGGCGCAAATCCGATGGTGCGCTTTACTGAATCCGCGTCGCGCGTGCCGCCAGTGCCTTGATACCCTCTGTCAAAAGCCATAAGAACATCAGTGGCAGCAAGATGGTCTGTAAGACGAAAATCACAATGAGATTGACGATGTGTTCACTGGCACCAGAGACGCGATCCTGAAGATTGCTCAGTCGCTCGCGAACATCCAGCGCCGCGATCGAATCGCCAACGAAGTCACTGAAGCGCGATAACAACCCGGCAGACTCATCGGGTTGTTGCGCATCCTGCTCTTCGGTGATCGTCCGGATATCTTCCGACGTCGATTCGAGCGCGTCGGTTGCGGCGAGTTGCTGCTCCGCCAGAAAAACGTCGAAAACAACGTTCGAGCCAATCACCAGAAAGGGCAACGCGAATCGCACCACAAAGGTAATCAGCAAGAACCGCAACACAAACGCGCGCAATCGCACCTTGGCTGACAACGCAGGCACCCACAGCGCAAGCAATGCCGCTACCGCCGAGAGACACAAGAACCACGTGACGCCCTCGGTGCCTGTAATTCGCAAGAGAATGTTCTGCAAACCAATAGCGCTGGTCGCAATCAACATGACCGAAGAAAACTGCTCGACGAGATCGTTAACTGGATCAAGCGCCTGACCGACGGTTAAATTGACGCCGACACCACCGGGCTCCAACGCAATCTCGGTGCCTTGAGCCACGGAAATGACGCTGTTCAACCCGCGTGCAGCGGCCCAGGTCACGAACGCCCGCTCAAGCGCGGACGCGGCATACTCATCGCTGACATCGTCAGCTACGCCACTCAACGCAAGCCCACAAAACAATAATGCAAACACGGTCCACAAGGTCTTAGCTGAATTCGGCATCGTCCTCACCAATGAGTGTGAACCCCGAAGATACCACGCCCCTCAAAAGCAGCTAACCTGAATCGCCCAATGTGTCGATGTGCCACCGACTTGCTACACTGCGCGATAAGCAAACCCGGATGATCTTTGATGAGTACTTTCGAAAAACTCGGCGCGTTCTACTTAGGCAAGCGCATTGATGATGCTAGCGATGAAATGACCGATGAGTTAGTCCTCTATGACTCCAAGGATCTGAACACACACGCGGTCATTATCGGCATGACGGGCAGTGGTAAGACCGGTCTTGGTATCGGCATGATCGAGGAAGCAGCGATGGACAACATCCCTGTGATCGCGATCGATCCGAAAGGCGACCTGGCGAACCTGATGCTGACGTTCCCCAAATTTCGCGGTGATGATTTTGCGCCGTGGGTGAACCCGCAGAGCGCAGCCAACCGGGGTGAAACGGTCGAGCAGTTTGCCGAGGGTCAGGCGGCGCTGTGGAAAAAAGGGATTGGCGAATGGGGTCAGAAACCTGACCGTGTAAAGACGCTGAAAGACCGCGTAGACATGGCGGTCTACACGCCGGGCTCAAACGCCGGGCTGCCGATTAGCGTGCTAAAGAGTTTTGATGCGCCTGGCCCTGATGTTCGCGAGGATCGCGACCTGTATCGAGAACGTGTCCAGATCACAGCGACCAGTATTCTGGCGTTGCTCGGTATCAATGCCGATCCGGTGACCAGTCGCGAGCATATCCTGATTGCCAATCTGCTTGACCACCATTGGCAGCAAGATCAAAGCCTCGATTTACCTGCAATGATCGGACTGATTCAACGCCCGCCGATGACAACGATTGGCGTGATGCCGATTGATACGTTTTATCCCGAGAAAGATCGGATGGCGCTGGCGATGCAGCTCAACAGCCTGCTCGCGGCGCCCGGCTTCGAAGCGTGGTTAGAAGGCGAAGCGCTGGACGTCAATAACCTGTTATACACCGAGAGCGGCAAGCCACGCGTGTCGATCATGTCGATTGCGCATCTGTCGGATTCAGAACGCATGTTCTTCGTCTGCATGTTGCTCAACCAGCTCATTTCGTGGATGCGCGCGCAACCGGGCACATCGAGCTTGCGTGCCATGCTGTATATGGACGAGATATTTGGCTATATGCCTCCCGTTGCCAATCCACCGTCCAAGACGTTGTTGTTAACGCTGCTCAAACAAGCGCGTGCGTACGGTGTCGGGCTGACACTATCAACGCAGAACCCGGTCGACCTTGACTACAAAGGTCTGTCGAATACGGGAACCTGGATGATTGGTCGATTACAGACAGAGCGCGACAAGGCGCGCGTCATGGAGGGCCTCGAGGGCGCCGGTGCCGCCGGTCAGTTTGATCGCAAGGCGATGGAGCAAACCCTCGCAGGGCTCGGCAAGCGAAAATTCCTTTTGCACAACGTGCACGAAAGTCACCCGGTGGTCTTCGGTACACGTTGGGTCATGTCGTATCTTGCGGGCCCGATGACGCGCGAACAAATCAAGACGCTGATGGCACCTCGCAAGGCGTCGCAGAAGAAAGTGGCGGCCAGCGCGGCGAAAGCAGCAACACTGGATACGACCACGAGCAAGCGTGTTGCGGCGTCAGAGACACAAGCACCGGTAGTGCCGACCGGCATCAATGAGTACTGGTTGGATGGAGACGCCGGCAGTCTTGTCTATCGCCCTGCGTTGGTAGGTGCTGCGGAATTGTTCTTCAGCTCTGCCCGCTACAACGTTGAGCAAGAGCGAGAGTGTGTGGCAACCGTGATCCCGGATGATGGTCCCGTTGCGATCGATTGGGATGACGCCGAGTTGTTATCGATACCGGTTGATGATTTGCACACGCAGCCGCCTGTGTCGCGCGCGGCTTATGCCGTGTTGCCCGATGTGTTGGGTAACAAGAAGAAATACGGCAGCTGGGAAACGGCGTTCAAACGTTGGCTGCGACAAACACAAACGGTCACGCTGTATCGTTCGCCCGCTTTGAAGCTAACTTCGACCGCAGACGAATCCGAAGGTGACTTCCGGGCGCGTTTGCAAATTGCGGGTAGCGAAAAACGCGACGTTGCTGTGGCTAAGTTGCGCAAGAAGCACACGTCAAAGATGAACACACTCGAAGCTCGCTTGTTGCGAGCCGAACAAGCGATCGAGCGCGAGTCCGAGCAGTCAAAGAAAAAGACACTGGACACCGCGATCTCATTCGGCACCGCGATCCTTGGCGCCGTGCTTGGACGAAAACGTATTTCATCCACATCGGCGAGCAAGATTGGCACAGCGATGAAGAGCGCGGGCAGCGCAAGAAAAGAAGCCGGCGATGTCGCTCGTGCGAAAGAAACGGCCGCTAAGGTCCGCGAGGACCTCGCGGCGCTGGAAGCCGCCTTTCAGGCGGACGTTGACGCGCTCGATGATGCCTACGATGCGCAAACTGAGGCGCTCAAGGAAATTACGGTGAAGCCCAAATCCACGGACATCCAAGTGCACTTCGTTGGTTTGTTATGGATGCCCTACGAACGCGATAGCAAGGGGCGGTTGATTGCGCTGTGATCCCGTATAGGCGAATCTCTTTAGGCCAGTTATAGTCAGACAATGGAGGGAGCGACATGAAACACAGAGTCTATTTGATTGCTGCGACGAGCCTGTTGGTTGTCGGCTGTGCCAATGGGCCGGTTATCGACGGGGATGAACTATCAAGCGTTGATACTGAAGCGGCGCAGACCGGGTCGCGGTTGCCGGCATCGGGCGATCGGGAAAATCCGCGTGATGTTGAGGTGATTGATCGCGACGATATTGAGAATAGCGGTGCGACGAGTATTCATGACGCGATTCGTCGCCGTGGCAAGAATCGTTAGCGAGACCGTTTAATCGTACTCGCCGTCACCATCGCCCTGGTGTTCGGCCGGCTCATCTTCTGCTTTGTGCTTGAGCAATATCGTCGACATCACAATCCCTGCCTCAAACAGCACGTAGACCGGAATAGCCAGTAGCGTTTGGCTGAAGATGTCCGGTGGCGTCAGGAACATGCCCACGACGAAACAGCCGAGGAACACGTAAGCGCGAATGCGTTTGAGTTTGGCTGGTGTGGTGAAGCCGGCCCAGCAGACGAGTACCGTCGCTATCGGTACTTCGAAGGCAATGCCGAAGGCGAGGAACAGTGTCATGACGAACGACAGATAACTTGAGATGTCTGTCATGTTCTCGACACCCTCAGGTGCGAATGCGACGACAAATCTGAAGATCAGTGGAAACACCACAAAATAGGCGAACATGACGCCTAGATAGAACAGCACAATGCTGCTGCCTAGCAGCGGCACAGCGAAGCGTTTTTCCTTACGGTACAGGCCAGGTGCCACAAACGACCATACCTGATAGAGAATGACCGGCATCGCGATAAACACAGCGACGAAAAACGCGAGCTTGAACGGTGCAAAAATGGTTGATGCAGGTTCAGTGGCAATCATTGTGTTGCCGACCGGCAGTGCTTTTTGAAGCGGCTGAGCGACCAGCGTGAACAGTTCTTGTGCGAATGGAAGCAAGATCACAAACGCGACTACGATCGAACCAAGCGCCCACATCATGCGGCTGCGCAGTTCAAGCAGGTGCGTTAACAGGCTCGATTCCTCGAGTGTTTCGTCGTCGGTGATGCTCATTGCTGCGCGGTGTCTTTGAGTGAGTCGGCTTTTGCGTCAGGTGGCACCGGAATCGCGTCCGATGTTTCTTGGTCCGTTAATGACGTGTTGTCAGCAGCGTCGACCGCACGCTCGCTTGTGGTGTCTGTTGCCGCCGCTGTTCCTGATGAAGTACTTGAATCGTTGACGTCGGCGTCAGCCTCACCAGCATCCGCATGTGAACTGCCGGGCGTTGTCTCGCCAGCATCATCTGCTGCGTCTTCTTTCGCGCTCGCCGCCGCTGCCGCCGCCGTTGTGCCAGGCGTAGGCGTTATCGGTCGCGACAGCTCTTTGACGTCTCGCTCCAACTGATCAATGCCAAGCTCGGATTTCAGATCGACGCGCGTTGGCAACGAGTCACGAATTTTTTTCAGTTCCAGCTCATCCTCGAGCTGCACCTGAAAATTGCGACTCATGCGTTTGGCATAGCCAATGAAGTGGCCCATCTTGCGTGCCACTTCTGCCATGCGCTCTGGCCCAAGCACGACCAACATGATCGTGAAGATCAGAACAAATTCGAGCGTACCGAAACCCATTCGTCAATCGTCGCGCGGACGTTTCAGGATTGGCCGGTCTTGGAGCTTTCTTTGCTCGGCGTAGACTCAAAAGTTGCGTCTTCGCGCTCGTCAATCGCTTTGGCTTCGTCCGCTTTCGCTTCGCCGTCGCCCATCGCGGTTTTGAAACCCTTGATAGCTGAACCGACATCGCCGCCGATGTTCTTGAATTTTTTGGTGCCGAAAATGGCTATGACAATCACCAAGATGATCAGTAACTGCCAACCGCTGATACCTGCAAAACTCACGATACTCTTCCTTCTATAAGTGCATTGCGTATGCGTCTCAACATCATACGCGACTTGGGCGGGGCAGTTTGCCTGACAAATATGACCAAATGATAAAACTGTGAGCCAGGTATCGTCAGGGTGCTGCTCCAGACTGCAGCCAGAATGTGACTGGGCCGTTATTCACCAGCTCTACTTGCATATTGGCGCCGAACGCTCCGGTTTCAACGGTCAAGTCGAGATTTCGCAGTGCTGCGACGCAGCTGTCGAAGCAGGTTTTTCCCAGTTCAGGCGCCGCAGCGCTGCCAAAACTCGGGCGGCGGCCGCGTGATGTATCGGCTGCCAGCGTAAATTGCGGGACCATCAAAACGGCGCCATCGACATCAAGCACAGACAAATTCATTTTGTCGCTATCATCCGCAAAAACGCGATAATTAGCGACTTTTCCCGCCATTGTCTCCGAAATCGCGGTATTGTCCGCGCGTTGAACGCCCAGTAAGACCAGTAAACCGGCATCTATTTTGGCAATACGAGCGCCGTCGACGGTCACACTGGCACGACTAACGCGTTGAATAAGGGCAATCATGGTGTGACGCAAAGCTCCGGGTAGTCGCTGTCCGCCGCTGCTTCGTTAACGTGTTGCGCGGCGTAAGCGCGAGTGTAGCTGATGGCTGCGCTGCGATGCGTGTGGAATAATCACCGTCGTTCTTAATGGTGGGGAGTGTCAGCATGCGGCGTCGCAAATTCATACAACAATTAAGCGGTGGCGCATTGGCAGCCGGTTTGACGGCGTGCGCCGCCGAAGAGTCTGATACAGGGCCCAGCACGGCCAAGCAAGAGCAGTTTCGGTGGAAGATGGTCACCACGTGGCCGCCCAATCTGCCTGGTCTTGGCAGTGCTGCGACCAATCTTGCCAAGATGATTGAAACGGCATCCGGCGGGCGGATCAAGATCCGTGTCTACGCCGCGAATGAGCTGGTGCCTGCCTTTGAAGTATTCGATGCCGTCTCCCAAGGCACCGCCGAGATCGGTCACTCAGGCGCGTATTACTGGAAAGCCAAGGTCGAGGCGGCGCAGTTTATTGCGACGATTCCGTTCGGGCTAAATGCGGCGGAAATGAACGGCTGGATGTACTACGGCGATGGCCTGAAGCTTTGGACCGACATCTATAAACCGTTCGGCGTAGTGCCGTTCCCGGCGGGCAATACAGGCGCGCAGATGGGCGGTTGGTACAACCGCGAAATCAACTCCGTTGCTGATCTCAAAGATCTCAAAATGCGCATGCCAGGTTTGGGAGGCGAGGTGTTACGGCGTGCTGGCGGTATTCCGGTGACCTTGCCGGGCGGCGAAATTTTCACAGCGATGCAGACCGGTAACATCGATGCGACAGAATGGGTGGGCCCGTATAACGATGTCACGTTCGGTTTCCCGCGCGTTGCGAAGTATTACTACTACCCTGGTTGGCATGAGCCAGCGCCAATGTTGGAGGCTATATTCAACGAGGCGGCGTGGAATACGTTACCCGAAGATTTGCAGGCGTTAGTGAAGGCCTGCTGTCAGGCGATCAACTGCGACATGCTGGCAGAGTACAGCTACCGCAACGCTGCCGCGTTTGCACAGTTGCTTGAGAATCCGGATGTGAGTGTGCGGGCGTTCCCGGATGACGTTCTGGACGCCATGCGTGAACACACGAATGCGGTTGTTGCCGAGATTACGGCACGCAATGAAGACGCGCGTAAGATCTATGCGTCGCTCGACGCCTATCGAACGCTATCGACGCCGTTTCAGCGCGCGACGGATAGCGGCATTCTGGCGTCGCGCGATTAACGTCGTGCAGCAATTGTATCCGACAGTCGTTAGATGAAGAGGTAGAGATATGTCGGATACATCGCCGCCGTCCCAGCCATCGCCGCTTAGTTGGCGTCACACTTGGAAGTTCATCGTCGCGGAGATGCTCGCGATTGTGTTCGGCGTGTTTCTGGGTCTGTGGGTCAGTGACATGCAGGACGATAGCGAAATCGATGAGTTCGTTGAGCGCAGCCGCGTCGTCATCCTGCAAGAGCTATCCGACAATTTCACGCGTATTTCGACGTCACGCGCCTACCACCTCAAAGTGCTGCCGATGTTGATTGCGGCGAGAGACGCGATGGCGAAAGGTGAGCGTGTGCCCGATGCGGGTTACCGAGGTATGGGTTTGGCGCCGGTCACCAAGGCAGCGTATGACACGGCACTTGCTGCTGGTGTGTTTACCCGTATTGATCCACAAGAGGCGACCGCGATTGCCTATGCTTATGAGAAGATTGCGAGTATGCGCGGCGTGATCGAAGACTACCGACTAGCTGTTGCCACTAACGATGGCGATTTTCTAATGTTGGTCAGTACCGCTTTTGGCGATGCGCTATATGCAGAAGATGCCGCGCTCGCGGCGATTGCGCCGCTCGTTGACAAATCCGCACCACCCGAATGGACGACGTTGGTTAACGTTGCACCTTATTGAAGATCACGCGCGTTAGCGACAGCAATTGTTCCGCGCGTTGTGTCTCTAACGTCTGATCGCACTCGCGTATCGGAAGGTCAGACTGATGCGATGCGGCCGATCCTCGGTCGCCGGGCCTTTCAGTGTCTTGACGCCGTGATACCACAAGCGTGCGCGACCACCCATGACCATGACATCGCCATCGTAAACGGGCACAACGCGCGGTGAACCGCCACGCTGGTTGCCATGCACAAGAAAATCGGCAGGCAGCCCCGTAGAGACCGTGACCACGGGATGTCGAAAATCACCTTCGTTCTTGTCCTGATGTGATGTCATCCGGTTGCCCGGCAGATAGCGATTGATCAGACAGGCGTTCGGTACGAAATCATCGAAGCCACATTCAGCGGCGGCAGCGCTGGCGAGCGCTATCCACGACTGTGGCATGGCAGGCCATGCATTGCCGCTTACCGGATCCATTGGCTGATAACGGTAACCGGTTGTATCAGACACCCAGCCGACGTCCCCGCAGTTGGTGACGGCAACGCCAATCGTCTTACCGCCCGGCGTCTGCATATTGCGCCAACCGGATACGCCCAGAATCGCGGGTAACGCATTGATCAGCGCAGTGCCATCCGCGCGCCCGCACAGGAGTGTCAAACCATCGTCGACTTTCTCGACATGCGCTCTGCTTGTCTGGAACAAATCATCCATTCAGCGATGCTAGAATCCAATCATGTGGAAACGCAAGCTCGTTAAAATTATTCACTCGATTGCAGGCATCGGTTACGCCGGTGGTCTCATCACTTACGCGCTCGTGTTGATCTTCGCGCCCGAGATGAGCGAAGCATCTCAACACTTCGCGTTGCGTGTGAGTCTTGCCGGTGTGTCGAAGTGGCTGATCTTGCCTTCGATGATTCTGGTGGTCATCAGCGGTCTGCTGGCGATGATCGTGCATTATCCCTTCATGAACGCGCCGTGGGTGTGGTTAAAAGCCTTGACCGGGTTACTCATCTTTGAGGCGACGCTTGCGAGCATTGATTCGCCAGCACAAGCGGCGAAACGTGCCGCTACTGATGCTATTGACGGCAATATCGATCTAGCCACGCTGAACACGTTGCTCGACAAAGAGTGGCTGGCGCTATGGATCTTGCTAGGGCTGTCTGCCGCGAACGTCGTGCTCGCTATCTGGCGACCGCGCTTCGGCATCCGACCTGATTAACCGACCGCGTCAGCAATTGTCATTAGCCTGGCATTGCGCTTCGAGCTCCAGCATTTCCTGACTCGACATCGGCACATTCGGGTACAGCGCAAAGACGTACTTTTTCTGTAAGCATTCGCTATTTGTTGCAGCGCGCGTGCGTTCATAACCAAGGGCACGAATCATCGATGCGCTGAACGTCACTAGCCAATCGCGCAGGCTGCCTGGCCGGATCTCGGCGCGCAATTCAGCGGCTTGCTCACCGAGCGCCGGGTTAGCCTGTGCCATCGCATAGATAGTGGCAGTGCCGACACCCTCATACGACACGGCGGCACACAACGCCCGATGATTTTGATCAGGCTCAAACGCCGGCGCAATCATCTGCTCGAATTGTGCAATCTGTGCTGGCGTCATTTCGCCCTCTACAACATCGCCGAAGGCTTCGTTGAAATCACGAATCGTATCCGCCAACGCTTCGGCACTCGGCTCGCTCGCTTCTGGTGCTGTAGCGGTCTCTTGAGCATGCGCCGTGACAAAAAGCGTGCCCATACATAACAACACGAGCGATCGCGCAAATAGTGCAATATTCTTCATGATCCCTCGCCTCTTGTGCCGTTCCTGATGCGCCGGCCGTACAGCGTTTTGCGTTAGCCCGCGCGCTACTGAATGTAGCATGTCGCGCGACGATGTCGAATGGCCCGTTCGCGTCAGGCCTCGTAATGACGCAATCCGGGTTCTGCCAGCACGTGATCCAGCCCGGTCAGCAAGTAATCCGCGTCCGCGACACTAAAACACAACGGAGGTCGTATTTTCAGCACGTTGTGCTCGGGGCCGTCACTACCAATCAGTATGCGTTGTTCGCGTAATCGGTTCACAATGTAGTGCGTCGCATCAGGCAGCGGCTGGCGCTCAGGATCCGCGATTTCAACACCGATAAATAACCCTTGTCCGCGCACATCAGCCAATAACGGATAGCGCTCTGCCAGGCTCGTTAAACCCTGCAACAAATGCCCGCCAACCAATTCTGCATTTTCGGGCAAGCGTTCGTGCTCAACAACATCCAGCACCGCAAGCCCTGCTGCACACGCCACACTGGCGCCACCGAAGGTCGCGAAAAATTCCATGCCGGTATCAAAGCTCTTAGCAATCGCTTGGGTTGTGACGACCGCAGCTAGCGGATAGCCGTTGCCCATTGGTTTTCCCAGCACGACGATATCCGGCGTTGCCTGTTGTTGCTCAAATCCCCAGAAGAAACGACCTAGTCGCCCGAGCCCGGTCTGAACTTCGTCGGCAACACACACGCCGCCCGCTGCGCGCACCGCCGCGTAAACGCCGGGTAAATAGCCTGCCGGTGGAACAATCTGTCCGCCAACGCTCGGGAACGTTTCGGCGATAAACGCAGCCGGTGTCCGGCCGCGTGCCGTGAGTTGCTGCGCAAGCGATGTCATGTCCTCGGCATAACGTTCACTGGCATCGTCACCACGGTGTTTGCCGCGAAAGACGTCAGGATTGTCAGCGATATGAACCCAGTCTGCTTGTCCTGCGCCGCCCGGACCGGAGAATTTGTAATCGCTAATCGCGATAGTGGCGATCGTGTGTCCGTGATAGCCGGCTTTCAGTGCGATGACGTCTTCCCGACCGGTACGAGCGCGTGCCAGTCGCAGCGCTAACTCATTTGCCTCGCTGCCTGAGCTGAGCAGATAGCAAACGTCGAGCCCGTCAGGCATGCGTCCGGTCAACCGTTCGATATAGCGCGAGTGGATCGGCTGCAAGTAGCGCGAGTTGGTATTGACCAATCGCATCTGGTGGTCAATGGCTGCCCGCACGTGCGGGTGTGCATGTCCGACATGCGGCACATTGTTATACGCGTCCAGATAGGTACGACCCTGCAAATCGAATAGCAACGACTGCCACCCTCGGGCGATCGCAATGGGCGCGTCATAAGATGTGCGGAGATTTCCTGGCGCATGTATCTCGCGCGTTGCAGCGACGTCCAGCGCGTGCGGCCATTCGGCCGTTGCATGTCCGGGTGGCAATCCAAGTAAACGCGCCGGATCTGGAAACACGCGCTGCATGAATGGCCATTCGTCAGGGTCTACGACGCCGGGCCAATCCGGCCCTGGTCGATCTGTAATGCCAAGCTGCAAGTGAATGTGTGGTGGCCAGCCGCCATTCTCGTCGGGTGTGCCGAGAGAGGCGAATGCTTCACCTGCGGCAATCTCTTGGCCTTCAGTCAACGCTGCCGCGCTCGCATGCGTGAGATGACCGTACAACGAAAAGAACGGATCGCCTGCGTCGGTCTCGTGCCGCAACACGACTAACCCGCCATAGTCATAGGCAGCGTCGCAGACATCCGCCGAATGAACGATAGCATCGAGCGGTGCGTGCACAAGGGTGCCTGCTGGCAAGAACACATCGATAGCGATGTGTACGCTGCGCCGGTCTGACGCGAGATGTTTCCCTGCCCAATAAAACGGTGCGCCATAGACGAGTCGCGGCTCGCCGTAGCGCCCGAGCACCGGTTGGTTTGGGTCACCGCGTTGCAGACGCTCGACAGCCCGCTGGATATCAGCCATGTCAGGTGCAATCGGGTCATCGGTGCTATCGACGCCGGTCACAGACAGATCGAGTATCGGTGCATCCGCTAACGAGGTCGCAAAAACTGGTGCGATCCGTTGCTGATGACCATCAAGCCACGCTTGAATCGTTGTGTCAGCGCAGTGTAGATCCGCCGCCGTGAGGACGTTACAGCGCACCTGTATCGGATCCGTGTGGCCGTAGTCTCGCAACAGCGCCAGCAGTGGTTGCTGCGATACTTGCAGGTAAGGATCATCACGCCCGGCTTGTTGCGCGTTGTGAGCGATCACGGCGCTGACACACAGGCGCGACACAATCAGCGGCCACAGCAGTGTGAGCGCCTCTTCGCCAAGCGGTTGTTGGCGCGTGTAGCCACGTACGATTGCTGCAAGCGCATCGAACGGTCGCGTCTGTCCGAGCATCATATACGCGCACAAGTTCGCGACATCAGCAATGACAGGGCCGTGACACATATCGCCGAAATCGATAATGCCGCTCAGCGATGTGCGAGCGTGAGGCGCTGCATCAACCAGTAGATTGAATTCGTTCAGATCGTTATGCAGCGCTTGTCGTGGCAGCAAGCGCGCCTTGTCGACGGCAGGCAATGCAATCGCGTTCATCAGCGACGTGATCAGTGAGCCATGCGGGTGCGCCTGCAGTTCACGTGCGCTGCGCAGTACATCCGGTGCGCTCAGCGGGTGCCATTCGAATGATCGTTCCAACGCGGGATGATCGAGAGTTTTAAGCGCGGTATGCAAGCGCGCGAGTTCGCCACCTGCGTGCGTGAGCAATTCTGTGTGCCATGGTCGGCACCGCTGCAGCGGCTGGCCCGGCAGTCGTTGCAATGCCCACACTTTACGCGGTGCGCCGGACTCGTCGTCAGCACTGATGACCGTTTCGCCGCCAGAAGTCATGACCATGTTCGGTATCAGTGGATTGGCATGTAACAAGCCAAGCGCTGCGATCTGCATATCGATGAGAGCGCTGTCGCAACCGGCACGCATTACTTTGAAAATCGTGTCGCTCGTGGCGAAGTTCAGATCCCACTCGCCGTCCAGTTGGGTCAGCGCGTCGTCAATCGGCCAGTGCGCCGCGAGTTGCTGCTGCCAGAAGGTGCTTGCAGGCGTAGCCATCAGTGCTACGACCCGTAGATAACGCCCGGCAACCAGGTTGCCAGCGCAGGGAATGCAGCGAGGATCCCCAGCATCAGTAGCTGAATCGCGATAAAGGGCATCACGCCACGGTAGATGTCGGTGGTACGAATGCTGTCCGGTGCGACACCGCGCAGGTAGAACAATGCGAAACCGAACGGCGGCGTCAGGAATGACGTCTGCAGGTTTATAGCGATCATGACGCCGAGCCAGATAGGATCCAGACCCATAGCCAGGAGCACCGGCCCGACAATCGGCACGACGACGAACGTGATCTCGATGAAGTCGAGCACGAACCCGAGGACAAACATAATCAACATCACAACGATGAACGCGCCCACTACGCCGCCGGGTAGCTGTGTGAGCATGTCGTGTACAACAACGTCACCGTCATAGCCACGGAACACTAATGCGAATACGGAAGCACCGATCAAAATCATAAACACCATGCTCGTCACGCGCGTGGTGCGTTGCATGATGTCGCGCAGCGTCTCGAGCGTTAGCGCGCCGCGCAACATCGCCAAAATCAACGCGCCTGCAGCGCCAACGCCTGCGGCTTCCGTCGGCGTTGCCTTGCCGCTCAATATAGCGCCCAGTACTGCGCCGATAAGTAGCAATGGCGCAAGTAACGCGCGCAGAATTTCACCTGCGCTAACGCGTGCTTTGCTATCGCTCGGTGCTGGCGGCGGCATCGCTGCCGGATCTCGCCAGGCGACGAAGAGCAGCCAGATCAGATACAGCCCGACTAACGCGAGCCCCGGCAGTAACGCGCCGGCGAACAAGTCGCCAACGGAAACGGTCTTCGGGCTGAAATTACCTTGTGCCAGTTGCGCTTGTTGGTAGGCAGACGACAACACATCACCGAGCAGCACAAGCACAATGGATGGCGGGATGATCTGTCCGAGCGTTCCCGAGGCGCAAATCGTGCCGGTCGCAACGGCGGGCGAATAGCCGCGCTTGATCATTGTCGGCAGCGATAACAAACCCATCGTAACAACAGTAGCGCCGACAATGCCGGTGCTGGCTGCAAGCAACATACCGACAATCAGAACGGCGATTCCCAAGCCGCCGCTGCGTTGACCGAAGAGTTTCGACAGTGAGTCCAGCAATGACTCTGCGATACGCGCGCGCTCGAGCGTGATACCCATAAAAACAAACAGAGGTACTGCGACTAACGTGTCATTGTTCATGATGCCGAACAGTCGGTTTGGCATGCTGGTCAGGAACGTCGCATCGAAGACGCCAAGCGCGATACCCCCAAACGCAAACAGCAACGCGGTACCCGCCAGTGCGAACGCAACGGGAAAGCCCGTCATCAGCACGACGATAGCGGCAAGGAACAGACCTAGCGCGGCAAACGTCATGTCGCTGCGTCTTTGTTGCGAATGGTTGACCACGCCCGTGCAGCGTTGACGGCGCCTTGCAGTAACAGCAACGCGGGCATCAGCAACATAAACGACTTCAATAACGGGTAGGCCGGAAACGGTAAACCACCAGCCTGCGATGATGTTTCGACAGACGCCCAACTGCCACGTGGGCCGAACACGTAATCCCATGACTGCAACAGAATGACGATGCACACCGGCGCCAGCAAAACGAGGGTGCCGATCAAATCCACCCACGCTTTGCGTACATGAGACAGACGACCGTAAAACACGTCGACGCGGACATGCTCATCGTGGCGCAACGTGTAGGCAGCACCGAGCAGGAATACTGCTGCGTGCATCCACGTCGTCAATTCCTGCATCCAGATACGGCCGAACCCGAACAGGTCGCGCCCAACAATGACGAATACCGTGTTGACCACCATGAGCAGTGTCAGCCACGCAACGCAGCGTCCGACGAAGTCGCTGATCCGATCCAGACGCGCGAGCATCAGCGGCGCCAGAAGGTTGGCGTGATCAACACTAACAACGTGAAAATTTCGAGACGCCCAAGGACCATTGCGATCACACTGATCCACTGGGCGGCAGGTGAGACATTCATAAACCCGGCAGTCACTTCGCCAAGACCGGGCCCAAGATTGTTGAGCGTAGCCGCGACCGCGGCGAAGGCGCTCTGCTGGTCTAGTCCTGTGCTGAGCAGTAACAGCAAGATCACGACAAAGACAACGACGTAAACGGCAAAGAAACCCCAGACGGCTTCAACGACCCGTCGCGAGACGGCCTTTTTGCCGATTCGCACCGGTATCTCGGCGCTCGGATGCACCAGGCGTGCGATTTCGCGTGCGCCTTGGCGGTACAACAAGAGCGCACGCATCACCTTGATGCCGCCCGCAGTCGATCCGGCGCAACCGCCGATGAAGCTGGAGAAAATCAGCAATACCGGTATCGCGCCAGGCCATGCGGCGTAGTTGGCGGTCGTAAAGCCGGTCGTTGTCGCTAAAGAGACGGCCTGGAATACGCTATCGATCAGCGCCATGGTTGGCGTGCTGTAGACGTCCCCCACGGTCAGCGCGATGACGACAATGGTCGACAGCATCAGCAGAATAAAAGCGTAGGCGCGGCACTCCGGATCTTCGAGATAGTGCCGCAGACTGTTGTTGCGCCACGCGAAAAAGTGCAGTGAAAAGTTGATGCCAGCGAAGAACATGAACACGATCGCAACGATATCGATGGTTGTGGAATCAAAGTGACCCATGCTCAAGTCATGGGTTGAGAAACCGCCGATCGCGACCGTGGAGAAACTGTGGCAAATGGCGTCGAACACCGACATCCCTGCGAGCCAATAAGCGAGCGCACAGCAGACGGTAAAACCGAGATAGACATACCATAGTGCTTTGGCTGTTTCGGTAATTCTGGGTGTTAACTTCGTGTCTTTGACCGGCCCGGGTGTTTCTGCGCGATACAGCTGCATTCCGCCGACGCCCAGCATCGGTAACACGGCGACTGCCAGAACGATGATACCCATGCCACCGAGCCACTGTAGCTGCTGGCGATAAAACAGAATTGATTCGGGCAGGCTATCGAGTCCGACGATGACGGTTGCGCCGGTCGTGGTCAGACCCGACATAGACTCGAACACAGCCTCAGTGAGGGTCAGGCTGGGGCTGGGTGACAGCCACAAAGGCGTCGCGCCGATCGTGCCGAGCACGAGCCAGAAACCGGCAACAACGAGAAACCCGTCACGCAGACGCATGTCCTTGTTCGCTCGCCGCACCGGCCAGAACATCAGCAAGCCTAGCGAGAAAATGAAAACGAAAGAGTAACCGAACACTTTCCATGTGCCGTCGTCGTATATCAGCGAGACCAGTATCGGTGGCAGCATCGCGATGCTGAACATCATCAGCAGAATGCCAAGAATGCGTTGGATGACCGTCCAATTCATCGCATTACGTCACAGCGTCTGTCAGAGGAAGGAAACGCCGACTTGGAACAGCGCTTCGACTTCGTCGATCTTGCGTCGGTCTGTCAGGAAGATGATGACGTGATCGTCGGCTTCGATCTCTGTGTCATGGTGGGCTATGATGACTTTCTCGCCACGCACCAGCGCGGCGATAGAGGCACCTTTCGGCAACGCCAGTTTCTCGATGGTTTTGCCCACCACTTTACTGCTGCCGCTGGCGCCATGAGCAATGGCCTCAATCGCTTCTGCCGCGCCACGTCGCAACGAATGCACACGCACCACGTCGCCCCGCCGCACATGTGCGAGCAGCGATCCGATCGTGATTTGTTGCGGCGAAATTGCGATATCGATACTGCCCGATTCCATCAGCTCGGCGTATGACGGCCGATTGATCAACGCCATGACTTTATGCGCGCCAAGCCGGCGCGCCAGCATCGCGGAAAGAATGTTGGCTTCTTCGGCATTCGTCAACGCACAGAACACGTCGGCGCTGTCGATATTCTCCTCAAGCAACAGGTCCTCGTTCGCTGCATCGCCGTTGAGCACGATCGCTTTGGATAACTGCTCGGAGATGTAGCGGGCGCGTTCCGGGTTGCGTTCGATGATTTTCACCTGGTTGGTTTGCTCGAGCGTCTGGGCCAGCCGCAAACCAATGTTGCCGCCGCCTGCAATGACGACACGCCGCACCGGGTCTTCGAGCTTCCGCATCTCGCTCATGAACACGCGAATGTCTTCGCGGGCGGCAATGAAAAACACTTCGTCGCCTTCGCGGATGACCGTATCGCCGTGCGGTTCGATGGATCGACCTTCGCGATAAATGGCCGCGATACGCGCCTCGGTGTTCGGGTGATGTTCTTTGATGTTCTTGAGCTGTTGACCAACCAACAGTCCGTCACGGTCAGCGCGCGCGCCGACGAGTCGCACACGATCGTCTGCGAACTCAAGAACCTGGAGTGCACCGGGATATAAAATGAGCTGCTCAATGTATTCACAAACGAGTTGTTCCGGGCTGATGCGCACATCCACAGGCATGGATTCTTGCGCGAACAGTTTCTCGGCGGTCATGTATTCGGCAGCTCGAATACGCGCGATTTTGGTCGGCGTGCGGAACAACGAGTAGGCAACCTGACAGGCCACCATGTTGGTTTCGTCCGAATCGGTCATCGCAACGATAATGTCGGCATCGCGCCCGCCAGCGCGTTCAATCACATCCGGGTACCCGGCGTGCCCAACGACAGTACGAATATCGAGGCGATCCTGAAGCTCACGCAACGTATCTGCATTGATGTCCACAACAGTGACATCGTTAGCGTCTTCGCGTGAGAGCTGGGTCGCGGCGCTGGCACCAACCTGACCGGCACCTAAAATCAGAATCTTCATTCAGGCAGAGTCTACATCAACTCGAGATTCGCATAGTTGAGAACAAGCCATTTTGTGCCTGCCATCTCAAAATTTACTTGAACCCGTGCATGTGCACCCTGTCCTTCACAATTGAGAATGACGCCGTCACCGAATTTGGCATGGCGCACGGGTCGACCTAACTGCACCGCAGGTGTTTCGATGCTACTGGTGCCGCTGCGTGGGCGCGCGCCTCGCTGCGGCGTCACCGGTCTCGAGAGGTTTGCGCGAGGCCGGATATCTTCAATGAGTTCGGTTGGAATCTCGTTAATAAACCGCGAACGAACGCCAAAATTATCCATACCATGCAGACGCCGCTGTTCAGCGTAAGTGACATACAGCTCCTGCATGGCGCGTGTGCAGCCGACATAGCAAAGCCGTCGTTCTTCCTCGAGACCGGCTGGATCTTGCACGGAGCGTTGGTGTGGAAACAATCCGTCCTCAAGCCCGACCAGGAAGACCAGCGGAAATTCGAGTCCTTTCGCGGAATGTAACGTCATCAGCTGGACGCAGTCCTCCCAGGCGTCGGCTTGCCCTTCACCCGCTTCAAGCGCTGCATGCGCCAAAAATGCATCGATCTCGGTCATGTCCTCCGCCTCTTCGGGGGAGAAGCCGCGTGCAGCGCTGACCAGTTCTTCCATGTTTTCAATACGCGTCGCGGCTTTCTCCTCGCCTTCCTTGCGGTAGTGCGTTGCGAGCGCGCTGTGATGGATGACGTGATCGACCACTTCATGCAGTTCCAGCCCTTTGCATTGTTCTGCAAGGTGTTCGATCAAGTTCAAAAACTGGCGGATCGCATTGGCGCTGCGCCCGGCCAGCGTGTCACTCGCGACGGCGCCGGCGGCGCGCCACAGTGAGCAAGCGTTGGCGCGTGCGTAGGCGCGCACGGTTGCGATGCTGCGCGCGCCAATGCCACGTGTGGGCACATTGACGATGCGTTCAAATGCCGCATCATCGTCGCGATGACTCACCAGACGCATGTACGCGAGCACGTCCTTGATTTCGGCGCGCTCGAAGAAGCGTAATCCGCCATAGACGCGATAGGGAATACGCGCGTTGAGCAGCATTTCTTCAAGCACTCGCGATTGTGCGTTTGAGCGATACAGAATGGCTGAGTCGTCACGACGGTTGCCCTGGTTGATCCAGTCGCGCAGGCGATTGACGACAAAATCTGCCTCGTCTCGCTCGTTGAACGCAGCGTAGAGTTTGATTGCAGCGCCGTCGCCATCTTCGGTCCACAGGTTCTTGCCCATGCGACCACCATTGTTTGAAATGATCGCGTTTGCCGCCTTCAGGATATTGCCTGTCGAACGGTAATTCTGTTCGAGTTTGACGATTTCGGTGCCCGGGAAATCGGTCGCGAAACGCCCGATATGCTCCACGCGGGCGCCTCGCCAGCGATAGATAGATTGATCATCGTCGCCCACGGCGAACGGCACAGCGCCGCCACTGGTCAGCAATTTCAGCCAGGCGTATTGAATCGCATTGGTATCCTGAAACTCGTCAATCAGCACGTGCTGAAAGCGTCGCTGGTAGTGTCCGAGCAGCTCAGGGTTGTCGCGCCACAGCTCGTGCGCGCGCAACAGGATCTCGGCGAAATCAATCAGACCGCTGCGATCACAATTGTCCTGATACTCGGCATAGAATGCGATCAGGCGCTCGCGATTGGGATCATCGCCGGCGTCCATGTGTTGCGGTCGCAGACCTTCGTCTTTGTTCGTGTTGATGAATGATTTCACCTCACGTGGCGACCATTCGCTGTCCGCGGTTTCGCTGTCTTTCAACAGTCTTTTGATCAGTCGCTCCTGATCGGCGCTGTCGATAATCTGGAAATTCTGTGGCAGTCCCGCTTCTTGCCAGTGTCGGCGTAGCAGACGATGCGCCAGCCCGTGAAATGTGCCGATCCACAAGTGCCTTGCCGGCATATTCAGCAGTGTCTCAACACGCGCGCGCATCTCTGCAGCGGCTTTGTTTGTAAAGGTCACGGCGAGCACGCTTTGCGGTGACACATGTTCGACCTGAATTAACCAGGCTGCACGATGCACAAGAACACGCGTCTTGCCACTGCCTGCGCCGGCGATGACAAGGTGAGGTGTTCGAGGGGCGGTGACTGCTTGGCGCTGCGCGTCGTTCAGGCCATCCAGAAGTGGGCTAACATCCATGGCGTATTATTGTGTGCTTGGCGCTACGTGTCGAGTCGCTTTTTGGCCAGACGTCGCTCGGTGGGGCACAAAAAAAAGCCCCGCAAAGCGGGGCAGCAACGATAAACCAGTTGATCTGAAAGGGAGAGGGTCGATCAACCAGATTTCGATGTTTCCAGTAATGAGTTCAAATCCCGTTGAAAACGCCCTATTTCCAGCGGTGTGACAACCGTGGGAAGCCAACGGGGCCTATTGGCGGTTGCATGAGGAATCATCATTGCGCGTTTGTTGAGCAGTCCTGACAGGCCCGCATCGAGGAAATCCATGGCTCGCATGCCAGGCATATTCTCCTCGAACAGCACTAGGTCGGGTGTGCGTCTCAGGCTCAGGCGAATTGCGGCGCTGCCGTCCGTGGCCGCGACCGCCTGGACCCCGAGAGTGTTCACGACTTGGGCGATGGTTTTACACATCTTCCGGTTAGGGTGACAGATCAACACGTACCTGTGTTTCCGTCCGTCCTCCCGACCGGTTTTGTCACCTTTCGGCGCAAAAAACATCGCCCCATTCGTTGCCATCTACATCCCTTGTTGGTCTAGCGTCCGATCCGTGGACAGGCTTTTCCCGAGATCTATAGACTACGCTTATGGGATGGGACTTAATATGGGTGGAATCCCTGAAAATGGCTAAGGGAAAACCCTGAGAAAAACAGGTGATTAGGCGTCTTATTGAAATAAAACCTTAATGAATAGCCAGTTTTCGTCGATTTTTACTGGTTTAGCGACGTAATGTTGTGCCGAATCGCGAACTTTGTGAGTTCTGCAACGCTGTGTAAATCCAGCTTACGACCGATCTGCCTGCGATGGGTTTCTATGGTCTTGTCACTCAGGAACAGCTCGGCCGCAATTTCCCGCGTCTTCTTGCCCTCGGCGATACGTTTGAGGACCTCCAGTTCTCGGTCGGTCAGACCATTGTTCTTTTTCTTGCCCATGACGATTTCGGCGATGCCTTCGCCCAAATAGACCTTGCCTTCCAGCACGTGACCCAGTGCATGTGAGAGCTCATCAAACGCTGACTCCTTGCGGATATAGGCTAACGCACCTGCATCGAGCATGCCGTTGATGTAGTTACGGTCAGAGTGCATCGAGACTGCAATGACTTTGACGTCCGGGTCAGCTTCCTGGATCGCAAGTGTCGCATCAATTCCGTTCATATCAGGCATTGCGACATCTATCAGCAACACGTCTGGATGTAGTTCCTTTACCAAATCGACCGCTTCACGACCGTTGGCGCCCTGCCCGATAACCTCAATATCGGTGTCCATGCTCTGTAGCAAGGATGTCAGACCGTCTCTCACCATCTGGTGATCATCTACAATTACGATAGATACACTCATATATTTACACTACCACCGAACTAAATACGGGGCACCGAAAAAATCATTGCCTGTCGGATGACGGCGCTTGTGCCACCACCATCACGCGGCAAGAAGGTCAGCAGGTAATCGAAACGTTGCAAACGCTCTGATGCAGCCAGCAGACCTAGTCTGTCGGCGTTGCCATGGCCAGGTCGCGACAGCCACCAAACGCCTGCATTGCCATCATCGCTGACAGATGCCTGTTCGATGCTGTTCTCACCCCATTTGATATCGATCCAAATGCGCCGGCCGCCGGAGTGCAACAGACTGTTATCGATCAGCTCTTTAAGGACATGGTAGAAGGCGATACGCGCGGATTGTTCAATACTGATGCGAGTGCCTGTTTCGCGCAGGACGACTTCAAATTCGCCTGCTTCATCGATTTTGTCGCACAGCGTTTGCAGGGCAGGCATCAGGCCAAGCTCATAAAGCACCGACGGGCTGAGGCGCTGCAACATCGAACGTGACTCCAGCAACGCTTCGTCAACGATGTCGGTGATCGACGAGAGCGTCTCGGGAGCCGAAATTCGACGTTGTCCGAGTTCGCCCAGTTTCATCCGCATGACGGCCAATTGTTGGATGATGCCATCGTGAATCTCGGTCGACGTATCACGCCGCACGCGTTCTTCCGCCTCCGAAAACCGTGCGGCGAGCTCGCTCAACTGCAACTCATAATTCTTGATGCTTCGAGCAGCCTGACTGCGAGTGTGCACGCCAACATAGAAGTAGCCGATGCCACTGATGAGCATGGCCGCATTGCGTTTTCTCAGCTGGTCGAACGAGTAACCAACGATTCCGATCGTGCCAATCAGTCTGTCGCCGAAACAAATCGGGTAGAACGCAATTTCGTTGCCAGGCAAAAGCTGCAATGCTTCTGCGAAATCGCGCTCGGCGGCGTTTTGCGCAGCCTTCGCGTCGTACTCCCAATAAAAAGCGTTGTCGGAGGCCAACTGGGTGATCATGGACTGCAGCCTTACGGTCTCCACCGGTTCGGCCAACGTGCTCATGTCAATGACCTCTGGGTCATCTATCCATCCGTTGACACAGATCGCTTGCTTGGACTCTTCATCAAATCGATACAGGCGGCACTCATCGGCGCGGCAATGCCGACCGGCTATTTCTAGTGCCTCAACCAAGTCGACTCGAGCGGTGCGCGCCTCGGAACTATCCGCGATAGCGCTCGCCGCAACCATGGATCGCGCAATACGCAATCTCTGATAAGCGAGTTGCGAAAAGCGACGTTGGCCTGCGACTAATACGCCACAAACCAACGCAACGACTTCGACAACGACGGCAGTCGATTGCCACCAAACTAGCGCACTGATGTCTTGCGCGTTCGGTTGCAGTTGGAACATGACCGCCGAGCTGGAAAGCACGACAACGAGAACAAAAATCAACCCTTGCGTGCTGGAATGGTTCGCAACGGCCATTGCCAGGAACAACGTAATCCAAATAACGGAGTATCCGTAAGGCTCGAAGAATTGCGCTATAAGCGTAGGCTGGTTGTTTAATGCGGCAAAACTAAAAACGACGAAACTTGGCAGTATCATGCAAAGAATGGTGATGCGTTTCCACGAGTACTTTGCCGGCTTTCCGTAGACCATGCCCCAGATTGTAATCGGGGCGCCGGTAATCGCACCGCCCAGGAACACGCTGCAGATTGCGCTGGCCACCAGCAGTCCGCCTTCAACGGAGCCGTCGTAGTACAACAGCATGGCATAAGCAAACGCACCGATAATTGCGTTGAGCACAATGACCGTAAAGATCTCGTGCGACATATAGTCAAGCTTGCGTCGCGGCAACAAGTAATACGGCCCCGTTGCGATAAAAAATGCGACCGCTAACTGGGCTGCACCTAACGTCAGGATGCCGTGCACCCCATAGACGCCTTCAATAGCGAGTAGCCAGGCCAACTTGATTGCCGCGAGTACGCCGATGACGAGAAGCCACCGTTCCGGTCTGATACGGGTGAAGCTGCCAATGATGACGCCCGCCGATAACATTGCGTAGCTGATGCCGCTCGCCTCGTGGACCAGCAAAGACTCAGCCCACAGAGCCGCTATGTAACCGACACATACAACGAACAGGGTCGTTCCGAAGGGTTTGCGTGGATCGACCTTCGGGTTGTCGGGGTTGGCACGCATTAGCCGATACGCGAGAACTTCAGCAACTTCTTGAGATCGCCCAACATGGGTTTGCGTTCGGGTGCAAACGGGTAGCGCATCATGACGTTGCCTAACGGATCCATGATGTAGATGTGACCCATCGTTAGTGGGTCAAGCGCTGTAGCCACTGCGTTGCCGAGGTGCCCATTGCGCGCAAACACATGGAGCCCTGGGTGCGCATCGCTATTCGCCACGAGCGCGTCATCGCCAGACACGAGCAACGCTCGTTCAATTCGGTCGATTTCGCGTCCCGTCGCAAGTCGTACCTGGCTAATCGTCACCAAAGCGTCGGTGCAGGCCTTGTCGCAACGTTGACCCGGCATGACCCACAGCGTCCAACGGCCGCGCAGCCCGGTATCGAAATGCAGTTTGGCATCGAGTGAAACAGGCGGTGACAGGAGCTCACCATAATTTACGCTGTCTCTGTCCAACGAATCCGAAAAATACAAAAAGTACGCGGCGAGCAACGGACCGAAGAATACGAGCGCTAACCCGAGCAGTTGCCAGCGTCCTTTCGTTGCAGATCGGGTCGTGTGTTCATGTTCCATGAGTTGTTCTTCTCTGTCTGAATACCATGACGAGCATGATGATCGTCAGGGCGCCGGCCATCGCGAACCACTGCACAGCGTATCCAAGATGGCGTTCGGGCGGCAAGCCGCCGGCGGTCCATTGTCGCTCAAAACCGTCCGGTTGATCTGGGTCTAACAGCAACACAGGGCTCGCTAACGTTTGATTGAGCAATCGGCTGACATCATCTGACGTTGGGTATTGCAATATTGCAGGCCACGATTCTACGCGTTCAGGTTGTTCGCCAAGCTTGAGCCCGCCGACCGGGAGTGCGCCCGCGCGCCCGACGAGCATACGGGGTTTATCGTCAATCGTCAGCTGCGCTTGGGGTTCGCGACGTGCGTTCTGCAAAATCCAGCCGCGATTTACCAGCGACCACGAACCATCATTGGTGACGAACGGTGTAATGACAAAAAAGCCATTGCGACCGTTGCGCACAATGTTGTCGATAAGCATTGTGCGTCCTGGAACATAGTGACCTGACAACCGGTAACGCTCGAATCTGTTGAGCTGCGTTGACGGGCCTTCTGGCAATTCGTTCGCGGGCAGTGTCGGGGCATTGTCGAAGTCAGCCAGCTTTGCATTCTGGAAATGCCATTTGTCGAGCTGCCAGTTACCCAGCCATAGCATGAGTGGCATGAGCAAAAGGTAGATAAGCCAGGGCAGCCATGCAGGGCGCCGAACTGATTGCCGATTCACGATATAATGACGCTTCGGTTTATTGGGTCATATCTCATGCGCATCATCGTCGTTCTACTGTTGCTTGCCATTATCGTGTCTCTGGGTTCGGGGCTTTATCATCTTACGCGTGATCAAAGCAATGGCACGGGTCTTGTGCGTGCATTGACTTGGCGGATTGGATTGTCTGTTTTCCTGTTTGCTGTTTTGATTATCGCAGGTGCAATGGGGTGGATTAAGCCTGGCGGCGTCTAAGCTGGCAACGCTGACAAAAAAAAGGGCCGGTAACAACACTGTTACCGGCCCTTTTTGTTTTGTGTGATGCGAGCTACATCCAGTAAACGAAGATGTAGAGCCCAAGCCATACGACATCGACAAAGTGCCAGTACCAGGCAGATGCTTCGAAGGCAAAGTGCTGTTTCGCCGTGAAGTGGCCACGCATGATGCGAATCCAGACAATAAAGAGCATCAGCGCGCCGATGGAGACATGCATGCCGTGGAAGCCTGTGAGCATAAAGAACGTGGATCCGTAGATACCGCTCTCCATCGTCAGGTTCAGCTCATGGTAGGCATGGATGTACTCGACCGCTTGCAGGTAGACGAAGAAGAAACCCAGCAGGAACGTGAGTCCTAGAAAGATTTTCACCAAACCGCGATGATCGTCGCGCAATGCGTGATGCGCGACCGTAATCGTGATCGAACTGGTCAGCAGAATCGCGGTGTTGATGGCAGGCAGACCCAGCGGGCCCATCGCTTCGAACGTGCCGCCAACGCCGGAAGGACCGTTCGTCGGCCACATCGCTTCAAACCCCGGCCATAGCAGCAAGCCGGTGAAGAAATTGTTGCTGCCACCCTCAAGCCATGGCAATGCCATGTTGCGCGTATAGAATAGCGCACCAAAGAACGCAGCAAAAAACATGACTTCCGAGAAGATGAACCAGCTCATCCCCATGCGGAACGATTTGTCGACCTGCGCCGAATAAGCACCGCCTTCGCTTTCGTCGATGACCGTGCCGAACCATCCGAACAACATGCCGACGACGGTGAGCAAGCCCAGGGCAAAAATGTAGGGTGCAATGTTGCCGCCGTTCAGCCAGCCGGAAACACCGACCATCGTCAGAAGCAGACCGACCGAGCCGATAATCGGCCACGGGCTGCCGTGGGGTACGTAATATTTGTCGTTTGCAGTTGCCATGCTGGCTGTCCCTTGTTGTTCAGGCGTCGTCCGGCGCCTTCTATCCGCGGTGTCTAGTTGGCCGCGGCACTGTCGATATTAAAAAAAGTATACGCAAGCGTAATAGTGTCTATATATGTCGGCAAATCACGGTCAATCATGAAGCGCAGGGGCATTTCTTTGGTTTCTTGCCCGTCGAATGGCTGGTTATTGAAGCAAAAGCACTCGGTTTTCTTCAAGTAAGTAGCGGCTTTATTTGGGTAGACGCTCGGGATTGCCTGCGCCACGCGCGCATCATTGGTCAGGTTCTGCGCAATGAAATTGGCGTCGTAGACCTTGCCGGGCTGAACTTCCATGGTCCGCACAACCGGTGCAAATGAATATGGTGCCGAATCATTCACAGTCGTTGTGAACTGAATCGTCAGCATGCGCTCTTCGTCAACGGATTCGATCAAAGCGACTGGCGTTTCATTCGTGCGGCCGCCGAAACCTGTGAGTTCGCAAAACGCGTCGTACATCGGGACGAGCGCATAGGCGAAGCCGAAACCAACAAACGCCATCGCAAGCAACTTAGCAGGTAGCCAACGATCAATCACGCACCGGCTCCGCTGCGTAGTACACCGGTCAGAATGAAACCCGCGTACACAGCAATGGCGACGCACACCAGAATGATGGTGTTGCGTCGCACTTTGCGTTGCTGTGGTACGCCGTTATCGTTCATATCAAAATCGTCGAGCGTGTTGCTTACTTAACGATCGGTGCTTCATCAAACGTGTGATGCGGCGCCGGTGATGGGACGGTCCATTCCAAGCCTGTTGGGTTGTCCCAGACTTCGGCTGTTGCTTTCTTGCCGCCGCGAGCGCACTGCACAATGATCAGCACGAACAGCAGCTGCGACAAACCGAATCCGAACGCGCCTACGGTTGCGACCATGTTGAAGTCAGCGAACTGTGTGGAGTAATCCGGAATCCGTCGCGGCATTCCGGCCAGACCGAGGAAGTGCATCGGGAAGAACGTCAGGTTGACGAAAATGGTCGTCAACCAGAAATGCGTTTTGCCGAGCGTTTCGTTGTACATGTGGCCGGTCCATTTCGGCAGCCAGTAGTACACGCCCGCAATAATCGCAAAGATGGCGCCCGGTACTAACACGTAGTGGAAGTGGGCAACGACAAAGTACGAATCGTGATACTGGAAGTCAGCCGGTACGATCGCGAGCATCAAACCCGAGAAGCCACCAATTGTGAACAGGAACAAAAAGGCGATCGCGAACAGCATCGGCGTTTCGAACGTCATCGCGCCTTTCCACATGGTCGCTGACCAGTTGAAGACTTTGACGCCTGTCGGTACCGCAATCAACATAGTCGTGAACATGAAGAACAACTGACCGGTGAGCGGCATACCCGCCGTAAACATGTGGTGCGCCCAAACGATGAATGACAGGAACGCAATACTGGCGGTCGCATACACCATCGAGTCATAGCCGAATAGCGGCTTGCGGGCAAACGTCGGAATAATCTCAGAGACGATGCCGAACGCCGGCAAGATCATGATGTAGACCTCCGGGTGACCGAAGAACCAGAAAATATGCTGGAACATTACAGGGTCACCGCCGCCTGCCGCACGGAAGAAGCTTGTGCCGAAGAACTGGTCAGTGAGTAGCATCGTGACCGCGCCAGCCAATACAGGCATCACAGCGATCAGCAAGTAAGCGGTGATCAGCCAGGTCCAGACGAACAGCGGCATTTTCAACAGCGTCATGCCAGGTGCGCGCATGTTCATGATCGTGACGATGATGTTGATCGCGCCCATGATCGATGAAATGCCCATCAGGTGAACGGCGAAAATAAGCATTGGGAACGCATCGCCTGTCTGCAGTACGAGCGGCGGGTACATCGTCCAACCGCCGGCCGGTGCGCCGCCCGGTACGAACAGTGTCGAGAGCAAGATGCCGAATGCAGCGGGCAGAATCCAGAACGACCAGTTGTTCATGCGTGGCAACGCCATGTCAGGCGCGCCGACCATGAGCGGGATCATCCAGTTAGCCAAACCCACAAAGGCCGGCATGACAGCACCGAAAATCATGATCAACGCATGCATCGTGACCATCTGGTTGTAGAAGTCTGGTTGCACGAATTGCATGCCGGGCTGGCCGAGCTCAGTGCGGATCACTAGCGCCATCGCGCCGCCGACAAAGAGCATCACGAGGCTGAAGATCAGATACATCGTGCCAATGTCTTTGTGGTTCGTTGTGAACAACCAACGCTTGATGCCGGTCAGTTCTGGACCGTGATCATGATGATCGTCGTGGGCCGCGTCGTTATGTGTTGCAGTCGTCATCTGCTGTGCTCCTCGTCAGCGTCGCTTCGTGTGTGCGCTGATGCCTGTGTCTTGGTCTGTTTGTTAAATCTGTTTCTAAACGTCGGTCTGCGGTTAGTCCGCGGCGGCCAACTTCGGCGTATCAATGCCGAACTCAGCCTGCAATACGGCCATCCGTGCGTCGAATGCGTCCTGCTCGAGCACTTCTACGACGATCGGCATAAAGCCATGATCCTGTCCGCATAGCTCAGCGCACTGGCCGCGGTATATGCCCGGCTCTTCTGCGGTGAACCACACCTGGTTGATGTAACCGGGGATGGCGTCTTTCTTGATCGCAAAGTCTGGCATCCACCATGCGTGCAGCACGTCATTGGATGTGATCAGGACGCGAACTTTCTTGTTGACCGGCACGATGACGTGGTTGTCGACCTCGAGCAGGTAGTTGGGTACTGACTCAGGAGCGATACCTGAATTCAGACGTCGTGCGTCGTTGCTGGTGCGAGCCAGATTGGAATAAAAGCTCACGCCTTCATCCAGATATTCGTACTGCCATTTCCACTGATAGCCAGTCGCTTTGATCGTGATGTCCGGATTCCGGTCATCTTCAATCTTGACCATGGTCTTGGCAGCGGGCACGGCCATGCCGACCAGAATGACGACCGGGATCAACGTCCAGATGATCTCTGCTTTGGTGCTGTGCGAGAACTGCGCTGCCTCAACCCCGCGTGATTTGCGATGCAGAACCAGTGCGATGATCATCCAGCCGAATACGAAGAAGGCGATGAAACAACATACCCAGAAAATGAGCATGTGCAGACCGTAAATCTCGCGACTTATGGCTGTGACGCCCTCGCGCATGTTCAGGTCCCAGTCTGCCAGCGCGCTGGCGCTGGGTAACAACAACAGCGCAATCGCTGCAATTTTGCGTTTGATATCCATGTTTTTTCGTTCTCGATCTTGATGATCTGGCAAGTGGAGCGCTACGCCAGCGTAGAAACGTCTCGCGTAGATTTTGGCCCCGGTTATCCCGCCGCAAATTGTACCCGTTCAGCGGTTACAAATGCAGACCCAGTTCTCTTTGTCAGTGATTAATCCCGGCGTTTCGCACTCTCCGGTTCTGATTGCGGCGCCGCGTGCCGAATTTGTCGAAGTACCTCTGTTATCCGGCGTCGCAACGCCTGTTTTTCCTGTTGCACCAAAAAACGCCCGAATACCCACCACTTGCCCTTCTGACCGAAGGCAAGCTCGCTGCCCGCGACACCGCGGCGGTCGCGTATCAGTGCAACTTGTGTCCAAGGTGTCGGCAGTCGGATGGTCTGCACTACATCACCTGCCGCATCGCAGCGAGTCAGTGTGATGTCTTGCGCATCGATCTCGACGTATTCGCTGGTTTGGCCTCTGTCCCAGTTGCGTTTCAAAGCCCACCCCAGCAGCGCAAGCTCCAGCCCGGCAAACGGCAATATTGGCCAGTAACCCATCAGCACAAATGCGAACGCGATCAGCAGGCTGACGCTGGCAACACCGCTGAAAAACATCACGGCTTGCTGTGCGGATAACGCGCAATTCGGGGTGAGTTCAAACTGGTACAAGGCCGCTCTCCATGCAACGCAAATAGATAGTAGCTTATGCATCGTATCTGAGCTAGCGACAGATCTCGTTTTCTATTTAGAAATCAGTTGTTTGTGACGAAAATTAGACGCGTCGTCGAATCGATGTCGGACTTATCCGTATGTCACCAGACGGATCCGGGCTGGATCGCCGCTCTTGTCCCCATGATTGTGCGTACACAACCTCGACGCTGATCTCGAAAGTCCCATCGTCGTTTTGCAAGTTCTGTGTCATTTGCGAGAACGTGTTTTTACCTGTCAGCCCTTTCCGCGCGTCTGGCAGCCGATTTCGCGCAGCATGAGCGCCAAGGTCACGCCAGAGGGCATCGACTGACGTGTAGCGCAGAGTCAGTCGCTCCACATCGAGTACCGGCTCCGCAAAACCGTTACGCACGAGCGCGTCGCCGACATCATGCATGTCGGTGAACGTTGCAACGTGCGCATGTTGCGCATCAGCGCTTTGCCACGCATCGCGCAATTCTCGCAAGGTGTCTGGTCCGAGCGTTGCCATCAGGAACGCGCCGCCCGGTTGCAATACTCTCGCGATTTCGTTCAACACAGCGTCCGGCTCGGCATAGCGTACCAACGACAAATTGGCGACCGCCATTTGTGCGCTGTGATCGGCAAGTGGTAAGTCTGTCAGCACGTTAGAGCTAGGCTGGATACGTCGTTTTTGCCAAGGCCAGCGGCGTGTCTGACTGCCGGGCAACAGCTGCTGCCACGGCTCGACTGCCGTGATCTGCGCTGCCTTGTAGTGGGCCGCTAACTGTTGCGAAAACTGCGTATCGTGTGCGCCGACATCGACAATGCGCTCCGGCATGACGGCGAGTAAGTCGAGACGCGACATGAGCTCGCGTGCCGTATGCGCGAACAAGAACGCATCGCGGGCAAATGTTTCGGGTTGCGGCATGCGCCTGGGATGAATCGGGTACGGCAGCACTAAGTGGCACGTCGTGTAACTGGTGGTGTTGTCATTATCGCGTGTTTCGACCGGTTTTGTGCGCGGTTGTGTTGACGCCTCTTACGCTAGCGTTGCGAGATGTTTCGTCGTTCCAATGTGAAGGCTGACGTGAACGCGCATTGGCACCGTTTGCTCGTGTGGCTTTCGGGTCGCTCTTGCTCGTTGTGCGCGGCTGTCACCCGCGCACCGCTGTGTCGCGATTGCGCAGCCGCAATGCCGCACAACCTGGTTTGCTGCGGCCGTTGCGCAGCGCCGCTCGCCGCCCCGGCGTCGCGGTGTGGTCGTTGCCATGAATGGGCCGACCGTGATTTGTGTGTGCTTGCGCCACTGCGTTACGATTTTCCGCTGGATCAGATGATCGCGCGCCTCAAATACGATGGCGATCTGACTATCCTGCCGGCGCTGGCTCAATTATTACCCGCGCGACCGCCGCACTGGCCCGATCACCAGCGCGCGTTCATCGTTCCGCTGCCATTGCATCGCCGCCGACAGCGCGTGCGTGGGTTCAATCAAGCGGGGTTGCTTGCCGCTGCGCTGTCGAAACAGTGGCATTGGCCTTTGCGACGGCGTTGGCTTGTGCGCCAACGTGATACCGAGCCTCAGGTATCGTTGCGCGGTGATGCCCGTCAACACAATGTGGCTGACGCTTTCTCCGCGCGCCATCATGTTCACGGCAAGCATGTCTGCATTGTCGACGATGTCATGACGAGCGGCGCGACTGTGCTTGCTGCCGCTGCCGCATTGCGGGCTGCCGGCGCGCTAACCGTGCGCGCGGTTGTGCTGGCGCGTGCGGGTTAAAACAGTATCAGTGTGGGTCGGCTAGGTTGCTGCTGGTGCGTACAAATAATGCAACGCAAGCCCGACAAACAACGTCATACCAATGAAGTGATTGTTGAGAAATGCCTGCAAACACCGATGCTCGTCGCGGTCCTTGATAAGCCATTGCTGGTAACCCATGAAGACAGCAACCGCGATGACGCAAGCGTAATACCACAGCGTCATTTCCAACCGTTGCCCGAGCAGCAGCAATGCCATGAGCATGATCGCTTGCAGTGCTCCGATCACGAATTTATCGGTTTCCCCAAAGAGAATCGCTGTAGAGCGGATGCCGGCGGCCAAGTCGTCTTTGCGATCGCACATGGCATACATCGTGTCGTAGATCACCGCCCACAAGGCCGTGATTGCGAACAGAAACCATGCGTCTTGTGGAATCGCATTGGTTTGCGCGGCAAAAGCCATTGGCACTGCCGTTCCGAAGGCTAACCCGAGAATGAGTTGCGGCACGGAGATAAAACGCTTCATGAACGGATACGCCACCATGATCACGACAGCCACCCCTGCGATGACACGACTGAGCGTGTTTAGCGTGGCAGCAAGTCCGATCGCAATGAAGCCCAGCCCGATAAACAGCGCAAGCGCCTCAACAACACCGACCTCGCCGTTCGCCAATGGACGTTCGCGTGTACGCTGCACTTCTCCGTCGAAATTGCGGTCCGCGATATCGTTAATCACACAGCCGGCTGATCTTGTGATGACAGCGCCAAGTACGAAAACGATCAGAATTGTTGCGTCAGGCTTGCCATTGCCGGCGATCCACAATGCCCACAGCATTGGCCACGCCAACAGCCAAATGCCGATAGGCCGGTCGAGTCGCATCAGGCGAACGTACACCAATAGTTGTCGCAACAATCGTTGCAACATCGGTGTGTTTTGCCTTGTGTTCATGCGCGTAGCCTTGCGCGTTGTAACAGCGCGGCAGTGAAATGCTCGAACAACATCAACGGCAGGCCATCGAATTCAAACAACGATCGGCGTGACCAACCGTCGCATTCGGCGGGCGGCGCCAAATCTCCGGTGATTAGCGTCGAGTCGCAATACTGCATGTCGACGCGAGCCGCATCACCAAGCTTGGCGAGCGCGTGACCCAGCGGGCTCGTTCCCAATGATTCCAGCCAGTCGTGTGCCGCGATAGTCTCAGCAGGCGCAAACGTTCTAGCATGCACGACCAACATCTCGCCCGCCCGCATGCTGATTTCACGCTGCCATCCTTCTCTGCTGAACGCGCCGGGCAGCGCCGCGTGCACGTTTGCGGGCAACCTAGCACGGCCGTCGTGTAACACGCTCAGCACTAACGGGTCATCGCAGGAGCGGCGCACGTCGTCCGTCAGCAAGCCTGGGTCGCCCAGCCAATCGGCGGCATTGCCAGCCATCGGTAGTGCGTGTTGCCACAGCATATCGCCTGATTCAGTGCTCATTGCGTCCATAGAAATTGTCGGGCAGCTATTTTCATTAACTTGCTATTCTAAACGTTCCCGTAGCGGCTCGCGCTGCCGATCCATCGTTGTAGCAAGTGTTCGATACGAATGGCGGTGTCATCGCTATGTTGCGCGAGCAGCTCGCTGGCAGCGATATGCACATCCGGGAGTAAGTCAGCATCACGATCCAGGTCGGCCAGACGCAGGTTCATACTGCCTGTTTGACGCGTGCCAAGAACCTCGCCTGGACCACGCAACTCAAGATCTCGCTGGGCGATCACGAAGCCATCATTTGTCTCGCGTAGTACGCCGAGTCGCGCTTTCGCCGTGCGTGACAACGGTGCTTTGTAGAGCAGAACGCAACTGCTTTTTGCGCTGCCCCGGCCAACTCGACCTCGCAGTTGGTGGAGTTGCGACAAACCCATCCGCTCGGCGTTCTCGATAATCATCAGGCTCGCATTAGGCACATCCACGCCTACCTCGATCACGGTGGTAGCAACTAACAATTGCAGTTCCGCGCGCGCGAACTGATTCATGATCGCCTCTTTTTCCCGCGCTTTCAGACGACCGTGAATCAGTCCGATCGCAAGATCGGGGAGTTGCTCACGCAAGTACTGCGCGGTTGATTCCGCTGCTTGAAAATCAAGAATGTCGGAGTCTTCGATCAACGGGCAAACCCAGTAGGCTTGTTGCCCGTCATTGCACGCATCTCGTACGCGCATGACGACCTCGTCGCGGCGCAGATCCGGAATGACGACAGTACTCACCGGCGTTCGCCCCGGTGGCAATTCGTCGATAACAGAGGTATCAAGGTCGGCGTACGCGGTCATGGCAAGCGTGCGTGGGATCGGCGTTGCGGTCATCACCAGTTGATGGGGTGGTCGCCCATCGGGGCCTTTGTCGCGCAGGGCGAGTCGTTGATGTACACCGAAGCGATGCTGCTCGTCGATGACCACAAGGCCGAGGCTGTCGAAGTCAACGCTGTCCTGAAACAGCGCATGCGTGCCAATCACCATGCTGGCGCTACCATCGGCAATCGCGGCTAGCGCCTCGCGCCTCGCGGCGGCACGCAGGCTACCTGTGAGCCAGGCGATCTTGATGCCAAGCGGTGAGAGCCATGCGTCGAAGTTCCTGAAGTGTTGCTCGGCAAGCAATTCAGTGGGTGCCATCAATGCGCATTGCAAACCGGCCTCGATAGGTCCGAGCGCGGCGAGCGCGGCGACAATCGTCTTGCCCGAGCCTACGTCGCCCTGTACCAGTCGCAGCATCGGTGTTGCTTGCGCCATATCGCGAACGATATCGTCGAGCACGCGCGCTTGCGCGCCAGTGAGTTCGAACGGTAATTGCGCATGCAGCGCGCGCCGCTGTTCGCTGTTGGGGTTGATCGCAACACCGTCCTCACTTTGCATTTCCATCCGCAGCAATTTCAGGCTGACGTGGTGAGCGAGGAGCTCTTCCAGGGCTAATCGTCGCTGGCACGGGTGCATTGCGCTTGCCAGTGCAGAAAGGTCTGTGCCTGGTGGTGGTGCGTGCAGATATTCGATGGCCTCGGTGAGCGTCGGCAGTTCACGCCGGTGTCGCACGTCGTCCGGCAACAACTCTTCGGGCGGTGAGCGGCGCATTGTCGTGAGCGCATCGCCAATAAGCCGTCGCATGCGTTGTTGCCCGAGCCCTTCAGTGACCGGATAGACTGGCGTCAGGCCTTGTTCGACGGCACTGTTTTCGTTGGCACGCAGAAGTCGGTATTCCGGGTGGACCATTTCCAGGCCACCAGGCGTTTGTCGCACATCGCCAAAGCAACTGATGCGCGCGCCGCGCGAAAAGTTGTTGCGTTGCGCATTCGTGAAATGGAAGAAGCGCAACGTCATCTGTCCACTGCCATCCGCAATACGCACCAGCATCGTGCGACGGCCGCGATACACGACTTCGGCAAGCACGACCTCCGCTTCAATAAGGCAACGCTGACCGGATTGCGCACCGCCCAGCGGGGTAATCTGTGTGCGATCTTCGTAGCGTAGCGGTAGCTGGAACAGCAAATCCTCGACGCATTCAGCGCCGAGTTTGGCGAGCCGTTCGGCCATCGCCGGGCCAACGCCGCGAAGCGCGCTGACCGGCGCGCGCAATGCACTCATGCGAAACCCTGAGTCAGAGCGCTACGATGGCGTCGGCTTCAACGTCGACACCTTTGGGCAGGCTCGCCACGCCAACCGCAGCGCGCGCAGGGTAGGGTTCGTCAAAGAACTCATCCATGACTTCGTTGACTTTCGCAAAGTCATTCATGTCAGTCAGGAAGATCGTCAGTTTGACGGCGTCGTTGAGTGAGCCACCACCTGCCTCGGCGACGCTGGCGAGATTTGTGAAAACCTGCCGGGTGCGCGCTTTAAAATCGCCGTCAACGACTGTCATGGTGGTCGGGTCTAACGGAATTTGTCCGGAGATAAACAGCAAGTTTGCCGTTTTGATCGCCTGCGAATAGGTGCCTATGGCACCAGGTGCCTTAGGGGTTTCGATAGGTGTGCGTGTCATCAGCAAATCGCCTGCCAGAGTGTCGTGTCGCTGATTATAGGCCAAGGCGCTGCGGCAGTGGGGTGTCAGGCGAGGTTTCTCGACACACGCAGGACGCTTTTCATGCCTCGAATACTGCGCAGCACGTTCGCCAGATGCACGCGATCCGTTACCTCGATGCCGAATGCGAGGTTTGAGGTGTCGATGTCTTTCGAGCGCACGTCGACCTGATCGATATTGGAGCCGACATCTGCAATAGTCGCCGCGACTTCCGCCAGAACGCCCATTCGATTCACAGCCTCAACAGTGAGCAACACTCGGAAGCGTTCATCAATACCGTCGAGCCATTCGACGTCAATCCATTTCTCTGCGTGTTTGCGGAAGCTCGCAAGATTCCCACATTGCGTGCGATGAATCACGATGCCGCGTCCGGAGCTCAAATACCCCATGATGGCGTCGCCCGGAATCGGACTGCAGCAGCGTGCGTAACTCACGACCATCCCCTCAGTGCCGGCGATGGTTAAAGGTCCGTCAGTCGACTCTACTTCAACCGCACTGTCGCCGTCGCGCGCAGCAATAATCTGACGCGCTGCCAAGGGCGCGAGGCGTTCGCCAAGTCCCAACTGCTCGTACAGCTCGGCAATCGTATTGAGGCCGACCTCGTCAAGATACGTCTTGATGGTTTGGCGTGAGAGCTTTCTGACGGACAGGTTGGTTTCCGCAAGCGCGGCATTCAGCATTCGCTTGCCAAGATCACGGGCTTCATCTTGCCGCAGGTTTTTCAAGTACTGACGGATCGCCGTGCGCGCTTTTGCCGTGACGACGTAGTTGACCCAGTTCGGGTTCGGTTTGGCGCCGCGTGCGGTGATGATCTCGACGCTTTGTCCGTTCGTCATCGGCGTGCGCAACGGCACGAGCCGCCGATCAATCTTGGCGGCAACGCAGCGGTTGCCGACATCGGTATGAACTGCGTAAGCAAAATCGACAGGAGTCGCGCCGCGCGGCAGCCGCAGAATGTCGCCTTTGGGCGTGAAGACGTACACTTTGTCGGGAAACAGGTCGACTTTGACGTTCTCCATGAACTCTTCCGAGCTTTCGGATTGGTCCATTTCCATCAGTCGGCCGAGCCATTCGCGGGCACGTTGCTGTGACGAGCTCGACGCGTTTTCGGTCGCTTTGTACTCCCAGTGAGACGCGATGCCATCTTCGGCGAGCATGTCCATCGCTGAGGTGCGTATTTGCACTTCCAAGGGTAAGCCGCGTGGACCGAAACAGGTCGTGTGAAGCGACTGATAGCCGTTGATTCGCGGAATCGCAATGTAGTCCTTGAATCTACCCGGCATCGGTTTGTAGAGTTTGTGCACCAGCCCGAGCGAGCGGTAACAGGTATCGACCGAGTCGACGATAATCCTGAAACCGTAGACATCAACAATCTCGCTCAACGAGATACGCTTCTCCTGCATTTTCTGATAAATGCTGTACAGGTTCTTGCGCCTGCCAACGACTTCGCCGGGAATGTTATGCGAGTGCAAGGCCGCGCCTAATGTTTCGGTGAGCTGCGCGACCATCTGGCGCTGGTTGCCGGCTGATTTTCTGATTGCGTTGCGGATTACCTGATAACGAAACGGATACAGATAGCGAAACCCGAGCTCCTCAAGCTCAACCTTGATCGTGTTGATGCCCAGCCGGTTGGCAATGGGCGCATAGATCTCGAGCGTTTCGCGTGCGATGCGGCGCTGTTTTTCCGCAGGCATGGACTCAAGCGTGCGCATATTGTGCAAGCGATCTGCGAGCTTAACGAGAATGACGCGTATATCCTCAATCATCGCCAGCAACATTTTTCGAAAACTGCTGGCTTGCGCTTCAGCGCGGCTCTTGAACTGAACCTGATCGAGTTTTGTGACGCCTTCAACCAGCGTTGCCACTGCCTTGCCGAATTCGGCTTCTAATTCGTCGGCAGCCGCCGAGGTGTCTTCGATGACGTCGTGCAGAATCGCCGCAGCAATGGTTTCGGCGTCCATGCGCATTTCGGCAAGGATCGTTGCCACTGCGACAGGGTGGCTGATGTACGGCGCGCCGGATTTACGTTTTTGTCCATGGTGCGCCGCCGCACCAAACTCATAGGCGCGCGCGACGAGCTCTATCTGCTCGGGTGGCAGGTAGTCGCGAAGTGCGTCCAGTAGTTTGCTGAAACCTGTTGCCCAGCGGCTGTTAGCGAACCGTCCGAGCAGCCCGGTGGCGTAATCGAGACCGCGTTCGCCTACGCCGGACACAGCGTCAGCTGTAGCGTTACGAGGCGGTGACTGCGGCGTTGCATTGCCTTAGCGGGTCGGCGCGAGTTTAGTCGCCGAGGCCGAGTGCACGCAGCGGCATAATGTCTTCGCCGACGGGCTCAGGGCGCATGATGTCTTCGGGCGGCAGGTCAGGCTCATCCAGAATGGCGGACGTAACGTTGCCTTCTGCGATTTCGCGCAGCGCAACAACGGTGGGCTTGTCGTTTTCCCACTCAAGCGTTGCATCGGCGCCATTCGCCAAACGGCGAGCGCGTTTTGCCGCGATCAGAACCAAATCAAAAATATTGTCGACTTTATCGAGGCAGTCCTCGACGGTAATGCGTGCCATGGTGACATCATCTTCTGTAGAAAGTGTGACCGAGCATCATATGACATGCGCAAGACGCTTGGCTAGCGAATTGTGCGCATTTTTCAGCTATTCCCCCAGCAGGCGCTGCATGCGCCGCGCGACACGGCGTGTGCCTACGCGATTGCGGCGTAGCCGGCCGCTGGCAAGCCCGGCAAGTTCATCCAGAGCAGCCTCCAGATGGTCGTTGACGACGATGTAGTCAAACTCATGCCAGTGGGACAGGTCGGCGAGCGAGTCCTGAAGCCTGCGGCGTATGACTTGCTCACTATCGGTTTGTCTGCTGCGCAGACGTTGCTCCAAAGCAGCTACTGACGGTGGGACGATAAAAATCGAACAACAATCAGGCATTTGCTGGCGTACTTGCTGTGCGCCCTGCCAGTCAATCTCAACAACAACATGATTGCCGGCTCGCAGCAGAGCCTCGACGGCCTCGCGGCCCGTTGCGTAATAGTTATCAAACACCTGCGCATGTTCCAAGAACGCGTCTGCATCGCGCAATTGGATAAAGCGTTCGGGGCTAACGAAATGATAGTCGGTGCCGTCTACCTCTGTAGGCCGAATCTTGCGCGTCGTATACGACACGGAGAATACAAAACGCTCGTCGCGCTCGATGAGCCCCTTGACCAGCGTGGTCTTGCCGGCGCCACTGGGCGCCGAAATCACCACCAAACGGCCTCGCCGTATCCGCCTACTCAATGTTCTGCACCTGCTCGCGCATCTGTTCAATCGCGACTTTCATGTCCACCGCGTCGCTGGTGGTGTCGGCGTCTGACGCTTTGGATGCCAATGTGTTGGCCTCGCGGTTGAGCTCTTGAATCAAAAAATCCAGCTTACGACCGCATGGGCCACCGGTCGCGACGATCGTGCGCATTGCGTCGAGATGACCGTCCAGGCGGTCTAACTCTTCGTCAACATCAAGCTTTTGGGCAACCAGAGCGAGCTCCGTTTCAAGCCGGCCGGGATCGGCAGTGACATCAAGTCGGCTCAGTCGTTCCAGCATGCGTGCGCGGCACGCCGCCAGTACGCTCGGCCTGCGTTCGCGAACAGATGTTGCGAGTGTGTCCAGCTCGTCGCAGCGCTTGAGTAGCAGTCCGCCAAGGTGATGTCCTTCGTTCTGGCGCATCTCAATCAACATTGTGATCGCGCGCGAGAAGCCGTAAACCACGGCTTTGGCGAGCGCTTCATCGTCGCGCTCACGTTCTGCAAGCACACCAGGCCAACGCAATACATCGATGACATTCGGTGCCTGGGCATCCTCAATGCCGCTGCGAATCGTCTTTGAGGCTGCTGCGATTGCCTGCAGCATGTCCTGATTGATATGTAGTTGCATCTCGCCGCTGGTATCGCGATTGATCGTTAGTGTGCAATCGACCTTGCCCCGCGCCAGCTGCGCCGTTGCGTGTTTGCGCAATTGATGCTCAAACCGGCGTAACGCTTCTGGCATACGGAACTGCGCATCGAGGTAACGGTGATTGACGCTGCGGATCTCCCAGTTCAGTGTGCCATCCGGCGTGGGTGTCTCGCACCGGGCGAAACCGGTCATGCTGTTCAAGCTGTTACTCATGGCAGTTATCAGTCGTCTTTACGCGGTTCAAAATGTTGAAAGCGTTTAATGTGCACCAGATCATAGCGATGTGCCGGCTGCTGCTGTTATTTTGTTTTGTGGGCAGTGGCGAATCGGGTAGTGAGATGGTGTGGAAATCGTGCGAACAACAACTGCGCGGGCAGCAACCGTTTAGCGTCTCGACATCATAACGTGCCAACGGATGGCTGTGGAAGTAGCACTACTTGAACATTGAATACGCAATAGAAAGTCTGATCGGCAAGCGAAAGGATAATCAGGATCGCGCTGATATCGCTATTGGCGATCAGGCGGCGCTGCTGATGGTGTTCGATGGGATGGGCGGCCATTCGGATGGCGCAATCGCTGCCGAAACGGGCCTCGCCACGGTGCGCCGGGTATTCGAGAGCACGCCACAGCCTATCCTCGATGTGCAGGGTTTTTTGTACCGCGCGGTGAGCATCGCGCATGACGCACTGGTTGATCTTGGTAAAGATCGCTCTGTCGATAGTCGTCCCCGCGCTACGTGTGCGATTTGTCTTGTCCAGGATGATGCGTGCTACTGGGTGCACGTCGGCGACTCACGCATCTACCTGATGCGCGATCACGCAGTGCATAAAGTGACGCGGGATCATTCCCACGTCGAGGTCTTGATCCATGAAGGCGTGATCAGCCGCGAAGAAGCGCAAGAGCATCCGATGCGCAATTACGTAGAGTCCTGTCTGGGTGGCGACGACGCGTTGCCCGGTATTACGGTTTCGCGCAAGCATGCACTATCGCCCGGAGACGTCTTGTTGTTGTGCAGTGACGGTTTGTGGTCCGGCCTCGAAGATGATCAGCTGATCCAGTTGAGCTACGAGCACGACACGCACTTGCCGATGGTGCTCAAAGTGATGTGCGATCTTGCGATCAAGAACAACGGTAAACGTGCAGACAATACGACCGTTGCGGCGTTGCGCTGGCTCGACTGAGCACACGGTGTAGCGCCGCGTACTCTATACTCGCCGGCTACTTACTTGCGGAGATTTTCCCATGCAGCGACCGAGTGGCCGTGCTGTCGACGAATTACGACCCATCACCATTGAGACCGGCTATACCCGCCATGCTGCCGGTTCAGTACTGATCAGTTGCGGCGATACGCGGGTGCTGTGCACAGCCAGTGTTGAGGAGCGGGTGCCGCCGTTCCTGCGTGGCAAGCATCAGGGTTGGGTCACAGGTGAATATGGCATGCTGCCAGGCGCAACGAACACGCGCGGACAGCGCGAGGCCGCGCGTGGCAAGCAATCGGGCAGAACTCAGGAAATCCAGAGACTGATCGGAAGGTCATTGCGCGCTGTGGTTGATTTGTCAGCGCTCGGCGAGCGCACGGTCACGTTGGATTGCGATGTGTTGCAGGCAGACGGTGGCACGCGCACCGCGTCGATTACCGGCGCCTACGTCGCGCTCGCATTGGCTACCCGCGGCTTGCAAGCGGCAGGCAAAATCAAGAAGGATCCGTTGCATGGCGGGCTTGCCGCCGTCTCTGTTGGTATTTATCGAGGCACGCCAGTGCTGGACCTGGACTACCCGGAAGACTCGCAAGCCGAGACCGATATGAACGTCGTGATGAATCACGCTGGGGGGTTCATTGAGGTGCAAGGCACTGCCGAAGGGCATGCGTTCCAGCGCAGCGAGCTTGACCAAATGCTTGCGCTGGCAGCGCAAGGCGTCGATGCGCTGCAAGCCGCCCAGCTACAGGCGCTGGAAAACGCGTGAGCGGGTCTGAGCTCGTACTGGCCACCGGCAATGCCGGCAAAGTCGCCGAGATCGGCGCGCTGCTGGCCGAGGTGTCGGTGACAGTCGTTGCGCAAACGGCATTGCAGGTCCCCGAGGCTGACGAGACAGGCACAACGTTTGTCGAGAACGCAGTCATCAAGGCGCGCAACGCGTGTGCGAAGACCAACCGACCCGCATTGGCGGACGACTCCGGCTTGGTTGTTCCAGCTCTTGCGGGTGCGCCGGGGGTGTATTCGGCGCGGTATGCCGGCAATACTGCAAGCGATGAAGACAACTATCGCAAGTTGCTTGGTGCGCTTGCAGGCGACGCGCTAATGAGTCGCGAAGCCTACTTTTGCTGCGTCATGGTGTTCATGCGCTCCGTCGCTGATCCAACGCCGCTGATTTGTCAGGGTCAATGGCACGGACACATTGCCCAAGCGCCGTCAGGCGATGGCGGTTTCGGTTATGACCCTGTTTTCGTGCCTGAAGGTGAGCACCGCTGTGCCGCGCAGCTAACGCGCGATGAAAAAAACGCGGTCAGCCACCGCGCGCGAGCGTTGCACGCGCTCAAGCCGCAATTGGTGAGCTACTTTGGCGACTCTGACTGAACCAAAACTGTCGCTATACCTGCATTTCCCGTGGTGTCTGAAGAAGTGTCCGTACTGCGATTTCAATTCGCACCAGGTGCCTGCCGCGGCCGAGCGTGACGGTGCGCGCGCAGACTACGTTGCAGCTGTCCTTGCTGATATTGCACTGCAGGCGGACGAGCGTGATACGCGCAACATTGACTCGGTATTCATTGGCGGCGGCACGCCGTCGCTGTTTTCGCCGAGTGAAATAGCGCGTGTTCTGGCAGCGGCAGACAAGGCATGGGGGTTTAGCAACGACGCTGAGATCACCATGGAAGCAAATCCCGGGGCGCTGGAAAGAGACAGTTTCGCGGGTTATCGGTCTGCAGGTGTCAACCGGGTGTCGCTAGGCGCGCAGAGTTTCGACGCTGGCGCATTGCAGCGACTCGGCAGGTTACACAGTCCGCAAGATACCCATCGCGCGGTCGCAGAAGCTGACGCTGCGGGTTTCGAGCGCATTAATCTGGATGTCATGCATGGCTTGCCCGGGCAAACGGTCGCTGCAGCGGTGGACGACATCCGCACCGCGTTATCGCTTGGCGTTTCGCATATCTCGCACTATCAGCTAACGCTTGAGCCCAACACGGTCTTCTTTGCCAAGCCGCCGCCATTGCCGGCCGAAGACATCCTGCATGAGATTGGCCAGCAGTGCGCGGCGGTGCTGTCGAATGCCGGATTCGAACGTTACGAGGTATCCGCATGGGCGCAGCATGGAGCGCAAAGTCGGCATAATCTCAATTATTGGCATTTTGGTGACTATCTCGCCGTCGGTGCAGGCGCGCACGGCAAACTCACGCGAGGCGGTGCAGTGTTCCGATACGCCCAGCCGATGCACCCGCAGAGCTATATTGAGGCGATTTCGGCGCGAACGCCGCTGGCGCGGCAGCGCATTAACGATGCTGCGATGCCATTTGAGTTCTTCTTGAACCGGTTGCGCGTGACCGGCACCGTTACCCTCGAAGAGTTCGAGCACAAGACCGGCGTGAGCGCATCCACGATTCAATCCACACTGGATATCGCGGCTGAGCGCGGGCTTATTCGATTCGATCAGCCGGCGCAGTTCGACATCACTGCGCTAGGTCAACGGTTTCTCAATGACTTACAGGCACTTTTTTTACCGCCATAAACACTTGCCGATAGTCTCAATATGTGCTGCTCGCCAAAATGGCTTATGCACATTCTGGGCGCTTTGCTGAATTTGTAATGCATAATGCAGCTCGTCTCTAGTGGCGGCTGCAAAAGCGTCTATAAATTATTGAAAAATAACAATAAACAGAAATGGCGATATTTTGAGCATTCTAAACGTAATGTAACAACCACGCGGGATTGAGCAGCTTAAACAAGTTTCTTCCACAGGTTTATCCACAGGTTTTGTGGATAAGATTGTGCGCACGCGTTAACGTCGCCCGGTTCTTGTCAAAATCGCGATACGCCTATATAGTACGCGACCTTTTTTTGGATACGTGCGCGCGTCCTGTGCCCACGCTCGGAGATCAAAGATCATGAAGCCAGACACCCATCCGGCGTACACCGAAATTAACGTCACCTGCGGTTGCGGTGCGTCGTTCCAGACGCGCTCGACGCTGGGCAAAGACCTCACTGTCGAAGTCTGCTCTTCGTGCCACCCTTTCTATACAGGCAAGCAGAAGATTGTCGACTCTGGTGGTCGCGTAGATCGATTCCGCCGTCGTTACGGCAAGTAACGCCGTACGATGGCCATTACGGTTATTGGTAAGATAGCCGCTATGCCACTGAACAGATAAGTGCCCGAACGCGTTCGGGCAGATCTGGCACGTCGATAGCATTCAATCAGGGACACCATAGACATGACAGACAAGTTTTACACGCTGACTTCGCCGGAAGGCAAAACGACTCAGCTGCCCGTTCGCTCCGGCACCGCGGGACCCGATGTCATCGCTATCGGTGGTCTTTACAAAGATCAGGGTGCGTTCACCTATGATCCTGGTTTTGTGTCGACCGGCAGCTGCGAGAGCAAGATCACCTTCATTGACGGCAATGAAGGCGTACTGATGTATCGCGGTTATCCTGTGGAGCAACTGGCGGCATCATCGCACTATGTCGAAGTCTGCTACTTGTTGTTGAACGGCCATTTGCCGTCAAGCAGTGAGTTAGACGAGTTTACTGATTCGATCCGACATCACACGATGCTCAACGAAAGTCTGCTGCGGTTCTACAATGGCTTCCATTACGATGCGCATCCGATGGCAATGGTGTCAGGCGTCGTCGGCTCGATGTCTGCGTTCTACCATGACTCGACAGACATCAGCGATCCGCGCCATCGCGAGATTTTCGCGCATCGCATTATCGCGAAGCTACCGACGATCGCGGCGGCCGCGTACAAACACTCGCTAGGTCAGCCGTTCATCTATCCGCGAAACGATCTGGACTACTGCAGCAACATTCTCAATATGTTCTTCGGTGTGCCGGCAGAGCCGTATCAGATCGATCCGGTGGCCGCAGAAGCACTAGACCTGTTGTTTATCCTGCACGCAGATCATGAGCAGAACTGCTCCACATCAACGGTTCGAATGGCAGCCAGCTCGGGTGCGAACCCTTATTCGGCGATTGCGGCAGGCATCTCGGCGCTGTGGGGTCCGGCTCATGGCGGCGCCAATGAAGCTGTCTTGCAAATGCTCGAGGAAATCGGCGATCCGAAGCGGATTCCTGAGTTTGTCGCACGTGCGAAAGACAAGAATGATCCGTTCCGCCTGATGGGCTTTGGTCATCGCGTCTACAAGAACTTTGACCCGCGTGCGACGATCATTCGTGAAATGTGCCACAAGGTCCTCAAGAATTTGGGTCGCGTCGATACGCCGTTGTTCGACCTTGCGTTGGAGCTTGAGCAAGTCGCACTGAAAGACGACTACTTCATCGAAAAGAACCTCTACCCGAATGTCGATTTCTACTCAGGAATCATTTATCGGGCGCTCGGCATTCCGGCATCGATGTTCACGGTGATGTTCGCGATCGGGCGTGCCGTCGGCTGGGTGGCTCACTGGGATGAAATGATCAGCGAAAACAGCCGTATCAGCCGTCCGCGTCAGCTTTACACAGGCTCGCCGGCGCGCGATTACACGGACATCAAGACTCGCTAGAAGCGCTCGTCGGTGCGGCTGCTTCCAGTAGCCGCGCGACCTTCTTGATGGACGCGCGACGCATCGGCTTGCTGTCTACCGGGCTTAACGGCGCCTGGCGCAATCCGTCATAGGTAAACACCGTCGCCTCAATCATGACGTTTTGCCATTCAAAGCGGTAGCCCGGGAAACTCTCGCTGCGACCGCGTTGCATGCGCAATCTGCGCTCAAACAATTTGTAATCGACGCCTTCTGACTCGAGCAACCACGCGATGTCTTCCGGGCTGTCAGAGAACACATGCAAGTTCGACGGTGCATCTCGGCTTGCGGTACCAGCTAGCAGCGGACCGACCAATCGCGGTTCCAGCGTCTCAATCAATCGCATGAACGCAAGCACTACCGTGCGCCGGTGATAGAGCATCTGCTCGTGATCATCTTCGCTGTACAGGCGATGGTGTTCGATCAGGGCAGCTTCAACTTCCTGATTGCTTGGCAGTGCGCCGTGACGGTCCAGACCCAAGCGAGCCGCAGCCTTGCGTTTCGCCGCATGGAAATCCTTGATGCCATGATCGGCCATGATTCTCGCTGCTTCCTGCGCCACTGTCAGTCGTGAGCGTTCTGAGCCCGGTAGCTGTGTCATAAGTGATTCCCGCGTTTCCGGTTAAAACACCTCTTCCATCTCAACCTGCGTTTCTTCGTTGTTGTACGGGTCAAGATCGATATCGTCGTCCACCATTGTCGGCTCGGTACCCGCTTCAAATGTTTCAAAGACAAAGTCCCGGTCATTGGCGCCAGCGAGCTCGCCGGTTTTCGATGAGACGCGCACAGTTACGAGCCCATCGGGTTGTGGGTAGCGCCGCTCCGGGGCGCCTGCCAATGCATCACGCATGAAATGAATCCAGACAGGTAATGCGGTTCGGCCACCCTCCTCGCCTGCGCCCAATGGTTCGTCGTTGTCAAAGCCAACCCAGCTGACAGCGACCAGGTCCGGATTGAATCCGGCGAACCACGCATCGCGCTGGTCATTGGATGTGCCGGTTTTGCCAGCGAGGTCATTACGGTTAAGTACCCGTGCGCGTCGACCGGTACCACGTCGTATCACATCGCGCATGATGTCCTGAACCAGCCAGATATTGGTGGCCGGCAACACGCGCGGTGCTATCGCGTCTTCTGTCAGAAAATCGCGTAACGCATCTCCAGCCAGTGTCGCGCCCGTTGTGAGATTCAGCGTTTCGATATTGTCAGGTTCATCAACAAACTCTTGCTCACACTGTCGACACACTTGCTTGGGGTTTGCCATCTGCAGCAGCTCACCATCGGCAAGCTCTACGCGATCGATGAAGTATGGCGTTACTTTAAACCCGCCATTCGCAAGCACGGCGTAACCTGTGGCCATTTCGAGCGGCGTTGCAGCGCCACTGCCGAGCGCCAGCGATAAATTTTTAGGTAGCGCGTCATCGTCAAAACCAAACTGCTGGATATGCCGGACCGCACTTGCAACGCCCATTTTGTAGAGCATTCGAACAGACACGAGGTTCAGTGAGCGCACGAGACCGTTACGCATCCTCGTGTTGCCGTAAAAGCGCCCTGTTGAATTTTTCGGTCGCCATTCGCCTTCGTATTCACTGGAGCTGATGACGAACGGTTGATCATTGATGATCGACGACAAGGTGAAGCCATTGGCCAGTGCTGCTGAATAAATGAACGGCTTAAAACTGGAGCCTGGTTGCCGGCGTGCCTGCACGGCGCGATTAAATTTACTGGCGAAGTAATCGAAGCCACCGGTCAGCGCGGCAATGGCACCGTCTTCAGGGTCGAGTGACACTAACGCCCCCTGCGCTTCTGGTACTTGCGCTAGCGCGTAACTACCAGTCACGGTTTGTATGACGTGAATGACATCACCGGCAGACAGCACCTCCGCAAGGGTTTCGGGTTTGTTACCAACTCGGCGACGATCAATAAACGGTGCCGCCCAGCTGGTACCGCTCCATGGCAGTCGCACGCGCACATCGTCGCGCAGGCGCAATTGCGCGCTGTTGTCATCATTCAACGCCACAACGATCGCGCTTTGGAGGCCGCCCGGCCCCGCGTAATCTGTCAGCGTTTGCTCAATTTGAGCGTCCGTGACGGTCTCAATATCCAGCGTTGCGAGCGCGCCGCGATAGCCGTGTCGCCGGTCGTATTCCAGCAAACCATCGCGCACGGCAAAATTCGCTGCGCGCTGCATACGGCTATCGATCGTGGTCGTGACGCGATAGCCGCGAGTCGTGATGTCCCGGCCATACTCGCTGATCAGCACTTGCCGGACCATCTCGGCAAGATAGGGCGCTGACAGCTCGATGTCGGCGCCATGCAGCTTGGATAGCAGCGGGTGATCGGTGGCTTGTTGCCATTGCGCTTCATCAATGAAATTTAGAGCGCGCATACGACCGAGCACATAGGCGCGTTCGCGTTTGGCTGAATTCGGTCCGGACACCGGATTGTATGCCGAGGGTGCCTGCAGCACGCCCGCCAGTGTTGCCGCTTCAGCAACATTCAGGTCTTTGAGCTCTTTGCCAAAATAAACCTGCCCCGCCGCTGCAACGCCGTAGGCTCGTTGGCCGAAGAACATCTTGTTCAAAAATAGCTCAAGGATTTCTTGTTTATTGAATTCCTGCTCAATCTTCCAGGCGAGAAACGCTTCTTTGATCTTTCGAATGTAGCTGCGCTCTCGCGTCAGGAAGTAATCTCGCGCCAATTGCTGCGTCAATGTGCTGGCGCCCTGGCTGCGGCTGCCTGACGCGATGTTTCTGACAACGGCGCGGATAACGCCCTGATAATCAATGCCCGGATGCGTAAAAAATCGTGAATCCTCGGCCGCAATGAACGCATCTATGACGTGTTGCGGAATATCTTCATAAGAAACCAGAATGCGACGTTGCTCGCCGATTTCCTGAATCAACTTGCCGTCACGGCTGTAAACGCGCAGCGGCACCTGCAACGGAATGTCGCGGACCGTCGCAGCATCCGGGAGTGCCGGCTTGGCGTAATGATAGGCTGCAAGTACCGCCGCTACAGCGCCGATGAGCAGGGCGCCGCCGAGTGCAGCGCCACGAATTGCAGTACGCAGCAAGAATTTGGTGTTCAAAGCGGTATTTATGTCCTTGTCTGTCCCGGCGGTATTATGCATATTGGCCGCCGGATAAGGGAGTGGGGACACCCAAAACTTTCGTTTTGCGGTTCTGTTGGGGGTCACGGGAAGGCGATGCGCCAGCACGCTACACAGTTCACAGAATTAACGTTAAGTCGTGACTTACGATAGCAAATCGCAAAAGCGGTACGCAGTCACATTTTATTTAACATTTTATTGATATATAGTTAACGTCGTTTGTTCAGGCAAGCGCCCACATAAGAATCGTAACTCAAAGATTTTTAAGGAAAAATTGAGTGATATTTGGTAAGAAAACGCGCATCCTACTCGGTCTTGACATAACTACGTCATCGATTAAGTTGGTCGAACTGGCAGAAGCGGGGCGCAGCTACCGAGTTGAGTCGTACGCTGCAGAGCCAACGCCGGCCAATGCAATCAACGACAAAGCTATTGTCGACGCTCAAGCCGTAGGCGAGGCAATCCGCCGCGCCGTCAAACGTTCTGGTACAAAATGCCGGGAAGTGGCCATTGCGATTAGTGGCGACGCTGCTATCACAAAGACGATTCAAATGGCCGCAGGGCTGTCTGAAGCGGAAATGGAAGGTCAGGTTGAGATCCAGGCTGATCAGTACATTCCGTTCCCGATGGAAGAAGTCAGCCACGATTTCGAGATTATTGGTCCGAATGAAGCAGATGCAGACATGAATGACGTATTGTTAGTCGCGACGCGTACCGACAATGTCGATCAGCGAGAGGCCGCAGTGGCCGCCGCCGGGCTGAAGAGCGCGGTTGTCGATGTTGAAGCCTTCGCGCTCGAGAATGCATGCCGACTGCTACAACACCAGATTCCGAACAACGGGATTGGCCAATCTGTTGCGGTCATCGATATTGGCGCCAGTAACACGACCTTCGGTGTGCTGAAAGACAACAAAGTCATCTACACACGCGATTTCGCATTTGGTGGGCAACAGCTTACCGAAGAAATCATGCGTACCTATGGTTTGTCGATGGAAGATGCGGGCCGCGCCAAGAAAGAGGGCGGGCTGCCGAGTAACTATGAGCCGGAAGTGCTCGATCCGTTCATCGATGACGTTACCCAACAGGTGAGCCGCTCATTGCAGTTCTATCTCGCGTCAGGTGGCGGTCGTGAACAACCAGACCTTATTATTGTGTGCGGTGGTTGCGCCAACATCCCGGGGATTGCTGACGTGATCGCCAGCCGGGTTGGGGTGCCGACAGAGATCGGTGATCCACTCGGACAAATGAAAGTATCAGCAAGAGCCAAGGGTCAAGGGGTCGAAACCGACGCTTGTGCTTTGCTTACCGCCTGCGGGCTTGCGCTACGGAGCTTTGATTAATGCCACAAATTAATTTATTGCCATGGCGCGAAGAGCTGCGCAAAGAGCGCCAACGGAATTTCCTCGTTGCGATCGCCGGTGCTGTCGTTGCCGGCCTTGGGATCATTGGTGCGGCGAACCTTGTTTACGGTGCGCGCATCAGTCACCAGCAAGACCGCAACGCGCTGCTTGATAGCGAGATCAAGATTCTTGAAGAGAGCATCAAAGAAATCGATGGTATCGAACGTCAAAAGGCCCGCTTGCTGGCGCGTATGGAAGTGATCGAGGAGCTGCAGCAAAGCCGCCCCGAAGTCGTCCATCTGTTTGACGAGCTGACACGCACCATTCCTGACGGCGTGCATCTGCAAAGTGTCACGCAGCGCGGCCGTCAAATCCGGGTTGCGGGCGTCGCACAGTCATCGACGCGCGTGTCGTCGTATATGCGCAATATTGACGGTTCCGAATGGGTAGGTACCCCCGATCTTGAGAAAATTCAAACGGTGGACCGCGGGCAACGGCGCGAACGTTTCAGTTTTGAACTGAATGCGCAGCAACGATTGCCGACCGCGGAAGAGGATGCGGGGGGCAGACGATGAGCATTATTGACGACCTTAATGCGCTAGATCCGAACGACGTTGGCCGCTGGCCTCTGCCGTTCCGGATTGCTGCCGTGGTTATCGTGTTCTTGCTAGTGAGCGCTGGCGGTGTGTACTACACCATCGCCAAGGACAAGCAGCTCGTGCTTGAGAAAGAGCAGGGTCGCGAAACTGAGCTCAGACAAGTGTTTGAGAACAAGCAGCGCAAGGCCGCGAACTTCCAGGAATACGCAGATCAGCTCATCGAGATGGAAGAGTCGTTTGGTGCCATGCTGCGGCAATTGCCCGGTGAGACCGAGCTTCCGAACCTTATTATCGACGTCTCGCAAACCGGCTTGGCAGCAGGACTAGAGGAAAGACTGTTTGAACCACAAGCAGAGATTCGTCGTGAGTTTTACGCCGAAAAGCCGATCCGGATTCGTCTGAGTGGCTCCTACCATGCGTTTGCAAACTTCGCGAGCGCCGTTGCTGCGCTGCCACGAATTGTGACGCTTCATGACATCACTATTTCGCCGCGATCGCGCGATAGCGTGGCCGAAGAATTGACGTTGGATGTGACGGCGAAGACCTACCGTTACCTCGAAGAAGATGAGGGTTAACCGAGAATGAAACTGTCTGTTTTCAACCTTCGATCCATGTTCGGCGCGACGCCACGGCGCTTGGTCATCGCGACTGCGCTAGGCGCAGTGCTGGCCGGTTGCGGCGGTAATATGAACGATCTCGAGCTGTATATCGACGAGACCAAGAGCCGTCCGGGCAAACGCCCGGATCCGCTGCCTGAAGTAAAGCCTTACGAGACGTTTACTTACGCTGCAGACGCCGACGGACTGCGTTCACCGTTCACACCAGACGTACCTGCTGCTTCAGGCGGTGCCGCTGGCACAGCGAACGGCCCGGATCGCAATCGCAGCCGCGAGTATCTCGAAGGGTTTCCTTTGGATTCGTTCGACATGGTCGGCACGCTGAGTATTTCCGGTAACAACTATGGCTTGCTGCGTGCCCAGGACGGCATCGTGCACCGAGTCGTACCGGGTAACTACGTCGGTCAGAACGACGGACGAATCACATCAATCAATGAGGCAGAGATTACTCTGACCGAAATCGTATCAAATGGTATTGGCGGATACATCGAACGCGATGTCGCCATTGCTCTTGCGAACTAAGCCTAGAAAAATGGCACTGGGAGTATCAAGAATGAAGCGCACAACCCAAGCGGCGCCCCTGACACAAACGTGGCAATCAGTCTCTGGACTGATGTTCGCAGCAAGCGCGGCGCTCGTCGTTGCGTTGACCATGATCTCGGGTACAGCAAGAGCTCAGGAGCCGTCCAACGGCTTGCAGGATATTCAAATTCAAGCATTGCCTGATCGTGGCGTAGAGCTGCGGCTTGTCATGCGCGAAGCGGCGCAGGAGCCGTTGAGTTTCACGATCGACAATCCGGCTCGTATCGTTTTGGATATTCCTGACTCGGCACTCGAGATGGCGGCACGTCGTCAACAAGTGGACGTGGGTCCTTTGGATACCGTGTTGATGGCAGAGGCCAACGGCCGCACTCGCGCTGTCCTGAATCTGCAAACCATGGTCGACTACCGAACGAGTATCGCGGGTAACGTGATTACCGTCGTACTCAGCGCGGGACAAGGCGTTGCGCCATCAGCGGCATCAACGTTCTCCGGCGCACCAGCACCAACGTCGTCCGCGGCGGCATATTCCGGCCCACGTGCGATTGACAACATTGATTTTCGTCGCACCCGAGACGGCGGTGGTCGCATTGTCGTCAGTCTGACTGACCCCTCAACGCCAGTTGATATTCGTCAGGAAGGCGGTCGCGTTGTCGCGTTGTTCAAAGACACAGAGTTGCCGGACGATTTGCTGCGCCGTCTTGACGTCCAGGATTTTGCGACACCGGTAACAACCGTAGACGCCATGCGCGTTAATCGCGACGTTCGTATCCTGATTGGCGCCGAAGGCGCGTACGAGCAACTGGCGTATCAATCCGACGGCACGTTCGCCATTGAAATCAGCGCGGTCGAAAAAGATGAATCCCAAGGTTCTATCTTCTCGGAAGACAAAGAGTACTTTGGCGAACGCGTCTCACTGAACTTCCAGGACATTGAAGCTCGCGCCGTACTGCAGGTACTGGCAGAGATCAGTGGTCGCAACATTGTTGTCTCTGACACGGTTCAGGGAAGCCTGACCTTGCGTTTGAAAAACGTACCTTGGGATCAGGCGCTGGATATCGTCATGACCACTCGCGGTCTGGATATGCGCGAAAACGGCAACGTCATCATTGTTGCACCTTCGACTGAGATTGCCGCACGTGAACAGGCTGACCTTCAGGCTCGGGCGGCGATTCAGGAGCTCGAACCGACGTTCTCTGAATTCTTGCAGATCAACTATGCGAAAGCGGCCGATATGGCAGCGTTGGTACAGGATGGCATCCTGACCGAGCGCGGGACTGTCTCTATTGATGAGCGCACCAACACGCTGTTGATTCAGGACACGGCAGAGAGTCTTCGAAATATTCGTCGATTGGTAACGACGCTGGATATCCCTGTACAGCAGGTATTGATCGAGTCGCGGATTGTGTCGGTCAATGATGACTTCCAACGAGAGTTCGGCGCGCGTCTTGGCCTGAGTCAGGTTGATTTCAGTGACGATGGTTTGTACGCCGTCAGCGGCACGGGCGGTAACGTTAACAACACGTTGTCATCTGCACTTGATCGCGCCAACGACATTGCCAACGGCAATGCCAACCCGGCACGAATTGATCGGGGTACAAACCTTGATCGCTACAACGTCAACCTGCCTATCGCTAACCCAGCTGGCTCTATTGCGCTGGCGGTGCTCGAAAGCGATTTCATTCTTGACCTTGAATTGTCTGCATTGCAGGCAGAGGGTCGTGGCGAAATTGTCTCCAGCCCGCGCGTGGTAACCACCAATCAGAAAGAAGCTGTGATCAAGCAGGGTGTCGAGATTCCATTTCAGGAAGCGGCGGCCAGTGGCGCGACAGCGGTTGCCTTTAAGGAAGCCGTACTGAGCCTGACCGTTACCCCGCAGATTACGCCGGACGGCAACATTGCGATGGATCTGCGCGTCAGCCAGGACACGGTTGGCCAGGTATTCACCGTGATCGGTGGTGGTGCAATTCCAAGTATCGATACCCGCGAAGTGGAAACACAAGTGCTGGTCAGTGATGGTCAAACGGTTGTTCTTGGCGGCATCTACGAGACCGAGATCCGCGATACGGTGAGTAAAGTGCCTTTGCTAGGCGATATTCCGGGTGTTGGCAATCTGTTTAAGACCACGCAAAAGATCAACAACAAGTCAGAGTTGCTGATTTTCGTGACGCCGAAGATTCTCGAAGAGGGTTCGTTCGTCACCCAATAGCGAAGACCGCTACAATAGAGCTGTCGCACCGGAGCTTTTTCGGTGCGGCAGCTTTTTTTTTGGGCGATAGCGAACGATGAGACAGCGCGTATTTCTGGTTGGGCCAATGGGTGCCGGCAAATCCGCCGTTGGGCGCAGGCTGGCGCATATGCTCGCCTTTGATTTCGTCGATTGCGACACGTACATCGAACAGCGCACAGGCGTGGATATCGCCTATATCTTCGAACGCGAGGGAGAGGCCGGGTTTCGTCATCGCGAGCAACAAGCGATCGAGGCGTTAACACTGCGCGACCTGACTGTTGTGGCAACGGGCGGCGGCGTCGTGATGGATCCAGCGAATCGCAGCGCTCTGGGTTCACGCGGAACGGTAGTTTATCTGCGTGCAAGCGTTGCTCAACAGTACGCACGCGTACGCCACTCGGAGCATCGTCCAATGTTGTATCAGGATGACCCGCAAGCGGCGCTCGACCGTTTGTTCACCGTGCGCGACCCGCTGTACACCGCGCTCGCTGATGTGACGATTGATACCGACGGCGCACGCGTCATCGACGTCGCCAGCGAGGTATTCGATTGGCTGAATTCGGGGATCGGCTCATGAGCGAAAACGCAATAACGACGGTAACCGTCGCGCTCGCAGGGCGCAGCTACGATATCCACATTGGCCAACGACTGCTGACTGACGGCGACCGGATTGCATCGCTCGTGCGCGGGCAACAGGCAATCGTTGTGAGCAATCACACTGTCGCGCCGCTGTACCTTGACGCATTGCTGGTCGCTCTGGGCCGCATCGATTGCCAGGTGCACGTCCTGCCGGATGGCGAGCAGTACAAAACGTTAGCGCATGTTGCCGATATTCTGGATACGGCACTGGCGAGTAACGCAGCACGTGACGTGACGTTTATTGCGCTTGGTGGCGGTGTCGTCGGCGACATGACCGGGTTTGCGGCGGCATGCTTTATGCGTGGCGTCGCTTTTGTGCAAGTGCCGACAACGCTGTTAGCGCAGGTTGATTCGTCGGTAGGCGGCAAGACCGGCGTCAATCACCCACGCGGCAAGAACCTGATCGGTGCGTTTCATCAGCCAGTCGGTGTCGTGATTGACACCGATACCTTGAGTACGCTGGATCCTCGTGAGTACAGCGCCGGTCTCGCCGAAGTCATCAAGTACGGCGCGATTATGGATCTCGCCTTTTTCGAATGGCTCGAAGCAAATATCGAGGCACTGCGCGCGCGTGACCCGGAAGCCGTGGCTTATGCCGTCGCGCAATGCTGTACGCTCAAAGCGCGCGTGGTCGCAGACGACGAAACCGAACAGGGTAATCGCGCCCTACTGAATTTCGGCCACACGTTCGGACATGCTGTTGAGGCTGTCACGGGCTATACAACCTGGTTGCACGGCGAGGCCGTCGCGATCGGTATGCGGCTGGCGGCGCAAATGAGCGCGATCGATGCCGATGAGCAACAGCGCTTGGTTGCCTTGCTTGCAGCGGCAGGGCTGCCCGTTGCGGCGCCCGGTCTGGATGCCGATGCGCTGCTCAAGGCGATGGGTCATGACAAAAAGGTTCTGGCAGGCAGGATTCGCTTGATCTTGTTGCGCTCGTTGGGAGATGCATTCGTGACTGACGCGTACGATGATGCGCGCCTCACGCAGACTCTGGCGGCAGTCGGTGGCTGACGCCCTGCAACCTTATGCATCGCACCCGCACAGCAGTCGCGGTCGCGTACACGCAGAGCCTGGTCCGGCCTCGCGCAGCGCATTCCATCGTGATCGCGACCGGATCATTCACTCGACGGCATTCCGACGCCTGATGTACAAGACCCAGGTGTTCGTGAACCACGAGGGCGATCATTTTCGCACGCGTCTGACGCATTCCATTGAGGTCGCGCAAATCGCTCGCACGGTAGCGGTTGCACTGGGTTTGCATGAGGCTCTGACCGAGGCGATCTGTTTGGCGCACGATCTTGGCCATACGCCGTTCGGACATGCTGGGCAAGATGCATTGAATGCCTGTATGCGTGATTGGGGCGGCTTTGAACACAATTTGCAGTCGCTGCGAATCGTCGACACGCTGGAAGAAAAGTATGCCGAATTCGATGGTCTGAATCTGACGTTCGAAACGCGGGAGGGCATCCTGAAGCACTGCTCAAAAACCAATGCGAAACGTCTGGGTGATGTCGGGCGACGGTTTCTTGCGCGCACGCTGCCGGGTGGCGAGGCGCAACTGGCTGACATTGCCGACGCTATGGCCTACAACAATCACGATGTCGATGACGGCTTGCGTGCCGGCTTGCTTGATATCGATGCGCTGCGCACCGAGACGCTGTTTGATGTGCCGTATCGGGAGGTCACCAAAAAATACCCGAAGCTTGCACGCAACCGGCTCATCCATGAAGTGAAGCGTCGTATGATCGCGATGGTTGTGCGCGACCTGACCCAGCATAGTAAGGCACTGATTGCCGCTGCCGCTCCCAAAGATAGCGACGCGCTGCGCCAGCATGGATCGGCGCTGATCCGGTTATCGGATGAAGTATTCGAGGCCCATGCATCGCTCAAGAAGTTTCTCTACGCCAATTTGTACCATCACCCTTCCGTCAAGAAGGTTCAGGAACGCTCCAGACAAATCGTTCAGGATTTGTTCTGCGCGCTCGACCAACGCTATGAATTGATCCCTGAAGCACACCGGGCACGGAGAACACCCGATGGTCCGCAGGATGAGATGCAGCGCAAGCGCGTGATTGCCGACTATCTGGCAGGAATGACCGATCGGTTTGCAATTAATATGCATACCGAACTGATGGATCAAGGCGTGATCGTGTCGCCGTCTCAGGTAAACTAGCACGCTGCGGGTCACAGCGGAGTACAGGTCAATGCCCAAGCTTATCGCGCCGGAAGAGCGCTTGATTTTTGCACTGGACGTGCCAGATGCGGATGCAGCGCGCGCGCTTGTTGATCAGCTGGGCGACGCCGTGCAGTTCTACAAAATTGGCCTTGAGCTCGCGATGCGAGAGGGCTATTTCGAACTGCTGGACTGGCTTATCGCCAAAGGCAAGAAAGTGTTCATCGACGTCAAACTGTTCGACGTACCGGCCACAGTGGCTGCGGCAGTCAAGAATCTGTCGGCCAGAGGCGCAACGTTCTGTACGGTGCATGGCAATCAGGCGATCATGGAGGCTGCGGCGAGCGAAAAAGGCGAGCTGAAGATTCTTGCGGTCACCGTGTTGACCAGTCTGGATCGTGGTGACATGGACGATTTGGGTTTCGATTGTGATGTGCCGGCGCTAGTAGCGTCGCGCGCCAAGCGCGCGCTCGAAGCCGGGTGTGACGGTGTGATTTCTTCGGGTCTGGAAGTACCCATGTTGCGCGATACCGTTGATGAGCGCTTGCTTGTGGTAACGCCAGGTATTCGTCCAGTCGACAACCGTCCGGCCGACGATCAGAAACGCGTGGTCAGCGTGTCGCAAGCATTTGAAAACGGCGCTGACTACATTGTTGTGGGCCGCCCGATCCGCAATGCGCCAGATCCACGCGCTGCCGCGCAAGCTATTATTCAAACTATCCGCCAGCACTTTAGTTGAGCGTTTCAGGACCGAACCATGACAGAGCTTAAGAACGACCGTTTTTTGCGTGCACTGATGCGCCAACCTGTTGACCGCACGCCGATTTGGATGATGCGCCAAGCAGGGCGTTACTTACCGGAGTATCGCGCGACCCGTGCTGAGGCAGGCGACTTCATGTCGTTGTGCCGGAACGCCGAGTTAGCCTGCGAAGTGACGCTGCAACCACTGCGTCGCTACGCGTTCGACGCCGCGATTTTGTTTTCCGATATTTTGACAGTCCCTGATGCGATGGGCCTGGGGTTGTACTTCTCTGCTGGTGAAGGGCCGAAGTTCAAGCGCACGATTGACTCGGTCGCCGATATCAAAAAGCTGCCCGTACCGGACGTCAGCGACACGTTAGGGTATGTGACGGACGCCGTGTCCACGATTCGTACGGCGCTGGACGGCAGCGTGCCGTTGATCGGTTTCGCCGGTAGTCCCTGGACCGTCGCAACCTACATGATCGAAGGCGGCAGCAGCAAAACGTACAGCAAAGCTAAAGCATTGTTGTATAGCGAGCCAGAAGCCGCGGACGCATTGATGGCCAAACTCGCAACGGTGACCACCGACTACCTCAACGCACAGATCGAAGCGGGCGCGCAGGCCGTGATGGTATTTGATACCTGGGGTTCAGTGCTCGAGCCATCCATGTATGCGCGTTATTCACTCGCCAGCATGCAAGCGATCGTTGACGGCTTACATCGTGAGCGTGATGGTCGCAAAGTCCCCGTCATGTTGTTTACGAAAGGGGCGGGCGCGCGCTTATCGATGATGGCTGATTCGGGTTGCGACGGTTTGGGTGTCGATTGGACGACAGACATGGGCGAGGCGCGTGCACTGGTTAAGGACAAAGTCGCTTTGCAAGGCAATCTTGATCCCAGCTTGCTATACGCCAGCGACCAGGCAATTCGTGACGGTGTTCTGCGTGTCTTGGAAAGTTACGGTACGGGCCCGGGGCATATTTTTAATCTCGGTCATGGTATCCACCCGGAAATCGATCCGGCGAAAGTTGGTGTCATGGTTGATGCATTGCAAGAGTTCAGTCCACGGTTTCATTCCAGCTAACGCGGCATGATGACAGTCGCTGACAACGAAGAGCGACGCCTTAGACGACTAAGGCATATGAAGTGGCTGGCGCACTTGTTGCTTTTGGCGATGCTGTGTCTGTATCTCGTGACGGGTTGGCTTGAGCCTTCCTACGCGTGGTTGGGCTATGTGCGTGCGTTCGCCGAGGCCGGTACCGTCGGAGCACTGGCTGACTGGTTTGCTGTGACAGCGTTGTTCCGCGAGCCGATGGGGTTGCCGATCCCGCACACGGCGATCATCAAACGTCGTAAGGATGAGATTGGCGAAACGCTGGCCGACTTCATTGGCACACACTTCCTGAATCGCGAAGCACTTGGGCCGCGTCTGGATCGAATCGATGTTGCAGGTGTTGCGGCGGACTGGCTGGGACGTTCGGATAACGCGGCCCGGTTGACCGAAGATGTCGCGCGCGTGTTGAAACGCGTGGTACGTGCTGGTGACAACAAAGCGCTGCGTGCGTTAGTCAAAGAGAACCTGCACGGCACGCTTTCGGAAATGCGCATTACGCCGATCCTTGGCCAAGTGCTCGAGATGCTGATCATCAATGACCCTGACGACACCTTGTTGACTGGCATCGTTACGCTTGCGCAAAATCAATTCGATGAAAACCGACAAGAACTACGCGACACGGTCGGTGAGCGCAGCCCCTGGTGGATTCCGGGATTTGTCGACGAACGCATTTATCGACGCTTGGTCACAGAGGTCGAATCTGCGTTAGCCGACGATGCTGTAACGGGTGAACAAAGTGCGCGTGAACATCTGCGCAGTGTGCTTGCCGATGTTGTTGATGCGTTGAAAAATGATGAGTCACTGATCGCGCGAGGCGAACAGCTCAAGCAGGATTTACTTGATCATCCGCGCCTGGCGGATTATTTGTCGGCTGTGGTGAACGACGTCTCCCAGTTCTTGCTGCGCGAAGCGCAAGATCCGACATCCGCATTTCGCCAGCGTATTACCGAAGCGCTCGTTAGCATGGGTGATGGCTTATCGCGCGAGCCTGAGCTTCGAGACGAAATCAATCAGTCCCTGCGTGATGCTGCCCTATATGTGATCACCCGATATCGTGATCAAATCACTCGAGTAGTCTCAGAAACGGTCCGTAGCTGGGATGCCGATATGGCAGCAGATCTGATTGAGCAACGTGTCGGCCACGATCTGCAATTCATTCGGATCAACGGAACGCTTGTTGGTGGCCTCGCCGGTTTGGCGCTCTACACACTGTGGCACGCGTTTTTCGTCTGACGCATTTTTGATACTGCCGTTTAATCACCTAACAAGAACGGGCGTATCTGATTGACCAACAACTCCGGGCGTTCCTCGATGACAAGATGCCCTGCATCCGGAATGACAGCGAGTTGGGAGTGCGGAATCACGGCGTGTAGCGCCTCTGCTTGTGCGACAGGAATCCAACTGTCGTGCTCGCCCCAAAGAATCAGTACCGGCGGCGTGACGTCGGAATAGCGCGATTGAACCTCTTGCGTAAATGCAGAATCTGCCTGAGCAATTTGTCGATAGAAAGCGGGTTTTCCTTCAGCGCCGGTCCACGGCAAGACGATACCTCGTAACGTTTCCTCAGCGATCGGCCCGAACGCGGCAGTACTGACGTAGGCGCGCACGACCGCCTCATGAATATAGTCCGGCATACCGGCAAATGCGGCTTCATGTTGTTGCACATGCTTGAAGAAGGGTGACCCCCACGGTGACATCGCAACCGGATCAATCAGAACGATGTTCTCAAAGCTGCGTTGATCGATAAGGTGCGTCCGCAGCACAGTAGCGCCACCAAAATCATGACCAATGATCGAAGGATTCTCTAATGCCCAATGCTGAATCAGCGCATCCAGAATACGATTTTGAATACCGAGCGAGACATCGCCAACTGATTTTTGCGATTGCCCATAGCCAAGAAGATCGTAGTAGTACACCGTAAAGTCACGGGACATCGCACCGATAAGATGACGCAGATTGAACGACGACCATGGCGTTCCATGCACCATCACAAGCGGCGGACCGTCGCCGACGATTTCGTAACGAATCGTCTGTCCGTCGAAAACGAATTCGTGCGGTAGCTGCCATTCAGTCATCGATATTTACTCGTATAGGCGGTAACGCATCGAACCAACCCTCTGAGGAGGGGTTTGCGCCTAGCTAGCCTGGTGCCGGAAAAACGACATCAGGTGTTGCCTGATCAATATCAACCGCAATTTTCCAGCGACCATCAGTGTCTTTTTTGTAGATCAACAGCGAGCGGCCTGCGTCCTTGTAGACGATACGATCCGTGCCAGGCGCGCGCGACACTAACCAGTACTTCGCCATCGCATACGCAATATCTTTGTGCATCTCGACAAGTTCATATTCGAGCTCAAACGTGGCGTCGGTTTTGCCAATACCGGGAGCGAAGTACTCGCGTATTGCCTTAACACCAACCAGCTTCGGTTGGCCGTGCAAAGCAACCACAGCATCGTCGACGTACAGCGTCATGAGTCCATCTAGATCTCCGGACTTGTAATACTCGGCCCACGATGCACCGGTTTGTTTGAGCGGACTCTCGAGCGGTGTGTGCCTTGTGGTGGTACACGCGCTGACGAAGCAGAGCACCAGAACCGTGAACGTCAGTTGTCGCATAGCGGTGTCTCCGTGCGCGATCAGCCTCAATGCATTTCCTCACCACCAGACACGTTCATTGCCTCGCCGGTGATGTACGACGCCTCATCGGATGACAAAAAAGCGCACGCCTTGGCGATATCCTCGGTCAGTCCGTTACGGCCTAACGGGATTCGGGAGCGCATGTCTGTCATGTATTGCTCAAGACTGCGACCCGTAGCTTCGGAGAAGAAATCGTTTTGCCATGCGCCGAGTCCTGTGGTGATGTGATTCGGGCATACGGCGTTCGCAGTGATCCCGTCCGGCCCTAACTCGATCGCTGTAACTCGCGTAAGTCCAACCAAGCCGTGCTTCGACGCGGTGTAAGCACTAGCAAAGGGGAACCCGGATTTAGCAGCCTGACTTGCGATATTGATAATCCTGCCACCGTTGCCGGCAGCTTTCATTGCGATCGCCGCATACTTGGTACCCAAAAATGCGCCGCGCAGATTCACGCCGAGTACTGCATCCCATTTGTCGACAGGCATGTCGATGATCGGTTTCATCAGATATCCAACGCCAGCATTGTTGACCCAGATATCAAGTCGGCCATGCTTGTCGCGTGTGGATTCGGCCAGCTCGCGAACCTGGTCTTCATCGAGTACGTCACACAACGCTGCACTCGCCGATCCGCCTCGCGCCTGAATCTCCGCAACGATTCGGTTCAGCTCATCGGTTGTGCCAATGGCGTCTTGCGAAAAGTTCTCACCGGCTTCGTGGCCGATATCGGCTAACACCACATGTACGCCTTCGGCTGCTAATCGTGATGCGATCGCAGCGCCGATTCCAGCTTCGCGTCCAGCACCGGTTATACATGCAACTTTCCCAGAGAGTTCGGGATACATCGTTACAGCTTCTGCGTCAGCATAAACACAGGTGCATCCGCAAAGGCGCGGAATTCTCCGGCCACTTTTTGCATCGTCTCAGTGCCGACTTCTTCGCCGAATGTCTGCATATCGTTGACAGCAATGATCTCGACATACTGGAAGGGCGGTGGTGCATCGCTACCCAGAACGCCGTTCGCCTTGAATACATCAAACGCATCGACTGACTTCAAGCCGTTAACGGTGGGCAAATCCGTGGCGCGCGCCCAGGCTTCGTACTTGGCCAGATCCGCGTCGCTCGCAAGGTTAAATAAGACTACGATATACGTCATTGTTGATTTCCAATTCTTAAAGCGTTTTCGAGATGCCGAGCCACGTGGCGAGCAGCACTAACACATAGATCGCGATCACGACCCAATAGACCGGTGCTAACTGTTTTGAGTACGCAGTATTTTTTTCATCCGTAGCGCCTTCCGTCATGATACTGACGAAAGTGCCGACTGCCGGTTTAAACAAGATATCCAGCGCGACGCCACAGACGAACACCAGACCTACCAGCAGGACTTTACCTGCGAGCCAATCGGCAACCTGATCGCCCAGTAACAGCCAAATACCCGCTGTTGTTACGGTCAGCGCCAATACAGCATTGAGTACAAAGTTGATGAGCATGGCGCGTTTTTCTGTTGGCGTCTCTGGGTTCAGGAAGCCTGACCACAAGATGCCAAGCCATACGAAACCCGCGATCCAAAGTACTAACGGTAGCGCCCCGGGGGCTTGCAAATATCCGCCCAGCACGGCGAGCTGCACGCCGCTGGGTAGGATCAACGTTAATGCCGAGCGCGGTAGACGATCCAATACCATGCCGAGTTGGAGTACCGTGGCGCGTGTCTCCGCAGACAGCGTGCCTTTCTCCGAAATCTTGGCCGCCAGAAAAACGCCAAGGTCGGTTCCCAGCCAAAAGACCAGTAACAGAATGTGAAAAAACAGCATTGCACTGTATGCCGTCATGAAGTTCTCCTAGCGACGATGGCCGTTACCGGCGAATGTTCTTACCGGCCTCGACAACCGCTTGAATAAATTGAAAACTCTCGGCGTCCCACTCAGCATCGAGTTCGGCGGACGGTGAGAACTGCTCCACAGCATGCGGAGGCAATACATCGTGCT
>JBCBZK010000100.1:0-12867 GCA_039815365.1 Pseudomonadota bacterium | reverse complement strand
TAGCCAGTCGCGCCGAAGCCGACGATAACGCCGACTGCAATGTCACTCAGATAGCTGTGATGGCGAAATGCTTCGCGAGCGAACACATTGCTCAGATGCACTTCGATGCTGGGACGTTCGCTGGCAAGTAACGCGTCACGCAGCCCAATGCTGGTATGCGTCAACGCGCCAGCATTAATAATAATCCCGTCTGTGCCATCGTCACGGGCGAGCTGTGCGCGCGTCATCAGGTCCGCTTCAGCATTGCTTTGCATGTGATCGATGATCGCACCGCGGTCTTGTGCAAATCGCTCGAGGTCATCGACGATGTCGGTCAGCGTTGTCGTACCGTAGCGCTCGGGCTCGCGTGTGCCGGTCATATTCAGGTTAGGGCCGTTCATCAACAAAATGCGACGGGTCGACTTAGCCATGTTGTCGCTCACGTTCGACGAAGATGCGCGCAATAGTAAACGAGTTAAGCGTAATTTGACAGTATTACGACACGGGTGGGGCTCTGTTGCGAGCGGAATATCGCCTGATGACGCAGCCTCCCTGCAGTCTTAGGGCGAAAACCGGAAAGTTCGCGTCACGTTAGGAGCAATAGGGATCATTTGAGCGCTATTGTTGAGCGCCGCAAGGCGTAAGAATGGGTGACAATGTTAAGTGTCAACATTAATTGACACTAATGGCGTGTCTCACTACAATCATTATTCAGTAAAGCTCTGTTTCAGGCGGAATCTATGGGGGCTGACGGCACAGTCAGACAGGCAGGCAAAACCTTGCGTTTTGTCGTTGTGACAATGGACACGCATCTTGCGAGTGCCACACAACACGCTGCCGCTGATCTTGCACGCGAATGCCCCGGTCTGAGGCTCGTGATGCATGCCGCGTCCGAATTCTGCGCCGATGACAACAAGCTCAAGCATTGCCTGGAAGACATCAAATCCGCCGACATATTGTTCGTCAGCATGCTGTTTATGGAAGACCACTTCCAACCAGTGCTCGAAGCGATTCGTGACAAGCGCGGCAACTGCGATGCGCTGGTGTGTGCGATGTCTGCCACCGAGATCACGACGCTGACGCAAGTGGGTGATTTCGATATGTCCAAGCCCGCGAGCGGGCCTATGGCATTGTTGAAGAAACTGCGCGGCAAAAAAACGACAAACAGCACTGGTGGCGCGGCGCAAATGAAGATGTTGCGTCGATTGCCGAAGCTATTGCGCTACATTCCTGGCACCGCGCAAGACGTGCGTGCCTATTTCTTGACGCTGCAATATTGGTTGGGCGGTTCGCGCGAGAACATGGCGAACATGGTGCGCCTGTTGGTTAGTCGCTATGCGACCGGCGAACGCGCGAAGCTTGCCGAATGCCTGTTGAGCGCCGAGGCACCCATTGAGTATCCGGAAGTCGGCGTCTACCACTCGCGGATGCGTGAGCGCATTTCTGCTGATAGGAGCGCAGTGCCTACCGTCAGCAACGCCAAAGGTACGGTCGGGTTGTTGTTGCTGCGTTCGTATTTGTTAGGTGGCAACGCCGCTCACTACGACGGCGTCATCGCAGCGCTCGAAGCGAAAGGGCTTAACGTTATTCCCGCGTTTGCGTCAGGTCTGGATGCACGCCCGGCGATCGATGCGTTTTTCATGAATGACGGCGCAGCAGGTGTTGATGCGGTGATCTCCCTTACCGGATTTTCCTTGGTAGGCGGGCCTGCATACAACGATGCAGAAGCCGCTGCCGAAATATTGCAGACGCTGGACGTTCCATACCTTGCCGCACACCCGGTTGAATTTCAGACGCTGGATCAGTGGGGCGCCTCCGATCGTGGCCTGAGCCCGGTCGAAAGCACTATCATGGTCGCGATCCCGGAGCTCGACGGCGCAACCAGCCCGACGGTGTTCGGCGGCCGCGCCGGCGCGCCGGGTGTTACGTGTACCGGCTGCAACCAAGGTTGCACCTTTAGCGAAGACGACAGCCGTCAGGACATGCACAGTTGCCCGGAACGGGCGACCACGCTGGCGCAACGGGTGTCTCGGATGATCGAATTGCGCCAGCGCGAGATTGCCGAGCGTAAAGTCGCGGTTGTGTTGTTTAACTTCCCGCCAAACGCGGGTAACTCGGGTACCGCTGCGTTTCTCGATGTATTCGGGTCGCTACACAATCTATTGCACAGTATGGCGCGAGAGGGTTACGACGTCGGCGATATTCCCGCCGACGCTGATGCGCTTCGCATTGCTGTTGTGGAAGGCAACGCACAACAGCACGGGGCCGATGCCAATGTCCATGCGATGATCAGCGCGGACGATCACGTACGTAATGAAACCTGGCTTAGCGAAATAGAAGCGCAATGGGGTCCGGCGCCGGGTCGTCAGCAAAGCAACGGCCAGTCGATTTTTGTGCTCGGTAAGCAATTCGGCAACGTGCTGGTATCGATTCAGCCGAGTTTTGGTTACGAAGGCGACCCGATGCGGTTGCTGTTTGAGCAGGGTTTCGCACCGACGCATGCGTTCTCTGCGTTCTATCGCTACCTGCAGCAAGACTTCAACGCGTCTGCGGTGCTGCATTTCGGCACGCACGGCGCGCTTGAGTTTATGCCCGGTAAACAAACGGGCATGTCGGGTGCCTGTTGGCCAGAACGCATGATTGGCGATTTGCCCAACTTCTATTTGTACGCCGCGAACAATCCGTCCGAAGGCGCTATCGCGAAACGTCGTGGTGGCGCGACGTTAGTGAGCTATCTGACGCCACCCGTCGCGCGCTCAGGCTTGTATCTTGGTCTGCAGGATTTACATGACACGATCGAACGCTGGCGCAACCGTGCACCTGATGCAGCGCCAGATGTCGATCTTGCGCTACTCATCCAGTCGCAAGCGGCGGAACTTGAGTTAGCCGACGCCACGCCGGAGTGGGACGCGACCGTTTGGGATCACGAAATCGATCAATTGCAGAGTCGCTTGCACGAGCTTGAAGTCACGTTGATTCCGCATGGGCTGCACGTTGTTGGCAAACCGCCTTCAGTTAGCGAGCGCGTCGACCTGTTGGGCTCGATGGCTGAGGCGAGCGACGGCGTACTACCCGACAGCGACGTACTGACGGCGTTAGTTGAAGGTGACATGTCGCCGACAGCTGCAGCGAAAGCCGTGCCGTTGGACAATGTCGTCGACGCAACGGCCTTGTTCAAGAAACTGAAGAATGCGGATGACATGATGGCCGCTGATCACGAGTGTGATGCGTTGATGCGTGCACTGAGTGGCCGGTTCATTCCGCCATCGCCGGGTGGCGATGTATTGCGAACGCCGGCAGTGTTGCCCACCGGCCGTAATCTGCATGGTTTTGATCCGTTCCGAATTCCCAGTAGTTATGCAGTAGCGGACGGCGCGCGACAGGCGCAACGGTTGCTGGACTGTCACATGGCGGACGGGAACGCGTTGCCGGAATCTATCGCGATGGTGTTGTGGGGCACGGATAACCTGAAGAGTGAAGGTGGCCCGATTGCACAGGCGCTGGCACTCATGGGCGCGGTGCCCAGATTTGATAGCTACGGGCGGATCGCCGGCGCAAGCCTCATTGATCTTGCCGAGCTTGGTCGCCCGCGCGTTGATGTGGTCATGACGCTGTCCGGCATTTTCCGCGACTTGATGCCACTGCAGATTAAACTGCTTGCCGAGGCGGCTTTGCTGGCGGCACAAGCCGATGAGCCTGAATCGCAGAATTTCATTCGTAAACATGCGCTGGCCTATATGGCTGAGCATGACTGTCCTATCGAAGTCGCCGCGCTGCGTGTTTACGGCAACGATGAGGGCGCTTATGGCTCCAACGTCAATCACCTGGTCGAGAGTGGCCGATGGGATGACGAAGATGAGCTGGCAGAGACTTACTCGCGCCGTAAGGGTTTCGCCTATGGTTGCGACGGTCGGCCACAGAGCCAGTCGGCATTGCTAAACAGCGCTTTGTCGGATGTGCAGCTGACGTATCAGAATCTTGATTCGGTTGAGTTAGGCGTTACGACAGTCGATAACTATTTCGATACGCTTGGTGGCATCACGGGCGCGGTGAAGCGTGCGCGCGATGGCGACACGCCGCCGGTGTATATCGGCGATCAAACGAAGGGCGATGGTGCGGTGCGCACGCTCAGTGAACAAGTAGCGTTGGAGACCCGCACCCGCATGCTCAATCCCAAGTGGCACGAAGGTATGCTCGAGCATGGCTATGAGGGTGTTCGTCAGATTGAGGTGCATGTCACCAATACGATGGGATGGTCGGCGACGACCGGTCAGGTGCAGCCGTGGGTCTACCAGAAACTGACCGAAACATTCCTGCTCGATCCGAACATGCGCGAGCGACTTGCCGAGCTTAATCCGACGGCTTCCAGCCGTTTCGCGAATCGTTTGCTCGAGGCGTCTGATCGCAATTTCTGGCAACCGGATGCGCAGACGTTAGCTGAGCTGGAAGCAGCCAGCGAGGCGCTCGAGGATGCCGTTGAAGGCGTTCAGTACTCAACGGCATCACAAGCTGGCTGAAAAAAACGGCGTTCGCGTATACTCACGCGATGAACGATAAATCCCGTGATAACGCGCACTCCGGTCGAGAGACTGACATTGCCCAAGGCATGCACTTTATTGATGACGTGACCGGCGCGGTGATGCCGCCCATTCATCCTGCGACTACGTTTGCCCGCGATGCGGACAACGCGCTGATCAATGAGGCACACAGCTATACGCGAGATCAAAATCCAACGTATGTCGTGGCCGAGCAGATGCTGGCGCGCCTGGAAGGTGCTGCTGATGCGCGCTTGTTCGCCTCAGGTATGGCTGCAGCGACAGCGGTGTTTCGAGCGCTCAATCCCGGCGATGGCGTCGTGATACCGGCGGTCATGTACTGGGGTTTGCGAAACTGGCTGATTGAATTCTGTGAGCAATGGGGTTTGGTGCTGACGCAGTTTGATGCAACGCAGCCTGACGCTTTGCGAGTCGCGGTCGTTAGCGCCAAACCACGTCTGGTATGGATCGAGACGCCAACGAATCCGACCTGGGACATCATTGATATTGAGTGGGCAGCCCAATGCGCGCACGACCATGGTGCGCTATTGGCGGTCGATTCGACGGTCGCAACGCCGGTACATACCCAGCCACTGGCATTGGGTGCGGACATTGTCATGCACTCAGCGACCAAGGCACTTAACGGACACAGCGACGTATTGGCTGGCGCACTTGCGTGCAGCGACGCGGACAACACGTTGTGGCAGCGGATCGTCAAAGAGCGCGGTGAAAGTGGTGCCTTGCCAGGGCCGTTTGAAGCATGGCTGTTGCAGCGCGGGATGCGCACGCTGTTCCTGCGTGTCCAACGTGCTAGCGCTACCGCTCTGATGCTTGCCGAGCAGTTGCAGGGCCATCCTGCTGTGGCCGCAGTTCACTATCCGGGTCTGGCGTCACATCCCGGGCACGCGGTTGCCACGCGTCAGATGGATGGCGGGTATTCGAGCATGTTGTCCATTGAAATTGTCGGCGGCGCTCAGGCCGCGCTGCGGGTCAGCGGTGCACTGAATCTGTTCTCGCGGGCAACCTCACTGGGCGGCGTTGAGAGTTTGGTTGAGCATCGCGCTTCGATTGAAGGTCCCGATAGTCCGATTCCCGCGAATTTGCTGCGACTTTCGGTCGGCATAGAGCGACCCGAAGACTTGCTGGCGGATTTACGCCAGGCGCTTGAGCGTGCTGAGGCATGAATCTTTACCCACGTATCACGCGCGATGTTGACGCGGGGCCGAAAGGCGCCCATGTCGCCGCGCTGTTCGATTTCGATGGCACGCTCATCGCCGGATTTTCGGTGTTCGCATTCTTTCGCGAACAGTTGCGTCGCAGAGAATTGTCACGCAATCAATTATCGCGTATTGGACTAGCTGCTGCCGGTTATGGCGCTGGCAACCTCGGGTTTTCAGGTCTATTGGTCGCAAGTGCGAAAATGCTCGAAGGAATGTCCGAGGCCGACATGAACGCGATGGCGGCAGATGTCTTCGCACGTCGCATTGCGAAGATTATCTATCCGGAAGCGCGTGCTTTGATTCAGGCGCATCAACGTATGGGGCACACCGTCGCAATCGTGTCGTCGGCAACGCGGTTTCAGGTCGAGCCCGCAGCGAAAACGCTCGGCGTAGAGCATTTGCTGTGTAGCGAATTGATCGTCGAGGATGGTTGCTTTACCGGTGACATTGTCAGGCCGACCTGTTTTGGCGAAGGTAAAGTGACAGCAGCGGAGCAACTCGCCGAGTCGCTATCTCTCGATCTTGATCAAAGTTATTTTTACTCGGACAGTCATGACGACTTGCCGTTGCTCGAGCGTGTCGGCCGCGCGCGCCCGCTCAATCCCAACAATAAACTGGTGGATATTGCCGAGCAGCGGCGCTGGCCGATCCGACGGTTCGCGAGTCGCGGCAGACCTCGCGTGTCTGACTTGGCGCGCACCGCGGGCGCGGTGGGGAGTATGATTCCGTCGTTTCTGAGTGGCCTGCCAATCTGGGCACTTACTGGCTCACGCAGTGAGGGGCAGAATTTCTCGATGTCTGTTTTTGCAGATGTTGCCAGCGCTTTCATTGGATTGAACCTGGACATCAATGGCGAGCACCATTTGTGGCAACACCGACCGGCCGTGTTTATCTTCAATCATCAAAGCCAGGCCGATGTTGTGATTGTGGCGAAATTGCTGCGACGAGACGTTGCCGGCGTGGGTAAGAAAGAAATTGCCAGTGTGCCGATTTTGGGTCAGATCATGCAGATGACCGGCACCGTTATGATCGATCGCAGCAACGCGCACAAAGCTGTCGAATCAATGCGTCGTTTGGTCAATACAATCCAGGTGGAAGGCAAGTCTATTGCGATCGCGCCTGAAGGTACGCGCACCGTATCTACCCAGTTAGGCCCGTTCAAGAAAGGTGCGTTTCATCTGGCGATGCAGGCAGGCGTGCCAATCGTTCCGATTGTGATTCGCAATGCCATGGACGTATCGCCGAAAGGCGACTTTCTGTTTCATGCGGCAACGGTTGGCGTTGAAGTGCTGGCACCGATCGATACGAGTGCGTGGCGCGCCGCAACGATGGAGCAACATGTTGCCGACGTCCGCAAACAATATCTCGACACTCTGGGGCAAGGCGAATGAAAGAACACAGTGGAATGATTGCCGGTGAGTTGTTTTACCGATCATGGGTGCCTGATGCGCCGAAGGCGGCAGTCTTGCTGGTGCATGGTTTGGCCGAGCATGTCGGACGTTACGAATACGTCTCGCAGAAACTGACCGACGCAAACTATGCCGTTTTCGCCATTGATCACGTGGGGCACGGCCAATCCGCAGGAACGCGTTGCTACGTTCATTCATTCGATGACTATCTCGATGGTGTTGATGCACTCTACATGCACATGCGCAAGGATCATGTTGACCTGCCTGTCGTGATTCTCGGGCACAGCATGGGCGGCTTGATTGCCGCGTCCAGCGTGCTTCGCGACCCTGAGCGCTACCGTGCGTTGGTGCTGTCCGGGCCGGCGATTGTTCCGCCGGCAGAACCGCCTTGGCTGCAAAAATTTATCGTACGTCTACTGTCGAAATACGCGCCCAAGCAAGGTGTATTGCAGTTGGATGCGAGTGCAATTAGTCGTGATCAGTCTGTCGTTGATGCTTACAACCACGACGCGCTGGTGTTTTCCGGCAAAGTTACCGCGCGTCTCGCGAGTGAATTATTCGATGCGATGGGACTGCTGCAGGATCGGGCTGGCGATCTAACCTTGCCGCTATTGCTGATGCACGGTAGCCAGGACCGATTGACCGCGCCAGCAGGCTCAGCGCTGCTGCACGACCGCGCGACGAGCACCGACAAAACGTTGCGGATGTGGGACGGTTTGTATCACGAGATTTTCAATGAGCCCGAGCGCGACGACGTTATCGGCTTGATGGTGGTCTGGCTCAACGCGAGGATGTAGCAAGCGGTCCGGCCAACACCATTGCCCGAAACACTGGTTTACGGAGCCGCTGTGGTCTCCATCGGTTTGATTTTCGCTGCGCGCAATACCAGATAGCCGGCGACACCGGAAACGAGCGATCCGATGATGATTCCGAGTCGTTCGTCGAACAGTAAATTGACCCCGGTTTGTTCAAACGCCAGCGAGCCGATAAACAGACTCATCGTGAATCCTACGCCGCACAGAAGGCTGGTACCGTAGATATGTAGCCAGCCCAAACCTTCGGGAAGCTTCGCGATGCGGCACATGACTGCCAGCCAGCACAGCCCGAATACGCCGATTTGTTTACCGAGAAACAGTGCCGTCGCGATGCCAAGCGGCACCGAGTGCATTAGCGTCGCCGTTGTCACGCCGGCAAGAGAAATACCTGCATTCGCAAACGCGAACACCGGTAGCACCAGATAATTCACTGACGTGTGAAGGCTATGTTCGAGGACATGCAAAGGTGACTTGCCGTCTTCGGTCTTGGTCATCGGTATGAAGAAGGCAGTGATAACGCCGGCAAGCGTTGCATGCACGCCTGACTTGAGCACCGCAACCCACATCACCATGCCTACGATCAGGTAAGGGGTTTTTCGCAGTACGCCGCGCAAGTTCAGCGCCAACAGCACAGGCAGACACGCGCCTGCGATGATCAGCGCAGTCGTTGATATTTTGCCCGTATAGAACAATGCAATAATGATGATCGCTCCAAGATCATCGAAGATCGCGATCGTGACCAGGAACACTTTGAGAGTGAGTGGTGCGCGCGTGCCGAGTAACGCCACAATGGCTAACGCGAACGCAATATCGGTGGCAGCTGGGATCGCCCAACCTTGCAGCGCAACAGCGTCACCTTGATTGAGGTAGACGTAGATCAGCGCGGGCACCACCATGCCGCCCAGAGCGCCGAAAGCCGGTAAGATCACTTGTCGCGGATCGCGCAGTTGTCCTTCCAGTAACTCACGTTTGAGCTCAAGACCAATCAGGAAAAAAAACAGCGCCATCAGACCGTCGTTGATCCAGAGCAACAGTGGCTTGGCGATGGCAAAGCTGCCAATGCTGATCGCGAACGGCAGATCGATCAACGCGTCGTACCAACCCGAGAGCGGTGAGTTGGCGACGAGCATCGCTGCGACGGCGGCACCGAACAGCAACAGGCCGCTCGCCGTTTCCATTTTGAAGAAATTGCCGAAAAACGAGTGCAGCATGTATCTCTCTCAGTGGCTATTTGCGATGGCGTCGCTGGGCTCCCGCCATGTCGCTTATTGTGCCAACTGAGCGCGTGCGTCGGCGAGCGTGATTGTTCGGCTTTCCAGCTTAGAAAGCACGGAAATGATGGTCTGAGCCTCGTCCTCGTCGACTTCGCCGATGTGGGCGTTCACCAAATCACCGCTGCTGGACACGACCAGCGTGAAGGGCAACGCCATCAGTTCAAGGTCAAAGCTCTCGGCAGCTGCGATCGATTCGAGCTCTCCAACGAGAATGGGGTAGTTGAACTGGGCTTCATCCGCGTATTCAGCTACCGCCGCGAGGTCGTCATGGGCGATGCCAATGACCTGTAACCCAGGGACACCCTGATCGTCTTGCAGCGCTTTGAGCAATGGAATCTCGCGTCGACAAGGTGCGCACCAGGTCGCCCAGAAATTGACCAGGCGCGGCTTGCCGGCCCAGTCGCTGAAACTGCTATTGCCACCCTCAAGATTGGGCATCGTGAATTCCGGTGGCGCATCGCTCGTTACAGCAACGGCCGCATCAGCCATTGCTACGGCGCTGTCTTGCAGCGATGTTGCCGTCGCGACGGGCGGTTGGTCACTGTGCCGCATCGCGTTGGAGACAAAATAGCCCAAACCGCCGGACACGATCAGGATCAGTGGATACAGAATAATCTTTTGCATACACCGATCATAACAACTGCGCGCTATCGTGTTTGCGCCGTTGTTCCAGTGCTTGCCACCGCCGCTTGCACATGAGGTGCAAATTTAGCCGCCTTCATGTACCCCACGACCTGATAGCCGGGTCGTTCCGCGCCGTCAGGACCGAAGAAAATAATCGACGGTGGGCCGAAAATGCCGAAGCGTTTCTGTAAGGCTTGATCGGCAGCATCGTTAGCCGTGACATCGGCTTGCAGCAAGACCGTGTTGCGCAGTGCAGACTGCACGTCGGCATCAGTGAAGGTGTATTTTTCCATTTCCTTGCACGACACACACCAGTCAGCGTAGAAATCCAGCATTACCGCCTGGCCTTGTGCGTTGGCGCTGGCGATAGCAGCGTCAAGATCGGCGACGGTCTTAATGCGCCGGAATTCAAGCTCGTTGTGCGCGGCATCAACGCCACTGCCGGTGCTGACAACGCGCGCTTCCAGTACGGAGCCCTTGAGCGGCTGCAGCGGATCAGCGCCGCCAGTCAGCGCGCCAATGAACAGCACAGCGCCGTACAGCGTGGCGAGCATGCCGAAGCTCTTGCCAAATTTGCGACCGCCACTCGCGGCCTCTGGCAACGGCGTCATCGCGCCGAGATAAATGCCGGCGACGAAAATCAACACACCCCAAAGCAGCAGTACGACCTCGCCTGGGAGCAATCGGGCGAGCATCCAGATCGCCAGCCCCAGCATGATGAAACCAAAGCCCTGCTTCACGGTTTCCATCCACGCGCCGACTTTCGGCATCAATCGTCCTGCCGAGGCGCCGACGGCCAGTAACGGCGCGCCCATGCCCATCGATAATGCGAATAACGCGAGCCCGCCGCGCACGACATCGCCGGTTTGCGCGATGACGGTCAAAGCAGCAATCAGCGGCGGTGCTACGCAGGCGGTGACGACGAGCGACGACAATGCGCCCATCACAAACGCGCCGACTGCCGTGCCACTTTTCTGGTTTCCACTGATGTTGGCAATCTTGGTTTGGATCGATGACGGCATCTGCAGCTCGAACATGCCGAACATGCTCAGCGACAACACAACAAACAATCCCGCAAATGTGATCAGTATCCAGGGTTGCTGGAAGACGGTCTGGGCCTGCTGTCCAGCCGCGGCAAACGCCGCTCCGGCTATCGTGTACGTCAACGCCATACCTAAGACGTAAAGCAGCGCAAGGCTGAAGCCGCGCATTGGCGTCACGCTGTCTCCGTCGCCCGCTATGATGCCTGACAAAATCGGAATCATTGGTAACACGCACGGCGTGAACGCGAGCAACAGCCCCGCGACATAGAAAGTGCCTAGCACTGCGAAAATATTGCCGTTTGAGATTTTTTCGGCAAGCTTGGCTTGCTCCGACACGGGCGCGCCATCGCTGTCCGCGTCACTTGATGCGCTAACCGGTGCAAGCGCAACGCTGGTATCGCCGACGGGCAGGCTCACGTCGAACGTGCGTTCGATGACCGGATAGCAAATGCCGTCTTCGGCGCAACCCTGGTAGGTCAGCTTCAGTGTCGCGGTTGTCGCATCGGCGTTGTCGCGCGCGACAGCGAATGTGGCAAATACCGAATCGTAGAAGACTTCTGTGTCGCCGAAGAACTCGTCGTACTTCGTCTTGCCTTTCGGCAGCTGCAGCGCACCCGCAGTGATACCGCTGTCGTCAAAGCTTGCTGAGAACTCGGACTTGTATAAGTAGTAACCCGGCGCAACTTGCCAGCCGACTTCCAGCTCGTTGCCGCCGACATTCGTGATGATCGGCTGAAATGCTTCGTCTGGTGGCAGGAATTCGTTATTGACCGCTGGCGTGCCAAACGGATCGCTGGCCGCCGCACTGGCCGCCACGCTCGTCGACGCCGCGGTCAGGGAGATATTTTCCGCTCTCCAAGTCTGCGGCGGGAAGCAGATGCCGAGTGCTTCTGAACAGCCTTGGGATTTGATGACAAGCGTCGCGCTGCTGGCACCATTTGCCGAGTAGGGCAACAACACCTGGAAATCCTGCTCGTAGATTTCCTGTTCACCGAAGAATTCGTCGCTATGCGCCTGTCCGCGAGGCAGCAGCGCGCCTTCCGTGGTCGCATCTGTCTCTTCCAAAGCGAATGAGAGCTTCTGCTTGTACAGATAGTAACCCTCGGTAACGTCCCAATCGATGATGAGCTCACCGGCGTCGTCAGAGACGCTGTACGTGAAGGCCTGGTCTGGCGGAATGAGGTCGGCGGCATGCACGTTGAGCGCGCTCAAAACCAATGTAGCGGCTGCTGCAAACCAGGTTCTAAAGTTAGGTGTTGTCATCTTCATTCGTTGAAAGACCCGTTGAGGCGGACAATTATCGCAGGAATGGTAAATCCGGTCTCGACCCGTGTCCGGTGCGCCGGTCTCGTTTTGGAAGATAGCTTGTGTCACCTTCCAGCGACGATTTTAAAGCGGTTTGACCCTTGAAATGTGCCAATGCGCCTATATGATTAGCACTCCTGTCGGGTGAGTGCTAACAACGTCAGCAACGCCCGCTCAATTTTTATAGTAAAAACAGTTACTTGTAAGAGGAGATTCATCGATGAATATTCGTCCGCTTCATGATCGCGTCATCATTAAGCGCATGGAGGAAGAGCGCACGTCACCTGGTGGCATAGTTCTTCCCGATGCAGCAACCGAAAAACCGATCAAGGGCGAAGTCGTTGCCGTTGGCAATGGCAAGATCCTGGAAAACGGTGAAGTCCGTGCACTGGACGTCAAAGCCGGGGACAAAGTCCTGTTTGGCAAGTACAGCGGTACCGAGGTCAAAGTCGATGGTGAAGAGCTGCTCGTCATGAAAGAAGACGACATCATGGCCGTCATCGAGAGCTAGTAGCTTCGCCTCATACTCATCTATTTCACAGCAAATTCATAAGGAATCCTAAGAATGGCTGCTAAAGAAGTCCGTTTTGGTGACGACGCTCGTCACAAAATGTTCGCTGGCGTCAACACGCTGGCAAACGCCGTAAAAGTAACCCTCGGCCC
>JBCBZK010000101.1:0-12750 GCA_039815365.1 Pseudomonadota bacterium | reverse complement strand
TGTTTGAGCATCAAGCATCGTTCGTAGCATCGTTGGTTCGCATATTCATAAAGCACTCTGGAGCATTCGCGCGTGATCAGCATTTCATCAATAGAAGACGCCAGTCAATGGGTTGGTCAAAAGATCGGTACATCGCAATGGCATGTCATTGACCAGAAGCGTATCGACCTGTTCGCCGAGGCGACCGGTGATCAGCAGTGGATTCACACCGATACGCAACGCGCCGCTGATGAGATGCCGGGAGGAAAGACGATTGCGCATGGCTACCTGACGCTTGCATTGATCCCCGCGCTATCCTCGGAGTTTGTCAGCTTCGACGGCGTCACGCGGACGATCAACTTTGGTTGCGACAAAGTGCGTTTCCACAGCATGGTGTGTTGTGGTGATCGCGTTCGGATTCATACCAGCGTTAAGACGGCACGCAAACGCGCAGGTGCTTTGTATTTGGTGAGCTCGCATGACATCGAAGTTGAAGGGCAGCGCAAGCCAGCGTGCAGCGCAGATTCAATAGGCTTGTATTTTTTCGACTAATCAGCGCCGCGTCGAATGGCTTTACTTACAACGTCGTGCAGTTTCGGGTTCATACAGACCAATAAGTCTTCACGCCGCTCTGGATCAAAGTGCGCAAACACGTCGAGTGGGTTGCCGTCAGGTTTGGTCGCTACGCCCCCGGCGCAAGTCACGGCAAAAGCAGTCGCACCGACGTCCAGCAGCGCGCAGTCACAAAACAGATAGCCGCCTAGCTGGCCTTCAAAAATCGAATTGAGGCAACAGCGCGGGTCGTCGGCCGCATAGTCAGTCAACATATTCACGTTGTCCACGCTGGCAGGCAGTAGCGCCGCTAACGCGTCTGTCTGATAAGTGGCAAGTGTCATGTTGGCATTGTTGCTTGGGCCAACGTTGATTGCAGAACTTGACGTTGCCGCTGCGCCAGTGTGATCTATCCGTCTGCAGCCGTCGTAGCAATCTGCGATATACGTGATCTGTTGCGCAGGCATATGGCTTATCGTTGCAACGATGCGATCGTCAATGCGCAGCGACAACAGGATGTCGTAAGAGTCTGCGCCGTCTTTGTACAGCCGCGTGCCATTGATCGGATCGAGCATGATGGCAATACGTGCCGCAGGGTCGAAGTACTTGGTGTTGTCCGACTGTGCATGTTCCTCGCCGTAGAAATACCAATCGGGGACTTGCGCTAGCGTGTAAGCCTCAAGATAGCGTTGCACCCCGAGGTCTGCATCGGTAAGAACCGATGTCCATGCATCACCAGATTTTGCCTCCGGTCTGCTTTGCAATCGTCCCTGAAGCTGGCGGGCGTAATTGCCTGCGATAATCAGTTGCGGCAAGAACGTGTCGACAAATTGATTGATTAGGTTTGTCGTATTGAGGTCTGTATCAGATGGCGTCTTAGAACCCGTTTCAGTGTTCGGCACAGCAAAGCTCCTAGCGCCCTGGCGGGATTGAATGTGACAGATACGTCAGGCTAAGGGTCGTCGAATTTGCAAATAGTCTGCCTTTCACGATTGACATGCAAGCGCGTGACATCGGGTCTTGCGTAATGACCGCTCGGGTCAAAGTTGTGGCGCGCCGCGCGCACGTTGTCAATATCGAGGGTCGCCGTCACCGTTGTCTCAACATCAGAGACGGGCGGGATCAGCCACTCACCGTCCGGTGCCGCAATACAGCTTCCACCGTTTGCCCACGTGGCGTCAGCACGCAGCGTAACGCCCGACGGAAGTTGTGCTTGTTCCCAGTCAGACGGGCGCATGAGTCCCGAGACAGAGAGTACGTAGCTGCGTGATTCGCGGGCAATGAAACGCGTGATCCACTCAGTATTGTTCAGGTTGCCGGGCCACACTGCGACATGCACATTTTCACCCTGTCCATAGAGTGCAGCGCGTGCCAGTGGCATCCAGTTTTCCCAGCAGTTCAAGCCGCCCACTGTGAATTCACCCAGCGGATGCGTCACCAGGCCGTTGCCATCGCCTGAGGCCCAGACAAGACGTTCTTCGTAGGTCGGCATCAGTTTGCGATGCACGCTACCGATATCGCCAGACGCGTCAATGTAGACGAGCGAGGCATACAGGCTATGGCCGCCACGGTGTTGCGGGCGCTCCATGATGCCAAGGTAAACGGACTGAGCCAGCGCTTTCGCAGCGTTACAAACGGGCTGCAGATCACCGCGTTCGATTTGGACCGCTTCGCGTTGATACGCGGCGTGCCAGAGTTTCTGGTCACTGGCGTCAAAGCGAGCACCGTCCGTTTTGTCTACCCAGAATGGGTAGCCGGGCAATAGCGCCTCGCCGAATGCGATCAGATCCGCATCCGGCGAGGCGTGCATCGTAGCGACAATTTTTTCGATCGTTTTGTGCCGATCGAGAAAAACAGGTGCAATTTGCGCCAGCGCTACTTGCATATTGACAACCGACTATTGCGCAGCGATGTCGCTGCAGTTCGCCACAAACGGCGCGAGACGATCGCCGCGCGTGAACTGACAACCAAAGTCTGGCTCGGCAACGGTTTCGGCATTCAGGATGTCATCGCCTGCTGGCTTAACACCGGTGTCTACCCATTGAATCATGTCGGCAAATGCTTCGATCAACTCTGGCGCCGAGAATGCGCAGTGACCAACATCGCGAACCGCGCGTGACACGAGCAAATCGGCGTTACCTTGTTGCGCGACCCGGCGCGCATAGATTTGCTGCATCGAGAACGGTACGAACAGATCGCCCAACGTGTGCACGCTAACTACCGGAATATCGATGTTGCCGCGAACCAGCGGGACTCGCTCAAGACGACGTTTGCGGAACGCATTGGCATCAATGTCGGCCGGGATACGAATGATGGCGTTGTTCAGTGCGAGCTCCTCGTTGCTGAGCGCCTCATCACCGTCCAGCTGATACACCCGCGTAATGTTGTCGTAGATGTTGCCAGGCAGAATGCCGGTGACCGTGCCATCACTGCCGGAGAAACCGAACAACAATTGCTGGTACACAGGGAATGCAAGATCAAAGACCGGGCGTTCGCCGCCAGAAATTTGCTTGGTGAGCGCTTTGAGTTGTTCGCCGCGTTCGTTCAGGCGCGCAGGGAAGCCAGCGCCATTGTCTGCAAACAAGCTGCCGATGATGAAGGGCAGTGCCGTTGCTTGGTACTCTTCTACGGTTGCTGTCGGCGGGAAGGTTGACGGCCAGCCTGCCAATGCTTCTGCCGCGTATGAGAAATCGCCGAAGTAGTCGAACAAGGCGGTATCGCCCATCACGCCGCACATTGGCACAGCGCCGTCGTAACGAATGGCTTGCGCGATATGTTTAGCGAGAGCCCGTTGACACTTCGCAAACCGGTTGGCGTTGTCTTCCGGGTTGCACACAGGTCGTGTGCCAAGTTCGACTGCCGCTGCGGCGATATGCCCACCCATCGAGAAACCGGTGATAAAGGTGCGACCGGGAATGCCGTAGCGTTGCTTGAAATAGCGTGCGAGTGAGTTTGTGCTCAGTACGCCAGCTCGAACGTCATAGTAGTTCTTGCTGTAGCTGGAAGCGGCCCACGCGAAGCCATTCGCGAGGAACCAAGCGCGCAATGGCGGGTTGTCTACGGTCAGCTCAGGAATTTCTCCGCGAAAGCCATGTGTGTACATGACAAGGTCGCCATTCCAGTTCGCCGGAATCTCGATGCGATAACCGGCGCTCTTGAGAACACCCCACGAACGTTCCGACGGCAAACCAGGAATGCCATCGAAGGCGAGTTTGCTGCGATCAACAAAAAAGGTGCGGTCGTTTTGAGGAACGGAATCGCTATCGTCACTGCCGCCGGCAAATGCTGGTTGCGCGAGGCAAAGAAGCGTCGATAGAATTATGGTAAATGCAACGAATGTTGCTTTCTTATAAGTGCACATGTGATCCCCCCGGAGTCTGTTGCGCGTTTTTTGAGTAACCCTTCGAGCTTACTCCGCTTGCCAGAAGCTTGCACGCATCAGCGTGTTTTGACGCAGCGTTATCAGTAATGTGGCGGCGGTGTGTTGTCATCAGCCGCAGCATTGTTATCGCCGCTGAGCGCATCTGCCAAACGTAAGCGCAGAGATTCACATTGGCCTTCGAGCGACAGAATTTGTTGTTGCTGTATATCTACTGCATCGCGCAACTGGGACAGCTCTTCGTCAAAGAAGGCGATTTTTGATTCCAGTCGTTCCATCGGGTCGGTCATTACAGCGTCTCGCGTGTGCTCAGGTTCACTGCAGTATACTCGCCGCTGCAGTTTTCGACCTTGTTGAGCGTGTCCCTTTGGCTCTTATTCGTTTTGATGGTGTTTACGTCGAGTTTGGCGACAAGCCAGTGCTGGCAGATGCGAGCCTCGCGATCGAGGAACGAGAGCGCGTGTGCATTATTGGTCGAAATGGCGCAGGTAAGTCGACGACACTCAAACTCATTTCGGGCACGTTGATCCCTGATCAAGGCGAGGTCATCCGTCGCGGTGAACTGCGCATTGGCCAGTTAGATCAATCGTTGCCACCTGCCAGTGACGTGACCGCGAGAGATTTTGTCGGCGCGGCGCTGCAGCCGCTGAGACAATTGCGCGATGACTACGAGGCAAGGGCCGCTGTACTGGGCGATGATGGTGCAGAGGTCGCGGCGCTCGCGGACGTGCAAGCGTCATTGGAGGCGGCCGGTGCTTGGACCCTTGAGCAACGCATTGATCGCACGGTGACCGATCTTGGGTTGCCTGCTGACACGCACATGTCGGCGTTGTCGGGTGGTTGGCGCCGCCGGGTCGCTCTCGCCAGAGTCTTAGTGACGATGCCGGATATTTTATTGCTGGATGAGCCAACCAACCATCTGGATCTGGAAACCATCGATTGGTTAGAGCAACGTATTCTTGGTTTTGGCGGTAGCGTTGTGTTCATTACGCATGATCGCGCGTTCTTGCAGCGTCTTGCGACCCGTATTGTGGACATTGATCGTGGTCAACTCGTTAGTTGGCCGGGTGATTTCAAGCATTACCTGAAAGCACGTGAACAAGCGTGGCATGACGAAGACGAACGCAATCAGCGTTTTGATAAGCGATTGGCCGAGGAAGAGCAGTGGATTCGGCAAGGCATCAAGGCACGCAGAACCCGCAATGAAGGCCGCGTCCGTGCGCTTGAGAAGATGCGCGATGCGTTCTCGCAACGCCAAAAGCGCGCGCAGTCTGCGCGGGTGCATATCGAGGCTGCGGAGCAGTCGGGGCGCAAAGTCGTGCAGATGCACAAGGTGCGCTACAGCTACGATGACACGCCGTTGATTGACAATCTGTCGCTGACAATTCAGCGCGGCGACCGCATTGGTCTGGTTGGCAACAACGGCGTCGGTAAAAGCACGCTGTTAAAATTGATGTTAGGCGAGCTGCAGCCACAGGCCGGCACCATCAAACACGGTACGAACCTTGAGATCGGCTATTTCGATCAATTGCGTCGTGACCTGGATACGAACAAAACGATTGCTCAGGCCGTTGGTGATGGTGGCGACTACGTCACACTGAACGGCAAGCCACGTCACGTCGTTGGGTATCTCAAAGGATTCCTGTTTTCGCCAAAACGTATTCTGTCGCCGATCTCGGCGTTGTCGGGCGGCGAGCGCAATCGAGTCGTGTTGGCGAAACTGTTCACACAGCCTGCCAATCTACTGGTGCTTGATGAGCCTACCAACGATTTGGACGTTGAGACGTTGGAGGTGCTGGAGGAAAAACTCCTCGAGTACCCGGGCACGCTGATTGTCGTCAGTCATGACCGTGAGTTTCTCGATAACGTCGTGACCTCGACATTGGTGTTCGAAGCGGGCGGCAAGATTGAACGCTATGTGGGCAATTTTTCGGATTGGTTGAAGCACAACCGGGCACTGGCCGCACAAGCGTTGCCACAGTCAGCGCGGCAAGACGCGCGTGCATCTGCGCAGGCGGCAACAACGCGCAAGCAACCGACTAAACTCAGCTATAAAGATCAGCGTGAGCTCGATGGTTTGCCCGATCACATTGAATCGCTAGAGACTGAGCTCGCAGCACTACGCGAGCAGACGGTTGCCGACGGGTTTTATGAGCAGACCTTTGAGACCGACGTTGCTCCTGTGTTGGCGCGTATCGATGATCTCGAATCGCAACTCGATGTTGCAACGCAGCGTTGGTTGTCGCTCGAAGATGCTGCGCAGGCGCTGCGTTCACGCTAGTTGTCAGAGTGGTTGGCAGGCGGCTTTTCCGGCACACTCTCATCTATCGCGGTTTCGTTTCTTTTGGGTTTTAGGGGGATTTCATGCAGGGACTGATGATGGATCGGCCGCTGTTAATCAGCAGCATTGCAGAACACGCAGAAAAATTTCATCCGCGCTCGCGGATTGTGTCGGTCACGGCTGAGTCTGGCCGCCACGAATACACCTACAGCGAATGCTTCACGCGGTCCAAACGGGTCGCGAATGCGCTGACTGATCTTGGCTTGAAACCCGGCGACCGTGTCGCCACGCTCGCATGGAACGACTACCGGCACATGGAGTTGTATTACGGTATCTCTGGCGCGGGATTCGTGTGCCATACGATCAACCCAAGGCTGTTCCCTGAGCAATTGGTCTACATCATTAACCATGCAGAAGATTCGGTGCTGTTTGTTGATGCGATGTTCCTTCCGCTCATCGCGGCCATCCGCGACAAAGTACCCAACCTTGAGCATGTCGTGGTCTTGTGCAGCGAACAAGGCATGCCGGAAGGCGAGGGCTTGCTGAACTACGAGCAGCTTATCGGTCGGGCATCGCCCGAGTACGTATGGCCAGATATGGATGAAAACACAGCCGCTGCGTTGTGTTACACATCCGGTACGACCGGTAATCCGAAAGGCGTGTTGTATTCACACCGCTCTACAGTGCTGCATGCCATTGTCGGACTCACGCCTGATTCGATGTGTATCTCGCGCGACGATGTTGTTCTACCCGTTGTGCCGCTCTTCCACGTCAATGCGTGGGGTATTCCCTACTGCACGCCGATGGTCGGCGCAACGCTTGTCATGCCTGGACCCAAGATGGGCGATGGGGAGACGTTGTATCAACTGCTCAGCGAAGAGCGTGTGACGCTGGCGTTAGGCGTGCCAACGGTGTGGCTCGCATTGCTCGATTATGCGCAGCGCAATGACTTACGTTTGACGCATCTGCAGCGCACGATCGTTGGCGGTGCCGCGGTTCCGGCGTCAATGATCGAGGCTTTCCGTGATGATCATGACGTCGTTGTGCATCAGGGTTGGGGCATGACCGAGATGTCGCCATTAGGCACGGTCAATCGACTGCTACCCGACCAGTTGAAACTACCAGCAGATGAGCAAGTTCGCATCCAGGCAAAGGCGGGCCGCGGCATTTATGGCGTGGAAATGCGAATAATGGACGACACTGGTAAAGAGCAGCCATGGGACGGTGTCGCTTACGGCGCTCTGCAGGTTCGCGGACCGTGGATTTGTAGCGACTACTTCCGCCTGGAAGCCGATAGCGAAGCACACACGCAGGACGGCTGGTTTGATACTGGCGACGTTGCAACCATCGATGCCGACGGCTTTATGGCGATTACCGACCGTACCAAAGACGTCATCAAGTCGGGCGGGGAGTGGATCAGCTCTATTGATCTTGAAAATACGGCGGTAGGTCATCCGGACGTTGCCGAGGCCGCTGTGATCGGTGTTGCACATCCCAAGTGGACGGAACGCCCGTTGATGATTGTGGTGAGTAAGCCTGAAAAGACGCTAACGCGCGACGACATACTGAACTACCTGGACGGTAAGATCGCTAAATGGTGGACGCCGGACGACGTCGTTTTTGTTGACGAACTGCCGCATACGGCTACGGGCAAGATCAAGAAAACAACGTTGCGTGAGCAGTTCAAGGACTACACGTTGCCGGACGTTGGCTAAATGAGCGCCGATGCACCCTCCAGTCGTGCAGACACGATTGCAGCCTTACCCATTTTTTTGCTGGTGTTTTCGGCACTTTGCACAGGGACGGCAGTCTGGTTTTTGGTGTTCGACAGTGGACAATGGCACTTTGGAGCGGTACTACTTGCTGCTGCCGTGGGCATGATGGTAATTGCGCTAAAGACGCTCGCGCGGCATAGCGAACAAAAGAACAGGAACGAAAAGAATGGATAATGATCAGCGCTTACATCAAATGCGTGCAGTGGTAACCGGCGGCGCGACTGGAATCGGAGAGGCGATTGCGCGCGTATTCCTGCAACACGGCGCGCAAGTGCTGACGGTGGATCTGCCAGACAGCGGGGTTGAGCAAAAGTATGCGCGTATCAATGGCATTGAAGGTCGTGTGCTTGACGTCTCGACCGATGAGGCGCCTGACGCGCTCGCGGCTCTTGCAGAAGAAGTGCTTGGCGGTGTCGATATCCTCGTAAACAATGCCGGGATTTCTGCATCTCAAACCGTGGAGAAGAGCAGTGACGCGCTTTGGGACAACATCATGGCGAATAATCTACGTCCGGTGTTCAGATTATCTCGCGCTTTGTTACCGATGCTGAAGAAGAGTCCGGCAGGTCGGATTATTAATCTGGGCTCCATCTATTCGATTTTTGGTCAGGCAGGGATGTCAGCCTATTCAGCATCCAAACACGCGGTTGCGGGGCTGACAAAATCAATGGCGAGCGAGGTTGGTAAGCACGGTATTACCGTAAACTATATTCAGCCAGGTGCGATCATGACTGACATGACGCGCGAGCCGTTCCGGCAATTCCCGGAAGCGCGCGATTACTGGATCCGCAAAGCGTCCGTTGGTCGTTTGGGCGAGCCATTGGATGTCGCCAAAGTCGCATTGTTTTTGGCAACCGATGATGCAGCGTTTGTCACTGGCACCGGCATCATCGTGGACGGTGGCGCGGTGCAGGCACCGTGAGTACGCCGGCGCAGGCGTCAGGGTTCGATAGTTTTGCCGCGTTCTACCCTTTCTATCTGGACGAACACAGCAACTTGAATTGCAGGCGATTACACTTCGTTGGCACAACGGGCGTCATCGCGCTGTTTGTCGCGAGCGCCATGACCCTCGACTGGCGTTGGTTGTTGTTAGTAACGATCGCTGGCTATGGTTTTGCGTGGATCGGACATTTTGTCTTCGAGAAAAACAAACCTGCGACGTTCAAATACCCGCTCTACAGCCTTGCTGCAGACTGGGTCATGTACAAAGACATGTTGCTTGGCAAAGTGGGCTTACTGCGCTGACAAGATGTTTTGAATGTTGTCGCGCAACAGGCGGATGCGCGCTGCATTGGCGCCGACGTCGCTGATACCGACGCGTGATTTTGATCGAATATCCAGCACCGTACCCGATCCGTCTGAACGCGCACGCACGATGACGTCGTCTTTGAAGCCAAAGTAGCTGGTCGTTGCTGTCGCTTCGAGTTGATTATCTGCATCGATTCGCACAACCGTCCAGCCTTGGGCGCCGGCCGCACTCTCGGCGGCATCCAGCACGGCTTTGGGCGTTTGCGCAAGCCTGATCGTTTGAATATCCGGGTATGCGTCGCGCTGTTGTTCGGCAACCGCCTGCCCTGCGTATTCAATAGGGTTCGGTGATCCAGCGCGCGCGCCGGCGAGTGCTTTGAATTCAGGTGGGTCAACCGTGTCTGTGGTGATGTCGTGAATGGGTGGTACGGCGCGTGCCTTGGAGACGCCGAGACCAAACTGGACAGCGATCGCGCCGGCCAGAACCAATGCAATCAGATGACCGGTCCATCCGGCATCACCGTCTGAGCGTTTCATGATTGCGGCCACAATCAAAAGCAGAACAGCGAGAGCTGCGATGAGTGCGCTAGCGGCGAAGGTGTAGATTGCCGCTTTGACCGGCAAGATGCCGAAGCGATGGCCAGGTCCGGCGATGACGACCAGAATGACGGAGATCCAAGCTGCGCGGATGCCCAGTTGCCGAATTCGCTGACGCCAGGATTTTTTCTGCATTACGCACACCATCTGTTCAAAACCGAGGCGGGAGCATACCTTAGCGCCGAGACATGGTCTAATGCGCGACATTGACACTGCAATAAGAGAATAGCGATGGACCCTGTGTTGGCGGACTTAAAGTCGTTACTGCAACTGGAGCGGATTGAAACCAATATCTTTCGTGGCGAGAGTCGCGATATTGGCAGCGCGCAGGTCTTCGGTGGTCAAGTGTTAGGACAGGCGTTGTCCGCGGCGGGAAGTACGGTTGATGGCCGACAAGCGCATTCGCTACATGCTTATTTCTTGCGGCGCGGTGATATGCAGGCACCTATTGTTTATGAGGTGGATCGGCAGCGTGACGGCCGCAGTTTCTCGGTACGCCGTGTCGTCGCGGTTCAACATGGGCGACCAATCTTTAATATGGCAGCGTCGTTTCAGGTTGCAGAGGATGGCTTGCAGCATCAGTTTCCGATGCCGGATGTGCCGCTGCCCGAAGCGCTCACCGATGCAAGGGATATCGCCAAGGACTACGCCGATCAGCTGCCGGCGAAGATGCGCCGGTTCATGACTAAGGATCGTCCTTTCGAATTCCGCCCGGTGGAACCACCGGCGTTTACATCCACTCAGCCGCGCGAGCCTGTTAAACATGTCTGGGTACGTGCAGTGGATAGACTGCCTGACGACGATGCGCTGCACCAGAGTATGTTGGCCTATGTTTCGGACTATGAGTTGTTAGGTACATCGGCATTGCCGCACGGCTTGCCGTACGGTCAGGGGCGGGTACAAATGGCGAGTCTTGATCACGCGCTGTGGTTTCATCGCCCGATTCGCGTTGATGAGTGGTTTCTGTATGCGATGGACAGCCCTAACGCCGCGAGTGGCCGGGGTTTTACACGCGGTATGATTTTTCGCAAAGATGGTCAGCTTGCGGCGACCACGGCGCAGGAAGGGGTCGTGCGAGTTTGGGATGACGCCCGTAAGAAAGGTGCTCCATCGAGCCAGCAAGACTGAACTTGTTGCGTCAGGTGATCGGTGTCAGGCCAGTCGCAAACCGCTGCGCATTGGCAACATAGTGATCCGCGCTGAGTGCGAGCGCTTGACGTTCCGCATCGGTCAACTCACGTACGACTTTGGCTGGTGACCCCATGATCAGGACCCCTGGCGGGAATTGCTTGTTCTCTGTGACGAGCGAATGCGCACCGACCAGAGACTGTGCGCCAATGGATGCGCCGTTCAACACAGTAGCACCAATGCCAATCAGCGCTGCGTCACCAATTGTGCAGCCATGTAGCATCACGCGGTGACCGATCGTGACAGACTCACCAATGTCCAGTGGAAAGCCTGCATCTGTGTGCAGCACCGAGTGGTCCTGGACGTTACTCCGCGCGCCTATCGTGATGCGCTCCATGTCACCGCGCAAGACAGCACCGAACCAGATGCTGCTGGCGCTGTGTAACGTGACTTTACCAATAACGCGTGCATCATCGGCAATCCATTGATCATCTCCGGCAAGCTGCGGCGCAACCCCGTCGAGCGCGTACATCATTTTGCTTTGCCTTGGTTGGCAACGGCGGCGGCAGCTGCTGCAACGGCGTCAGCATCGCCAAGAAACTCGCGCGACAATGGCTTCAGGTCATCGTCGAGTTTGTACTCAATGGGTACGCCGGTTGGAATATTGAAACCGGTGATTTCGTCACTGGAAATGCCGTCCAGCATTTTTACCAATGCGCGTAAACTATTGCCGTGCGCCGCCACCAAAACGTTCTTACCTGCTTTGAGATCGCGCGCAATGTTCGCATTCCAATACGGCGTGACGCGCTCGAGTGTGGTTGCGAGCGACTCCGACGCCGGCAACGCGTCGATGCCGTGATAGCGCGGGTCGTGTGACGGGTGACGTTCGTCGTTGACCTCCAGCACTGGAGGCGGCGTGTCGTAGCTGCGGCGCCAGATGTGCACTTGTTCGTCGCCGTATTTCTCAGCTGTTTCGGCCTTGTTGAGCCCTTGCAATGCGCCGTAGTGGCGCTCGTTCAGTTCCCATGCGCGGATGACAGGAATCCACATCAGGTCCATTTCATCGAGAACGTACCACAGCGTGCGAATCGCGCGTTTGAGCACTGACGTGTAGGCCACGTCAAATGTAAACCCGGCTTCTTTGAGCGTGACTCCAGCAGCGCGTGCTTCAGCGATGCCATTTTCTGTCAGGTCGACATCGGTCCACCCGGTAAACAGGTTTTTCAGATTCCAGTCACTTTGACCGTGACGGCAGAGGATGAGTGAGCCAGGCATAGCGATGTTCCTATGTGATGTAGTCAGGTGGTGGCGACGGTGTAATTGCCGCGCCCTTTGTCATATTCAATGTGCAACAGTTTTTTTGCTTCCGCGGCTTTGAGCAATTCAGCGAAACTCTTGAAATCGTATGAGCCTTCGCTAAAGCCCGGGTGCACGCGTCGCAACGTTTGCTTGACCAGTGAACCCCATAGCGGGTCGTAGTCTTGTTCTAATGACTGCACGATCTCGACCGTCATATCGATCGCTTGCTGTCGCTTGTCAGCACTGGTGGCTTTTTTCTTGGTGCGCGGCTTGGGTTTGCGTTGCGCACGCGCTAGATCATCGTAATAGATGAATTCGTCACAGCTATTGATCAGCAAGTCGGAGGTCGAGCTTTTGATGCCGCAGCCGACAACGCGTTTGTCATTTTCTTTGAGTTTTGATGCTAGCGGTGAGAAATCACTGTCGCCCGAGATCAATGCAAAGGCGTCGATGTGCTGTTTTGCATAGCACAGGTCCAACGCATCGACGACCATTCGAATATCGGCGCTGTT
>JBCBZK010000051.1:0-22169 GCA_039815365.1 Pseudomonadota bacterium | reverse complement strand
GCGCTGAGAATTCGATGAATTCGAATCCGTCCAATCCCATCGGGTTTTCAAATAGATCAGGCATAGCGTGCTCCAACAAGCAGAGGTAGTTAGTTACATTCAAAACTAAGCATTTTTGGTTGTGATTGCAACCATTTTCTGGCTTCATAGCAACATGAAAGACAAAGCCCACATCACGCTCGATACGTTCTGGCCTTATCAAGTCACCGTACTCGCTGACGAGGTAAGCCGCTACACGATGAGCATTGTCAAAACTGTCGTTGATCTGAACCAAAGCCAATGGCGCGTGCTGGCAGCCGTTGCCGATAAGCCTGGTAGCACAGCCGCCCAGGTTACGGCGTTGACGCCGATGGACAAAACCATTGTCAGCCGAGCGGTGCAGTCACTAATAGAGGCCGGTTACATCAAGAAGAGCGCTGATGCGTTCGATAAGCGGCGGCTATCGCTGCGGTCGACACCCAAAGGGCGTGCCTGCTACGAGGCCGTCGCTACCAAGCTCAACGCTGCCATGCAGGCACCGTTTGCAGACGCGATGTCGCCAGACGAATTGGTTCAGATGATCAAAGCATTTCGCGAAAAACTGGCGAACCTGACTCCGATCGAAGCCGCGCACGAAGACGCGCGAGAACCTGCACGCCGCGCTTCGTAGCAATTGGCAAAAGGCTGGGCTAAATCACTGTAGATTCTCGGTGATGCGAGGCAAAATAGCGTCTGCACTTACAGGAAGCATCGTTAATGACCACCCCGACCGTCGCCTGCTTTGGCGAAATACTGATGCGCATTGGCGCACCGGACAAAGAACCGCTGATGCAATCACCCTCGTTCCGCTGGCATGTCGGTGGCGCGGAAGCGAACGTTGCGGTCGGGCTCGCCAAACTGGGCGTCAACGCACGCATGGTGTCACGCGTGGCCGCCAATCCGCTTGGCGCAGCGGCGACCGGAGAGCTGCGTCGCCACGGCGTTGACGATACGCATATCCACACGGCCGAAGGCCGCCTTGGCCTGTACTTCTACGCGCCCGGCGCCGGACAACGTGCGGGCAGCATTACTTACGATCGTGAACATTCCACGTTCGCGAACGCACATATTGATGACTACGACATCGACGCCTGTCTTGACGGTGCAGACTGGTTACATATCTCTGGCGTGACGCCAGCGATTGGCGCAAACGCGGCGGAAGCTGCATGCCGCATGGCTGAGGCTGCGGCGAGCGCCGGGATCAGTGTGTCATACGACTTTAACCACCGCGCCAAGATGTGGGCGGCGTGGGGCGGCGACCCGGCCGACTACATCAAACGTCTAGTCTCAAGCGCGACGCACTTGTTCGCCAATGATCATGACTTAGGGATGGTGCTGCCGCTGAACGACAGCCAACGCGGCCGCACGCTGAATCAAGCGCTACTCGCGTTCGAGCAGTTGCCGCGACTGCAATGCCTCACATCGGCATTCCGTACAGCACACTCGGTCGAGCACCACAGCCTCAAAGCGGCGTTAGTCACACGTAGCGAACGCGTCGAAGCCGGCCCGGCGGACATGCCACAAATCGTTGATCGCATTGGTGGTGGTGACGCCTACGCCGCCGGTGTTATCGCAAGCCAACTATTAGGGCATTCAACGCAACAGACCGTGGACCACGGGCTCGCGGCATCGGTGCACAAACACACGTTGGTTGGTGACATTCCACGTGCTGATTGGGCGGCGATTGAGTCGATTGTTGCGGCGGGCGGTACCGACGTCCAACGTTAGGCGATTGCGCAACCGCACGTCCGAGAGAAGCAGTTGACAGTTACTCGGGCAAGAAATCTTCACGAACCGGGTTAAATACGTCGAGCAAAACACCTGCTTCAACACAGACAAGCCCGTGCACCAACTCTGAACGCACGAGAACGCTATCGCCGGCCTCGAGTCTTTTCGTTACGCCATCAATCGTCACGTCGAATACGCCCGATTCAATGTAGGTCACTTGCGTGTGGGGATGCGTATGGACATCGCCAACCGCACCGGCATCGGCCTCGATGCGGGCTACCATCAGCTCGTTGCTATAGCCCAATAGCTGACGACGGAAACCATCTCCAACCACTTCTTTTGGAACGTTCTTGCCTAATACAAATGTCTGACTCTCTGTGCTCATTAGCCGGTACCCATAGGTAGAAAAATGTGATGTCGGTCAGCGTGTACTTCGCCTAAGCGCTTCCAGCCGATGCCAGAAAACGCTGCCGGCTCTCTGAGACTTTCTGTTGCAGATCACGCAGGGCTTGCTCTTCGGTAACGTCAATCATTGACGCTAGCAAGCGACGGAAATGGTCCTGCATGGCGCCACGCGCGGCTTCTGGATTTCGCGTCTTCAGCGCTGCCAGGATATCAGCATGCTCGGCACCACGGTGGGCCGCATCTTCCTCTGCACAAATCGCAGCGTGCACAGTGCGGACTGATTCAATCTGAGTACGCATTTGCCACAACGTCTTAATAATGTGCAGCACTGCCGCATTGCCCGATGCGGTTGCGATGACATGATGGAACTCTTGATCTGCTAATTGCGAGTCTTCCTCATCGGCAGGATCGGCGCTTGACATGCGCTCCAACAATGCCTCTAGCCGCGAGATCGTTTCATCATCAATATGGCGAGCCGCCAACGCTGCTGACTCGGATTCAAAAAGCAAGCGTGCTTCCGTCAGTTCGAAGGCGCTGATCTCTGGCAGGCTTTTTGTTGAACGCTCTTCCGCGGTTAACACATAAACGCCGGAACCGGTCTTGATTCGGATATAGCCTTGCGCCTGCAGCGCAATTTCTGCTTCGCGAATGGTGACTCTACTGACGCCAAACCGATCAGCGAGGGCTCGCTCACCCGGCAATCTGCTACCCGGAGGGAAAGACCCATCGTCGATCAGTGACAAAATAGTGTCCGCGACGGTGTGATACAGGCGTTTGCCACTCATAGCGTTCTCTCGAAATATTGGTAGTTCAGCGTGTTGGCGCGCGTCCGCAGCAGCGTGATAAACACGCGCTGTCAGACGACAATTCTGACGGTAGCGCTGACGCTGAACTCAAGGATAAGGATAGAGCTGTACTCACCGCGCGCGTCGGGGGCTGAAGCACGCGGCGAGTCAGCTCTTGAACGAGATAAAAATAGTGGTCATGGCCTAACGGTCGCATTCTGATCCCCCCCCAGGACAGACAGCTCAATGTGCTGGCAATAGACTTCACCAATTATCAGTAATTCGTCAACCTTTTATGGTTACCCATTCCACTACAATTGGTATTACCAAAAATGTTCATATCCATATTTCTTCGTAAGATCATTAGCTTAAGAGACTTGAGCAATGCCGTACCCGAATCATTGCGTCCGAGCACGCCCACAAAGAACGATTTAAAGAATTCGGACACGCGCGCCGAAATCGCGAAGAAACGGATTTAGCGCCGTGAAAAAGCCAGCCCGCCGATCGCTTCGGTTTTGATAATTGACTCGTTGTACTTGGAGAAGCGCATGCGGGTAAGCGGCAATGCGTCAGCAAAATCCAGCGGTGCACGCTCCACAGGCGTTTTCAGCTCAAGCACGCCACCGTGCTCTGCAACGGGCGTCGCGAACACTTGCCGCCTGTCATCAAAGTGCAGTACCCGACAATATTGGATGTCGGTGTCGACGGTGGCGCGATAGCCTTGCGCATTGGCAAAGTAGCGGCGTTGATAACGCACGAGACTCACTGGTCTGAGCACACCCGATTGATAATCGCGGAACATCCTCACGAGATAGGCAGGTAGCTGTCCACTCGCCGGCTGCTCACGTGACAACGAATATTTAGTGCGGCCGCTCTCGCCTGTTGTCTTGATCTCCAGCTGACCAGACGTCAGCAATTCTGCCTGATCATGATAAGCCCTGATTCTTAGCTTGCTGCGCGGAACGATGCCTTCCTCACCCGCAGTGAACAAACGAAAATCAGGGTAATCGTAATAGAGAGAGAAGATCGTGCGAGTCTTGTACAGACTGTTGAATGCTTGCTGCTGCAGGTAGGACATCACCGGATGGCGCAACGATGGGTCAAGCCGCCACTTCAGCTCACTGCGAATCTCGGCAATAGGCGCGTGTTCACTCATGGACTAACTCTGACCCCTGTTGGGCAAACGACTCGCCACTGCACACGTGCGCATCACGGTGTGCAAGCACGATGCGCGCGCCGTCGAACTCCTGCTTCTTGCGATAGGCCTGATAACAATAATCCACATCGCGTGCCTCAAACGCGCCAACGGTCACAATCGCGCTGTCCTTCGCGACCACGCCGGATAGTGCAGATGTGATCTGTATGCGATCGAACGTAGCTTCAGCCTGCTCGCCAACAGAAACACCTTTGTCGACGCAACGTATGCCCGAGAAATCCCGAATCGTGTAGTGACCCATCGATAGATCAATGCAATCGTTGCCGGCATCGCTTACCGCGACAGTGCCAAACGTCAGCGTAGAGAAATCCGCATCAATGGCGTCGGCGGCGCTCTGCGTAACAGTCAACTCCGCAATACTGCCTTCGGCGCGCAAAAAATTAACGCCATCTTCACAAGACGCATTTTTCGACACGATGACGTTCGCCGTGAGTTGCGCATCAACGAACGTGACGCAACTCGTCAGCAGTCGATCATCAAATCGCGACGTAAAGTCAATGGCGCCGGGTTGTGGTGAGCGAATATCAAAACGCGCTAGCGCCGGCACGGCGCCGCTCACAATCAGCTTGCCCGTGTCCACGCCATCGAAGGCAAGCGTTACGTCGAAAGTGCCTGCCTCTGCACTATCATCAAAATGCCACCAGACCACGTCACCTGGCGCAATCGCTGTGCTACCCGGCGCAGGGTTAACGATGCGCTGTTGCATCGCGTTACCCGTATCGAAAGCGACCACACCACGATTGCTCACGCTGAAGTTGCCCAACATCAACAGCAGTTCATCATCGCTGGTGACAGGGTCCCGAAAATACTCGGGCGCATTGGCCGCCGGCATAGTGACGCAGTCAACATCATCCGATGTAACGGTGCACATCTCGTAGCGCGATCGTTGCGTGTTAAAACCAATAAAGCGCTGAGAGGTTATGCGTTGGCGTTGCAGATGCGCGTCGATCTCCCAGTGCTCGGATACGTCGGATCTTGGGCTTTGCTCGCCCATCTCGCGTTTCGCTTTCAGGTTTGTGTCATTGAGCGCTTTCAAAGCATCCAGAAGCTCGAAAAACGCATCACGTGGCTTGCCGCCACCGCTTGCCGAATAGCGATTGTAGAGCCGCGCTCGAACGACTGGATCGGAAAACAAAACAGCAATCTTCTCGAAATCGGAGCGTCGGTAGTCGCGCGGGTCCAGCTCAACGTCCCACATCAACGGGACAACATTGCCATCATAATAAATGGGTCTTAACTGCTGGTAGATCGGGTCGAAATAGAATTTTCGATTATGCGCAAACAATCCGTGCTGGCCATTGAGATAACGACTGAGCAGCACATAAAGACTCTCGTCACGAATCCACTGATTTGCTGAGCGTACTTGTTCATCCGGAACAAAGAATGATTGGCTGATGCCACCATACTCAAGCTTGGCGATATGGCTGGCGTACATTCGAGAGTAAATGCTGAGCGCATGCAGGGCGACGCGTTCTGCGGTCGGTGTGCGAATCCACGATGCGTTGTCGGGCAAACCGAAACCCCATCGCGCTTCCCAAAAGAAATGCTTGTTGCGCTTCTCGCTAATGAGCGACCACATACCACGTTCGTCGCCCTCAACAATAAGTGATTCGCGCAACCCGTGATGTTCGAGCAACTCCTTCGCTGCGACTTCCTGAAACAAATACTCGCGCTCGGATCCATTGACGCTTGCCGTAACGCGACGTGTTTGTGGCGCTACGAACCCCAGTTCGCGGAACAGCAGTGTCGCAAGAATTTCGTTGTCACCCTTGCGGGTTTCCGGCAGAAGCAATTTGAAGCGCGTGATGCCGTTGATGTGCTGGTCGTACAATCGCACAGCGAGCGAACTGATCGGTCGCGTGATACGTCGATCAAGTCGCAAGTGATCACGCAAATCACCCGTCAGACGTACATCTGCCGAGGATTTGCACAGCGTATCGCCAACACGCCAGGTCACCGTCGCTGGAAATTTCTTTTTGCGTTTTGGCAGAATATTTGGCGTGTCATCGGCTAAAGCGCGGATTTGGTTTGACAGCCACTTTTTGAACATCGAGTGCGGTACGTCGACCTCAATGACATCAGGGATACCTGACACGCTGGCGCTTTGGCCCGGGCCGCCGCACGGCGAGTGCGCGAAAGCGTCGAGCAAATCCGGGCTCTCAGTTGCCGCCGCGTTGCAGGCGACAATGAACAGCGAAAGCGCTAGCGCTCGATAACTTGCACAGTACCGTGCAATACGGTGGCTGTACTTTTGATGTGCTGCAAGCATGACATCGCGTCATCGAGTGTGTTGAAAGAGGCGGTGATGTCGACGATAAATCCACCATCGCTCTGCACCGGCGTAAACGAAACACTGGAGATCGCATGTTTCGCAACCGACTCTGGCAAAGACACGCTTTCCGACTCTAGTTGCACGATCATCTGCACCGGGTCTTCCGAGAACTCAACTTTTGAATTGATCTTGCGGCCAAAAATCGACAAAGACGTCAACGGCACATCGGTCAATATCACTAACACCGGCGAGAGCACGACAGCCAGGAACAAATACAGCGAGTAGCTCAAATCGACACCGGCGCTAATGCCGATAATCAAATAGCAAAAGAAAATCACGAGCTCAAACGGGTTCTTGATCGGCGTACGGAACCGCACAATCGATAGCGCACCAATCATGCCGAGCGACAGGGCCAGGTTATCGGATATGGACCACGTGATGATCAAGGCCGCTGGCGGCAATAACACAGCCGAGTACCTCTGAGAGCGAAGACGCGCCCAGTTCTGGCCACTCAGACTGATCGACATGTTGATCATCAGACCCAGCAACGATGTGATCAACAGCATGAGCTGTGGCGGAAAAATTGACGCTTCGGACATGATTCAGACCCGTATTAGGATGGCGTGAGTATACATAACGTACCCGAGCCAACTTGAAGTCATGTCACGGTTTTGATCATTTCTCCGAGCGCTGACCGAACACACGAACGTAATCGATCAGCAGCGTCTGCGGAAAAATACTATCGTCAATCGGACCGCCAGAGCGCCCCCAGACACCACCCACGGCAAGGTTCAGTATCACATGGAAAGGCTGGTCGTACGGCCAGCTCTTCCAGCCCGTCTCTTCGTTCATGTAGCTGAAGTAGTGAATGTCATCGACAAACACATCAATACGCTCTGGTGTCCACTCCAACGCATAGACATGAAACGCCGTATCTACATCATCAAGGATAACCCGGCCTTTTCGCTGCTCCCACTCTACCCAGTAGTACGCTTTGTTGTGAACCGTGCCATGCACATGACCCATCTGAAAACCAACATGCTCCATGATGTCGATTTCGCCAGAGTTTGGCCATGCATCGCATGTCTCGCTACCCTGCCAATCGGCGGGCGCTTCGCACGTTGTCGCATAGTGGAACGGATCACTCGGCAACATCCAGATGGCAGGCCACGTGCCCTGTCCCGTTGGCAGTTTCGCTCGCACTTCCACCCGGCCATAGTGCACATCACCCTTACCTTGTGACTGAATACGACCCGACGTGTACTGCGCATCGCCGAAGCTTTCCTTGTGAGCCGTGATTCTCAACAAACCATCGCGGACTTCAAGATTCTCCGGGCGATCGGTATACGCCTGATCCTCGTCGTTCACTTTGCGAGCCGGCCATTGCTCAACGTTCCACCGCGCTGGATTCGGTGGTCCATCCACGTCGAATTCGTCAGACCACAGCAATGGCCTATCATTCGGTAAGGTTGTCTGACGACGGACAGCAACCGCGCTCAGCACTGGTGCACCTGGCGCCGCAATCAGCGAAGCGCGCAGCACGCCGTCTTCAACCATCACATTCGGTACAGTGACACTCAGCGCTGAGTCGGCTTTTCCGTCACGCCAACCGCGCACATCCACCTGCGCGATCGCGATACGGCCGTTGACCGAAACGTCGAAGCGTCTGGACTCACCATCCGGTTCGGCGAAATAGAATGTGACAGCATAGCGTCCATCAGCCAGTGCCCGCTCAATCTGCATATCACCTTCGCGGTAAGTCTGATATATCTCGGGGTCTTGCGAACCCTTGATGCCAGAAAGCACGCGCAGCTCGCCGCCAGTGATCGAGTTTTCAGCCGAGAATCGGACGCCATCAGAGCCAACGTAAGCCTCACCGCCGACGTTCGTTGCCCAGACGATCGGATCTACCGCGTCGGGTTCTACGGCATTATTTTCACTACTAAGGCATGCAACCATCAGTAAACACCCGGCGGTAGCCGCTAATCGAAATACCCATTGAGTCATGTCAACATCCAATCAGCGTCGTCGCCGCAAGACGCCCGAGTGCCGTGCAGCAATCTTAGGCGCGTTCCAGAAAGATGCAGCCGTTATATTGATCTATGACAGCGCTGTCAATATTTGCCGCTCGGAATGACAAGAAAAGCGCGCATGGCTGAAACGCTCGTCGTACAAGAACGCTACCTCGATCGAGCCAGCAGTGTTTGTGTCAGCAACGCTTTGAATGCCTCAAGGTCTTTCCAACCAATGGCGCACTGCACCGGGCGGCCGGCTTGTGCATCTACGACGGTGAAGCCGTCGTCGGTGACGACGAGTGGCAGCGTCTGCATCTCAAGCAAAGCATCATCTGCGGCAAGGTAGACAGCAACCGAATCAAACAGCGTTGTACTTGTCTGAGTAGTATCCAGATTCGGATCAACGTAGGGCGCGCCAGGCAGCCAAAGACGGAAATTCTCCATCAGCGCCTGCAACCAGGGATCATTGCTATTGTGGATCTTCTTGTAATGTTCACCATCCAACACAACCACACCACACGTATCGAGTGGCGTAATCGTGCATTCCCATGGCGCAGCAAACACCGCCTGCAATGAGGCCGGATCTGTTTTGACGTTCCATTCTGCGTCTGGCTGTAGTGCGTTGTCATAGCCTTTGTACACGGAACCATGCATCCCGATAAATCGCGCATTGCCAGCGATTGACGGATCACGGCGCAACGCTTCTGCGATGTTTGGAACGGGACCAATGCAGATCAGTGTGACAGGGACCGGTGAGCGCTTGATCGTTTGAATGATCGCCTGCACGCCATCCTCAATGATGTCACCGCTGTAATCACCCAATTGGTAATCGCCAACCCAACCACTCTGCTGTCCGGGCTCATCAGCCCGACCAACGCCGACGCCAATAGGAATATCGGTTCGACCCGTCAGCGTCAGCAACTTTGCCAGAAGTCGCGCCCGGTACACTGCGTTACCGTAATCGCCAACGACCAACTTCAAATCGAGCCCGGGCGTTCGCAGCAGCATCATTAATGCCCAGGTGTCATCGATATCGTCGCCAATATCCGTGTCGAGGATGACTGGTTTAGCATCGTCACAACCTGCAAGGGTCAGGGAGGTCGTCGCGAGGGCGAGCGCAGAGGATCGCTCGATGAACGTACGGCGGGAAAAACGCGGTTGATCTGGCATTGGATGGACGACTTCTTGGTGATGATGGCGTTACAACGCCAGTGTGTAGACTCAACAATGGTAAAGCAACGAATCGTAATCCAGTACGCCGCACATCTGCCCCGCACGCGATGCGGTGGTAAGCTACAGCCGCGCTGCATGTCATGGACCAGGGGCCGAACACATTAAAGCAGCACAGGAATACCGCGATATGTTGAACGTTAGCGCTTATCGCCCAGCATCAATATTGCAACTCGCCGAATTCGAGTCACGCCATGGCAATGCGGTCGAGGCCGAAGCGCACTACCAAATGGGTATTGCAACGAGGACCGGAATTCGCACCGCTCCCTGGACACACGACCTAGCGAATGATGCGCGCTCGATAACGACGCCCTTTGATCGGCCGATTTGCTAACTGTTGCACGGCCTGTTTTGCATCTGCTGACAGCACCGCGACATAACCATAGGTATCAAACAAGTCGATAGACCCTACACTCTTACCTGCGATTCCACCCTTGGCAGTCAAGGCACCCAGCAAATCACCGGGACGCAACTTATTCTTACGTCCGCCGCTAATGTGTACCGTTGTCATTGCAGGGCGTAACCCAGGTATGACGACACGACTGGCGGGGAGTGCGCTCTCGGCGGGTAGCGCGCTCGGCAACATACTTTCAATATCGCGCCAACGGCGCAGCTCACGCGATTCAACCAAGCTGACGGCCAAACCTTCGCGGCCAGCTCGACCGGTTCGACCAATTCGATGGACAAACACCTCGGCCTGCTTCGGCAATTCGTAATTAAACACGACGTCTAGGTCATCGATATCCAGGCCACGCGCGGCAACATCGGTCGCCACCATGACACTGGCACTTCGATTGCCGAAGCGAACGAGCATCTCGTTACGCTGGTGTTGCTCGAGAGCCCCGTGCAAGGCGACGGCGGCGACGCCGTCGTCAATGAGTAGCTGTGCAACGGCAGCACACTCAATCTTGGTGTTACAAAAAACAATATTGAGCGCACCACCCCAAGCGCGAATGACACGCAGCAGTGCCTCGTCACGGGACTCGCGTGTGACGCTGCACCAGCGCTGTTCGATCGCTGCAGGTTGCTCCGACTCTGTCACATCAACGGTGATCGGATCATTTTGAATGCGTCGACCGATCGTCGCAATGTTGTTCGGGTAAGTAGCACTGAACAAGGCAGTTTGTCGCTGTTTGGGAAGCTGCTTGATAATGGCATCGATGTCATCGGTGAATCCCATGTCCAACATACGGTCTGCCTCATCGAGCACCAGGGTCTGCAATGAAGGAAACGACAGATTGCCTTTGCGCAGCAGTTTTAGAATGCGACCCGGAGTACCAACGACGATATGTGCAGGTCGCTGCAATGACGCAAGCTGCGGACCTAACGACGCACCACCGCAAAGCGTGAGCACTTTAACGTTGGGAATTTCCCGGGCGAGACGGCGCAGCTCCTTGGTCACCTGATCTGCCAGCTCACGTGTCGGACAAAGCACCAAGGCTTGAGCGGCAAACGTGGTCGCATCTAATTTGTTCAGCAACCCCAGCCCGAAGGCAGCCGTTTTACCACTACCCGTCTTCGCGCGGGCCGAAACATCCGCACCGGAGAGCAACGCGGGCAAAGCCTCGGCCTGAACGCGTGTCATTTCATCGTAGCCGATCGCTGTAAGGTTACTGAGCAATTCGGACCTGAGGCTGAGCGTATTGAAACTTGCTGGGGAGGTCATGCCGCGATGGTACCTGTTCGATGAGCAAGCCGTTGGGAAACTCGCGGCAACGGCGTGTAAAGAACACAACCGCGTTGGCTCTAAAGTTCTGCAGCAGCTCGCCGAAAAACTGGGTGCTGTGGTGCAATTTTAGGCGAATCGACAATGAAGCATGTTCGAAATGGTTTTACGCTGATGGAGATGATTGGCGTGGTAGCAGTGATTGCTATTCTGGCGTCCATGGCAACGCCGATGATCTTCGATGCCATCAGGAACTCTCGTGTGAGCGCAACCTTGCAGGACGTGCGTGCCTACAATACAGCGATCGTGCGCTACTACACGGACACAGGCACGTTCCCGCAACATCGGAACCCGGTTGCGTCAAGCTGGGAGCGGCAACTCATTGTCAACACAGATCAGTCTGGCAATCCGGTGCCAGGTTGGGACGGACCGTATCTCGAAGCTGACCTGGTCAATCGATTTAGCCCGGGAGAAGAAGTGCTGATTTACAGTGAGACGCGATCAACTGAGATGTGTGACATTGACGGCGACGGCAATCCTGATCGACCCACCATGATCGTTCGCTACAATATTGTGGACGATACAGCCGGGAAAAAACTGAGCAACGCGATCGATAATGACGGCACTGTTACGAGCGGGACGGGCGCATGGAACGTTGCCGGACGGGTGCGACGATCGACCTATCGAAGCAACGGCATCACCATTTGTATCTCGACGACATAGGCTCGCGTTATCGCCAATGGTGAACGAACGTTGACCGTTATGCCCGCAGACAAGAAGACAATCTTGCTCGCAAAATAATCAGACTGATCGAATAACAAGAAGTTTTTTCCGGCTTATGACAAGTGTGCATATACGCAGCGCTTGCACTCTGATGAGATAACCGCCGCAATGCAGACAGTCTAAAAGCTGAACATTCTGTCTTGCCGCACAGGCTCGAAAACAGTGTCGGTAATTTCGGTGACAAACATCGAGAAACATTCATGGCACGCTCAGTGCTCACTGTGACAATAATACGAGCCACGAAAAAATCATTGGGGAAATCATGTCAAACGAACAACCAGACAATCAAACGAAAACCAGTCATGACGAAGCGAATGAGACCGTTGATACAACACGTCGCGCGTTTCTCGGTCGCTCTGCAATGGTGGCTGGCGCTACGGCTGCGCTGCCTGTCATCGCCGCGACGCCAGGTACTGCCAACGCTGCTGTGATCCCGCAGCAACGTCGTCGTCGACGCAACGCGGCCTACGAGGTCCGCGCGTCTGCTGCGTTGGAACAATGGACGCAACCGCTACCCACACATCCCGATAACGGCGATGCTGAGTCGCTAACGAACAAGATTGGTAGCTTCACTAAAGGTCTGCCACACGACGAATATGGCGAAGTCGATCTGCGCGCGTTCAGAAAACTAAGACGCGCATTGAAGAGCGGCAATGAGTCCCGGTTCGAAGCGATACCGCTTGGTGGCGCTCGCAAGTTGGCGAACCCACAAGCGACGTATGCTTTCTCGTTGGAAGGCTACGATTCGCACCGCACGACAATGCCGGCAGCACCTGCATTCTCTAGCAAAGATGAAGTTGCAGAAATTGTCGAAGTGTATTGGCATGCGTTGCTTCGCGACGTGCCGTTCAGCGAATACGACAGCCATCCGCTCGTAGCTAAAGCCGTCAAAGATTTGAACAAGTTTTCTTACTTCAAGAAACGTTACTCGGGCCCGGTCACGCCGGCTAACTTGTTCCGCGGGGAAACACCCGGCGATCTCGTTGGGCCGTATATCTCGCAGTTCCTGCTCAAAGACGTGCCGTTCGGTGCGACTGTCCTCGAGCAACGTTACAACGTTGATATCGCCGGTCTGGATTTCATGACGGGCTACGATGAATGGCTCGAAGTACAACGTGGCAACGTGCTGTCGAGCGCCGTGCTTGACGCAACGCCACGGCGTATCTTTGACGGACGCAGCCTCGGCAGCTATGTGCATGTCGACTTTAGCTATCAAGCCTATCTTGCTGCCGCGCAAATCATCACCGGCGGTCTGGGTATCAATCCTTGGGATCCGCGTTTGCCGTATGACTTCTCTGTCACACAAGGTCGTTTCGTGACGTTCGGTGGTGCCGACTTGTTGTCGCTGATCGCGAAGGTCGCGCACGAGGCATTGAAAGCGGCCTGGTTCCACAAATGGCAGGTGCATCTGCGCCTTCGCCCGGAAACTTTCGGTGGTCGTCTGCATCATCATTTGAGCGGCACGCGCAGCTATCCGATTCATCGCTCGGTTAACAAAGTCGGTGTGTTCGATGAAACGTACTCGCGCACGGGTAGCTATCTGTTACCAATGGCCTATGTGGAAGGCAGCCCCACGCACCCAGCCTACCCAGCCGGACACGCAACGATTGCCGGGGCGTGCACCACGATCATGAAAGCGCTGTTTGATGAAGAACATCCGGTCCCAGATGCGATCGCACCGGATAGCGACGGCGTTGGTGTTTCCGCCTATACAGGCGACGTGCTCACCATCGGTGGTGAGCTCAACAAGCTTGCCTCCAACATTGCATTGGGTCGTGATATCGCCGGGGTGCATTGGCGCACCGATGGCACCGAAGGTTTGCTCGTCGGTGAGCAAGTCGCGATTGGCGTTTTGCGTGATATCAAGCGCGTATACAACGAGTCGTTTGATGGATTCTCGTTCCGCGGATTTGAAGGCAATCAAGTCACGGTCTGATCGCGTTACCGGGCATGACGCAAAAAAGGCAGCTGCAGTGTGCAGCTGCCTTTTTCGTCTTTCTATCTCGTCATATACGATGATCTACCGAACACCGACGTGTTATGAATTTTGCGAGGCTGTCTCGAGCGGCGCCAGACCACGTCGGCTCCGCGTTTGTACCACCATTAGCACCGTCCATCCGTTGTTGAGTCAGTCGCCTGAATAAACGACCCCTCGCGACTAACCCTAAATTCGCGGTTTTGTGGTATTTTTCACGCTGATTTGTAAAGCGACAACAACAAAACTGCTATGAACCAACCTACCAGCACGACCGCTACACCGACTGCAGACCCAAACGACAATGGCTTTTTCGGCCATCCGAAAGGCCTGCAGACGCTCTTTTTCACCGAAATGTGGGAGCGGATGAGCTACTACGGCATGCGCGGCTTGCTCGTGTTGTTCATGACCGAAGCCATGCAAACCGGCGGTTTGGAGCTGAACGTGGCCACGGCGACGTCCATTTACGCGCTCTACACCGCGTTTGTCTACTTTATGGGTTTGCCCGGCGGCTGGATCGCGGATCGCCTGATCGGCGGCCAGCGCGCCGTTTGGTACGGCGGCATCATTATTATGTGTGGTCACATCGTGCTCGCTATTCCTAACGATGACAGTTTTTTCGTTGGCCTGATCCTAGTCGTACTCGGTACGGGTCTGCTGAAGCCGAACATCAGCGCATTAGTTGGCCAGCTCTACACATCGAACGACGTACGCCGTGACAGCGGTTACGCACTCTATTACATGGGCATCAATATTGGCTCAGTAATAGGCTATACCGTCTGCGGCTATTTGGCCGAAAACGTCGGCTGGCATTGGGCGTTCGGCGCAGCTGCGGTTGGTATGGCACTCGGCCTGATTCAATATCAATTGTCTCTGAACAACCTGAGAGGTCACGGCGCTGCACCGAGCGTACCGCTGTCCGCTTCAGGATCACGTCGTAGCTGGGGTGTCATCATCGCCTTCCTGTTAGGCCTTGCGCTGTTTACGGCGTTGATGATCACACGCACCGTCAGCTTTGATCCAATCGTTGTAGCGCGATACACCGCATGGTCATTCGTCGCATTCTTTATCATCTATTTTTCTGCCATTTTCCTGCTGGGTAACCTCACGAAAGTGGAGAAAAAAGGCATGTGGGCACTGCTGTTGGTGTGCGTCGCATCCGCGGTGTTCTGGTCTGGCTTTGAGCAAGCCGGCTCATCGATGAACCTGTTCGCACGTGATTACACTGATCGTATGGTCGGCACATTCTCGATTCCCACCACATGGTTCCAGAACGCGAACTCCACGTTCATTATTCTGCTGTCACCGTTCTTTGCGGCTTTCTGGATCTGGCTGGGCAAACGGATGGTCTCACCGGCCTATGGCATCAAGTGCGCCGTCGGCATGATGATTATGGCAAGCGGCTTCATCATCATGTTCTTCGCGGCACAGATTGCTGCTTCTGGTTTGGAGGCCGCGCCATACTGGCTCGTAATGACCTACTTCGTACACACCGTAGGTGAGCTCGTTATGAGTCCGGTCGGGCTGAGCGCGGTCAGTAAACTCTCACCGAAACGGTTTGCAGGTCAGATGATGGGCGTGTTTGTTCTGACCTATTCGATTGGCAACATCATCGCCGGTATCTTCGCTGGCAACTTTGATCCTGAGAACGTCGCTGAAATGCCAGGGTTATATCTGCAGATCGTCAAGGTCAGCCTCAGTATCGGTGTCGTGCTACTCGCTATCGCGTTCTTCACCAAGAACTGGGAAACCGAAGTGCAGGAAGCCAAGAAAGACGACTAGTCGCAGGGCCGTTGGACTGGCCGCTATCGGCCGTGCAACGTAGCGATGAGAGAACGATGAAGGGCTGCCGAAGGGTAGCCCTTTTTCGTTGTCTGCTAACCGGCCTCAAGACGAATCGCGCCAGTAATCGTCAGGCTATCGGTGCCATCCAACTGGTCCACGACGACGCGATCACGCCCCTGCTCTTTCGCTCGATACAGTGCAGCATCGGCGCGCCGTATGAGTTCCTCGGCGTCATCACCGTCGTCCGGATGCGCACTCGCGAACCCAGCGCTGACGGTCACGGTGCCGCCATCCGGCAGTCCGGGGTGATGCAAGTCCAACGCACGCACGCCCTCCTGCAAGCGTTTTCCAATGCGGCACATCTGCTCGACATCGGTACCGGACAACAACACGGCAAACTCTTCGCCACCGTAACGCGCGACGAAGTCCTCGTCACGAACGCTGTTCTTTAATGCTTGCGCTACGGCAGTCAAACAATGATCGCCTTCCTGATGCCCTGCAGAATCGTTGAACTGCTTGAAGTGATCAATATCGATCATCATCATGGTCACCGGCAAGTGCTTGCGAATCGCGCGCGACCACTCTTCACGCATCCGCTCCTCAAACGATCGACGGTTCGCCACACCCGTCAATATATCGATGCGTGACATCGCTCTCACCTCGCTCAGCGCATTCTGCAAAGCGGCCGTGCGCTGATCGACAAGCGCCTCTAGATGTCGGTGCCGGAGCCGGTAGTAGCGAAGCGAAAAATGATAACCTCCCCAAATCAGCAACATCGTCGCAATGATCGTCAGCACGATAGCGATACGGGTCTGGTACCACAGCGGTTCAACAAACAAATCAATAGCGATTTTTTGCCCGCGGTCGCCAAGATACGGCTGCCCTGCGTAACGGACCGCGACCTCGAATTTATTGTTGCGCGGTGGTAGCGTTGTGAAGAACGCAGTGCGGCGATCTTCCGCCGACTGCCAACGGTTATTTCCGATCCGATAATGAAAACGCAGCGAATCAGACGCGTTAATGCTCGGCACAGTGTAGTCAATTTGAACGGTCTGGGTGCCTGCGGGTATCCGATAGCTGCTGTCAGCAGACATACTGATAGCCGCTCCGTCCGCGCGCACCGCTTCGATATCAATGGCCGCTGGCGAAGCTGTGTCGCTGACGTTTTTCGGATCAACGAACACCAGGCCTTTCGTCGTCGCAAACCACAGCGTGCCATCATCGTTGCGTGTGGCGGCGGCTTGGTAGCCGCCGGAGACGCGCGTTGCACGCAAACCATCGTTCACGGAGTAAGAAGACGCCGAGACGCGATCACGTTTGCCCAGCGCGACGGCATCTAACTCGGCGCGTGGGATACGAGCAATACCATCGCGACCGCCGAGCCAGAAAAAACCTTGATCATCTTCGACGATCGTCATAACAGACGTGAGCGTGACGTTGTGCGATGCGTTGAACTGAAAGAGTGCATCGCCGTCCAGTCGCAAAAGACCACTGCTGCGACCGCCGATCCAAATGACGCCACTGGCATCGACGTACGTCGTCGAAATGGCGTAGTTCGATAGCCCTTGCGAGCCGTCTATGCCACCGATCACTTCCAGCGAATCCGGCGACACGATGGTCAAACCGTTATCCCCGGACAGTAACAGTCGTCCTTCAGCGTCTTGCCGAATGTCACGGACAAGATCAGCGAGCAAACCATCTTCGACGGTCAGCGTCGCGGTGACTCCGTCATCGCTTAGTCGATTGAGACCGGCGTTAGTGCCAACCCATACGGTGCCATCGCGATCCCGGAAAATCGCGCCGACCTGTGCACCAATCAACCCATGTTCCGAGTTAATCGCGCGAACGATTTCGTTGTCGCGTATCACTACCAGACCGCCACCGTAGGTGCCGGCCCAAACAGCACCATCGGGATCAACCATCACGGATGACACACCGTTGTGTGGCAAGCCGTCAGCCGTAGTCAATTGTCGAGCGCGACCGTCAGGGTAGACATGGAACAGACCAGCCGCCTCGGTCCCTGTCCAGACGCTGCCGTCGCCGCCATTGGCGACAACGAATGTCTGATCCGATACACCTTCAGGCGCACCAAGCGGCGTGAACAGTCCTGCACGGAACTGATAGAGCCCGGTAGACGCAGACGCCCAAACCTGACCATCCGCATCTTCCAATAAATCGGTAACGTAACCGATATCGCCCGCGGTGCTGTCCAGGCGACGCGCGTCAGGCCTGAATTGCCAGATACTGCCGAGCATCGAAATCAGGATATTTCCGTCGCGGTCTCGCAAACCGTTGAACGGTTTCGCGTCAGCAGGTATGCCTACGTTATCGATACGCTGCAGTCCATCGATGTCGGCGCGATAGTACGCGCCGTCCAATGTAGCGACCAACATGTTCAATTCAGGGTCAGCCACGATAACCGTTACGCCGCCCGCACGCATACCATCGGCCGCGCCAAACATACGCATTTGTTCGCCATCGAAAACACTGACGCCACTGGTCGCGCTTGCGAACCAGATATGCCCGTGTTGATCTTCTGCCAGTCGAACGATCCGACCGGGCGTCATGCCATCGTCTTCGGACCAGCACTGAGTTGCAGTCTCTCGCAACACGCAGCCACCGCTTGCGGTGCCAACCCAGGTATCACCGTTTTTGGCGACGAGTACGGAGTACACCGCATCACTCACGAGCCCGGTTTCACGGTCGAAGCGCGTGACCTCTCGTCCGCGGATCCGCAACAAGCCACCGCCAACACTGGCAGCCCAGATCGTGCCCACCGGCCCTCCGGTGACCTCGCGGATGTCGTTGGATAAAAAAGCGTCGTGCGTCGCCGTGCTGAAGGTCTCGAATTTCAGACCATCGAAGCGGGCTACGCCGGCATCAGTCGCGAGCCAAAGATAGCCTGCCTCGGACTGGTAGAGACCCCAGATAAACTCAGCCGGTAAACCGTTCGCTTTCGTCCAGTGTCGCTCGGTCAACTGGCTTGGTTTGCGACTAAGATCAATGGCTTCCGCAGGCAGCGATACGATGAGCAAGGCGAGCGCCACTAACCTTGCAAAGACGGCAAGATACGTATCCACAGCGTGAAGAATATTGACCGGCGCGCGCTGCATGGAAGTCAGGCACCGAATTTTGTGCGGTTCATTATTTTAATGTCGGTGAGCCGCGCGGAAACTTTAGCCAGCGACGCTCTTGGTTTTTGTGGTTTGGGTTGTGCATTCGCATGGGAAAGCGGCCCGAAAAGGTCGGATTCCGATCGCTTAACGGGTGTCAGATGATCGGTAGCGTGCGAGGCTCACGTGGGATAACAACGGTTGATAAGACAGTACATCGCTAGATGAAAATCCTTTGTCATCTGGTTTTAGCGTTCGCTTGATACGCTATGCACATAATTAGAAAGCCCGCATCGGCCTATCGCTGCCTATGTACCGGCCGGTTCGAAAAGGAGAATACGGTGAAAAGACACGCCATTTGCTGGCTTATCGCGATGGTACTCGTCGCGATGTCGCCCACAACAGCAAAAGCACAACTCCTCGATCGTCTCAAAGATGCCACCAAGCGCGGTGTCGAACGTGCGATTGATCGAGAAACAGAAAAGCGTGCCGATGAGTTAACGACCGATGCTATCGACGCGGTCATCTGCGCCGTTACCGATTTGGACTGCATTGAACGTGCCCGCCAAGACGGACGTGACATCGTTGTTACCGATGAGAATGGTGATGCGCTGCCTGAACAAGAACAGGCTGAGGTTGTCGCTGATGCTGACAAGCGAAATGCAGAAAGAGCAGAGCCAGCGCGCCCGGGTGAAGACAGCGTTTGGGCGAACTATGACTTCGTACCCGGCGATCGTCCTTTGTTCATTGAGGATTTCGACAACGAATTCGTTGGAGATGTGCCGCGTCGTATCGGTTTCGTTAGCGGCAATATGGAAACGGCCGAGTGGCAAGGCGGGCAACTTCTCCGGATTACCAGCGACTCGGGATTCACTATCGATCTGCCAGAGACGCTCCCGGAACGATTCACGATCGAGTTCGACATGTACGCCCCGAACTACTGGGACAGCCTGTGCCTGGCAACGGGTACACTCGACGATCCGAGCGAGCCGTTCACGTGTTTTCACGGACGGGCCAAAAACTACAGCAGCGCTTACTTCACCGTTTCTGATAACTTCCAAACCGGTATCCGCGGCGGTAGCGGCGGTGTCAGCCATGATAGGCAAGCGAAAACGAAATCGCAACTCACGCCGATCCGGATCATGGCCGACGGCAGTTACGCCAAGATGTATCTGGACGAGACGCGAGTCGTCAACGTACCGAACGCATCGCTTGAGCGCAGCAATCAGATTCATGTGTACGTCATTGGTGAAGTCAGCCAGGAAGAGCCAGTGTATATCGACAACGTACGAATCGCGTCTGGCGGTCGCGAGATCCTCTACGATCGCCTGATGGCAGACGGCCGTTTCGCAACACAGGGCATCCTGTTTGCAACGGGCAGCGCGAGAATTCGCCCAGAATCTACGCCAACGCTAAAAGAGATTGCGCGCACCATGAAACGCTACACAGATTTGCGTTTACGTATCGAGGGACACACTGACAATACTGGCAGTGCGACTACGAACAAGACGCTGAGCAAAGCGAGAGCTGAAGCTGTACGCGAATACTTGATGGATGCCTATGACATACCTGCGAATCAGTTAGAAGCCGATGGATTCGGCGCGGAGAAACCGGTCGCCGAAAACGGTACGCCGGAGGGTCGCCAGCAAAACCGGCGCGTCGAGCTCGTGCGGTTGAACGAGTAATTACAGACCGATCAGGTTATCTCGCGGTGATTGGCGCGCGTGAAAACGAGTACAGGCACGACAGACCAGCCCACCAGAAAAACGAAGTAGGTCGTCTCCGATATGATGTTTACGACGTTAGCGGCAAGCATGCCGCTGATCATGATGACATGACCCAGGATAGCCCACACCAGGCTCAGTGCAACCTGCAGGCGCGAGGCGAGACGCAAAAAACGTACTCTTATATAGAACACTATCGAGAACGGTAGGAACAACAACACTGCTGTTAGCAAGCCCGGGTTGTAGCTCTGACTCGCGATCGCGGCAACGACATGCGTTACTGCATTCACGAGGATAATCGCGTTCATCGCTAGCGACGGGAAGATTGCGTGCTCACTCCTGTAAATGGCAAGGAACCCAACCAGCCATACTAACGACGTGTTGATAACGAAGATCGAAAGCGGCGTTAGCACTTCAAATTCTGCTGGCACCTCACCGAGCACGTTCGCGATCATCGTGTTGAAAGATGTATAGAACGCGTATTGATTGCCCAGCAAGTCGATCCAGTGCTCTTCGAACTGATGCCCGACGTACAAGGCGAACATCCAGACGCAATATTGTCTCAATGGGAATATTGAAGAATCTTGCGGTGATTCGCTTGCCTGCATGAACAGCACTACCGACGCTAACAGCGTCCCAACCTTCATCCAATGAGGCACTAAAAAGGTATGCTGCCCTAGCGGCAACCAGAGAAAGCAGAAAAAAACGATGAGAAAAGCGACAGAGCGATGGTTGATGGCGTAGCACCTCATAGAGCGTACGGTGCACAGGTTAGACCGCGTGAAACACACGTGCGAGTGTCACCGCAAGACGTCGAGCGATTTACTGCGAACATTAACAACCCAAACAAGGAGAGTCATGACGCAAAAATCAGCATGCCATGCGCGCGAATCGCTCAATGGTGGGCAGTATAATCTGCGGTTTCCTCGAGCGGTCTCATGAACAACTGGAACGAAATAAGAACCGCGGCTTGCGTGGCGCGCACTGGCACTGTGAGCGCCGCCGCCCAAGAATTGGACATTCATCGTGCAACCGTTAATCGTCATATTGAAGTTCTGGAAACTGAGCTTGGGGCGAAACTGTTTCTTCGCTCTGCAAAAGGCTACACGCCGACAGAGCTTGGGCGCACATTGCTGAGGATCGCGGACGAGACCGAAGCGACATTTTCAGAGCTTCGAAGAAGCGCAAAAGTAGGCTCGGGAGATCTGAGCGGCACATTGACAATTTCAATTATCGAAATTCTCGTACCAGATATCCTGCCCGCATTGAGATTGTATGCTGACCAAAATCCACACGTTTCTATTCGACTGAAAACCGGCCCGGCGCTGGCGCGGCTTGAACAAGGTGAAGCAGATATCGCTTTTCGTGTTGGTAAGAGACCATCAGATCCGGACAATGTTGTCGTTCCGTTCAACGACATAACGCTGGGTCTTTTCGCATCAAAGGACTATGTT
>JBCBZK010000068.1:0-17529 GCA_039815365.1 Pseudomonadota bacterium | reverse complement strand
CTGAACGGGGAGCCCCCCCGGGCCCCGGGCGTGGGCCGGAAAAACCGACAAGGGCGCGCAGCTCGATGTTCGCGGACGCTTGCCGAGGCTCAAGCCGTCACTTAATTGCCGGTGTGCCGAATATCGATAAAGACGGCGACAAAAACCTGAATCTCGATTACGTCCGCGTTAAGGCGGATGATATTGAGAACATCAAAGAGCGGCGCAAGCCACCACCGCCGGAAGAGCCTAAAGAGCCGCCACCGCCGCCGAAGCTCACGCTCCAGAACAACGACAAGCCGCCACCCGATATGCCGGACATCAAGACGCCTAACATCAATGTGGCGATCTCAACCGGTGACGGACCGTACCTCGGCGGCTTTAACCCCGGCAATCCCGGGGAAGATGGCGACGTCATTCCAATCGTTCGTATTGAGCCGCAATACCCGCGGGAAGCCCAGCTTGACGGCACGGAAGGATGGGTCAAAGTTGAGATCCAGATTGAACCCGATGGCACTGTGTCGTCAGTGACGGTTCTCGATTCGAATCCACGGCGTGTGTTCGACCGAGCCACCCGACGTGCGGTGTTCAAATGGAAGTTCAAGCCGCGTGTGGTTGATGGTCAGGCGGTATCGCGTAAGGCGATCACCCGTTTGGAATTCAATCTGTAACCTGTGCGCCCAGGCGCCGGAGTTGTCATGAAAAGAGTAGCAGCCGTTCTTATCGCCGTATTTGCGTTGCAAACAGCGGCGTTAGCCCAAGAAGAACTCAACGATAACCGTGAGATTAAAGAGCGCGAAACAGCGAATCAGACCATGTCTGAGCCGTTTTACAAGCGTATCTCCGCGATTCACGAGCTGATGGGTGTCGACGATACAGAAGCCTTGAGCAAGGCGACAATACTTGAGAAAAACGGCCGCACGAATGCGTACGAAAAAGCGCTGCTGTTCCAAACCATTGGGTTCATTCACGCGAACGCGAGCAAGGTCGATCAGGCGATCAGCTACTTTGAGAAATCGCTCGCACAGAACGCGCTGGCGCCCGAGGCACAGCAAGGCATGTTGTACTCGTTAGCCAGCCTATACGCATCCCAAGAGAAATACCGCAAAGCCATCACGACAGTCCGGGAGTGGTTCGAGTACGAGGCAGACCCGAAACCTGAGGCTTACATCCTGATTGCGTCCAGCTTTGCGCAGCTCGAGGAATACAACAACGCGTTGCCCTACGTCAAAAAGGCGAATCAGAAGTCGAAGAAACCGCAAGAGAGCTGGCATCAGCTCGAGCTCGCCGTGTATTTCGAGGAAGATCAGATTGCGACGGCCGTGCCGTTATTGCGCAAGATGATTCAGTATTGGCCGGACAAGCAAACGTACTGGGAGACACTGTCCGGCGCGCATATGCAGTTGAATCAGGACCGCGACGCGCTATCAGTCATGATGGTGGCCTACCACAAGGGCTTGCTGGACACCGAAGACAAAGTACTGGCGCTGGTGAAACTCAACATGTTCCTCGATATCCCGTACACAGCGGGCGTCATTCTGGATGAACAGCTCAAAGCAGGCTTGGTTGAGCGCTCAATCGAACATCTTGAGCTACTGCAATCCGCGTGGGCCGGCTCGCAGGAATACCCGCGGGCACTTGCCGTCATGACTGAGCTTGGAGATCGCACGAACAAACCTTCATATTCGATTGATCAAGCAAAAATTTATAACGAGCAAGGTGACTGGCAGAATGTCGTAGCCACAGCCGAGAAAGCACTCGAGCGGGATTACGAAAAGCCCGGTGAAGCCTACCTTCTGATCGGCACAGCGTATTCCGAGCTGGACCAGCTGGAAAAAGCGTTGGCGGCATTCCGGTCAGCGGAGTCCGTGGGCACCGTAGATGAAAAGCGCAACGCTCGCGCTTGGATTGCGTTTGTGAATGACCGCCTGAAGGTTAACGTGTTGGCGAGTCGTTAAGCTCGCCATAACGGCGAGAAGCTACTTACCAGTCAATTTACCTAGAACTAAAAGGTAAATGGAGGCATACTCGACCTCATCTGCTGCTTGATGCAGCGTCGAAGAGGTGAGTCTCATGCGTTATCCCTTTGCACTGAGTGGCGGTGTTTGCGTCGCTATCCTTTTGTTTTTCTTGATGGACGGTCTTATTGCTGGCTCGCCGGAGCGCATCGTTAGCGACGCAGAGCGCTTTGATACGACGTATGTTCGGGTTCCGCAGGAGGACCTTGTCAATACGAAGGTCCGCACCAAACCCCAGCCGCCTGAGCCACCAGAAACACCGCCGCCACCGCCACAGTTGCCCACAGCAAACCCTTCCGAGCCGGTACGCCAGCTCCCAGATATACAAATGCCTCGTATCGCCGCGGATGGCGTTGGCATTGGTCCGTGGTTGCCTCGTACTGGTGAGCCGGGACCTGCAAACCAAGAATTAGTCGCCGTCGTTCGGATCTCTCCCGAGTACCCAAGACGCGCCTCTCTGGATGGCACGGAAGGTTGGGTTGATCTTGCGCTGACCGTGGCAGCGGACGGATCCGTGACGACGACCAGCGTCATTGATTCCCATCCAGCCAGAGTGTTTGACCGAGAAGCACTGAGAGCGATTTACCGGTGGAAATTCAAAGCGCAACGTGTGAACGGTGTTGCGACATCACGCAAAGCCATAATGCGCATGGAGTTCTCGCTGTAGCCGCTCGATCAGGCGCAATCGTGGGTGCTGTCAGGCTGATGATGGTGCCGGCGAGCCTGGTTTTGGCAGTGTTACGTCGCTTGCATCGTGTTCGCCACAATGCGCCAAAATGGCGTTGCGCGCTTGGTCGCGTAACACCGCAACGGTCTGATCGGGGTCACGTTTGTCTACTTCGATGAGTGGCAGCAGTGTCACAGACAGTCGGCCCCAGCGGGGCAACCGGTGGTCTGCCGCAAGCATTGCCCGGGTGCCGGTGATCGCGCACGGCACGATTGGCATATTGCCCGCTAGCGCTGCCGAAAACGCACCGTTGTAGAACTTCAGCAGACCGGCCTCGTGACGAAACGTACCTTCCGGGAAGAAACCCAGTGCTCGGCCGTCGCGCGCCGCGGTGATGATCTGGCGTGCCTGGCCGGTACTGCGCGCCGATTTGGTGCCTCGATCGACGAAAAATGAGTCGATACGACGTAATAGAAAACCAGCCAAAGGGACTCGTGACATTTCCGATTTGATCACGAAACTAAAGCGCGGTGGCAAAACCGCGGTCATCAGGATCCCGTCCAGGTAGCTTGCGTGGTTCGCCACGACGATGACTGGACCGTCTGGCAGAATATCCATGCCAGTGCAGGCGGGCGAGCTGCCCGTGAACAGGAAGACGCCGCGCGCAAACTTGGCAACCACGCGTTGGCGGCGGTGCAAGCCAGGCAAAATCGCAATACACATGACACACAGAAGCGTCAGTATTGTGAACACCAGCACGAACCAAAGGCCGAAACCCGCATCAGCGGTTGCGCGAAGCACTGATCGCCGCGAATCTTGTCTTACCATAATATGCCATTCACGCCAGTCATTTATGTGATCCAGATCACTTTATGTTAACGATTGTAGGGTTCTGTGACCGTCATCACGGCAACTATTCTACGGCTGGTGAAATACTCGCCATCGCTGAGGGGTCATCCATAGAGACCGCTCGTTCGAATTTACTTTTTAAGAGTGGCTGCACAGACGTTGTGGCCGTGAAGGGCAGCTGCCTTCAACGGCACGACGCAGTATACAGATGGCTTTAATGGCAATAAACGACAAGACGCACAGTGTGGAAGCGCTCGAAAGTGCTGAGGTAATCATCGACAAGTTCCTCGACGCCATCTGGATGGAGCGTGGACTGTCAAAGAATACGCTTGGCGCCTATCGGGCGGATCTGATGTCGCTGGCACGCTGGCTGACGGCCAAGAAGGTCGATATCGCCGAAGCGTCGAAGGCTGAGTTGCTGGGCTTCATTGCCTGGCGGGTTGAGGAAGGCGCGAAGCCGCGCTCAACAGCACGTCAGCTGTCCAGTTTTCGCCGCTTCTATCGATATCTGTGTCGAGAAAATCTTCGCGAAGACGATCCTACCGTAGACATCGCGATGCCGCGTATTGGCCGCTCATTGCCGAAGACGCTGACCGAAGAAGAAGTCGAGGCGCTGCTGGCAGCACCGAACGTCAACGAGCCGTTAGGTCACCGCGACCGCGCGATGCTCGAGTTGCTGTATGCAACTGGCTTGCGCGTCACCGAATTGATTAGTCTGAAGCAATCGCAGGTTAATTTGAACCAGGGCGTTTTGCGCATCGTTGGCAAAGGCGATCGTGAGCGTTTGATCCCTCTGGGTGAAGAGTCACAGCGCTGGTTACGGGATTTTATTGAAGGCCCGCGCCTTGAAATCCTACTCGAGCGTCAAACTGAATACCTCTTCCCGACCCGACGCGGAGATCGTATGACGCGTCAGGCGTTCTGGCACATCATCAAACGCTATGCATCGAAGGCGAACATCTCTGACGGTTTATCGCCTCATTCGCTACGCCACGCGTTCGCGACGCACCTGTTAAACCATGGCGCAGACTTGCGTGTGGTGCAGATGCTGTTGGGCCATAGTGATTTGTCGACGACGCAAATCTATACCCATGTTGCACGCGAGCGCATGAAAGAGCTCCACGAGCGCCATCATCCACGCGGCTGATACGTAATCGCGTTTGCGGTGAAACAAAAAGGCCCTTTTCCGGGTCTACACTGACAGGCTCGGCGATTCGAGCGGCTCAGGCGGTTGTTCGATACCGCGGCGTCATGGGATCATGGCGGTCTGAATACTACTTTCTCCGGAGAAGACATTTATGTTTCACCATTTTTCGCGCGCAATGGTTGCAGTGCTGGCGTTAACGCTGAGCATGGCGTCGCTAGCTGACGTTACCGACGAACAACTCGACAGCGTTCGACAAACGATTGCGGAGAAATTTCCTCGTATCAAACCCGAAAGCGTCAATCGTTCAGCGATCCCCGGTTTGCTGGAGATTCAGCAAGGCGTATTGGTTGCTTACGTTTCCGAAGACGGCCGTTTTTTAGTACAGGGTGAGATTCTTGATCTAGAGAACGACACCAATCTCACCGAGGCAAGTGTTTCAACGGGTCGTCTGGAGGCCATGTCGGCACTCGGCGCTGATGACGGTATTCTGTTCGCGCCCGCGAAGACGCTGCACACTGTGACTGTGTTCACTGACATCGACTGCACGTTCTGTCGCAAGCTTCACCAGGAAATTCAGGCTTACAACGATGCCGGCATCGCGGTGCGCTACGTCATGTATCCGCGCAGTGGTCCGAACACACGATCCTGGGAGAAAGCAGAGGAAGTATGGTGTGCGGACGATCGTACCGCGGCTTTGACCAAAGCGAAAAACAGCGAGTCGCTGCCGAAAGCAAATTGCGATGCCAGCATGATTGGCAAGCATTTTCAGGTCGGGCTAAAGGTTGGTCTTGGTGGCACGCCAGCGATTGTGACCGAAGATGGGACGCTGTTCAGTGGTTATGTGCCGGCGGCAGATCTGGCCGTGCAGTTGAATCTCGCGCAACCTGCCGCGTCTCGCTAGCAAGGCGATCGTTGCCGCAGGAATTGCGAGCACGCGATGGCACGCCATCACAGCAGGGTGGTGCGCTGTTCTGATTGAGCGCCTTCTAGCGCTCTAAGTGTTGTTCTTTGTCGGTTTCTTCTTTCCAGTCATCGGCATCTTCCGGTGGCTCTTTTGCCTCGGTGATGACGGGCCAACCGGCCGCAAGCTCAGCATTGAGCTCCAGAAAATGTTCTTGATCTGAGGGCAACTCGTCTTCGGAGTAAATCGCTTCGACCGGGCATTCCGGTTCGCACAAGGTGCAATCAATACACTCATCGGGATCGATGACCAGAAAATTCGGGCCTTCGTGGAAACAGTCGACCGGGCATACTTCTACACAGTCTGTGTACTTACATTTAATACAGGATTGAGTGACTACGAACGTCATCTTATTGCGATTCCTAACTGATTATGCGCGCATAGGGTAGCGCGAACGCTCAGTGATTTCATCAGTAGATGCGCCGCTCGGCGGTATGTTGGCGGGGTCCGGGAAAGTCGCCTCTGGCTTCAATCCATGCTTTCAAAGCGAACACGCCGCTGGGGAACGCAATGTCGTCCCACGGGATGTCCTTAGGGTCATACATTGCGCAATCCAGGCTCTCTGGCCCTGGCGCGAAGTCGGAAACTAACTTGGCTGAGAAAAAGACATGCACCTGACCGGCATGCGGAACGTCCACCGACGCGAAAAGCTCGCCGACCTCTACCTCGGCGCAAGCTTCTTCCATCGTCTCACGGGCGGCACCCTCGGCCATCGTTTCCTTGAGTTCCATGAATCCTGCCGGCACCGTCCAGTAGCCAACTCTAGGCTCGATAGCGCGCTTGCACAGAAGGATCTTTCCGTCTCGTTCGGGCACACAACCAACGACGATTTTCGGGTTTTGGTAATGGATCATTCCGCATTGCGTGCATACCCAGCGTTCGTGCGTGTCGCCTTCGGGCACGGCCCGGCTGACTGCGCCGCCGCAGTTAGAGCAGAAATTCATACGAGGAATCCTTATACGCTAGCTCGACGCGCCGCCAAGACATCTGTCTTACGCCGCGGCGATAGTGCGACGCACGTGATGTGGTACCAGAGGTCGGACTCGAACCGACACGCTATTGCTAGCAAGGGATTTTGAATCCCTCGTGTCTACCAATTCCACCACTCTGGCAACGTGCGGCGCTTGGGAGGCGTAAGTTTAGCGAATTCTGCCGGATTAGAAACCCCGCTTGATCAATTCCTCGAAAATTAATTGCCTGACATGCGACCCTTTTAGACTTTGTCGCATCTAAAAGGGCATGAGCGGATTTTCTGGCATCGACATACCTGAGCGTACTGTGGCCCTGGCGCAGCGACGCGACCCGGCGGCCATAGCAACGCTGTGCCGGGTGTTTGCGACACCTGTCTATACGCTGGCCTGCCGACTGCTGCAATGCCACGCTGCCGCCGATGATATTGCGCAAGAAACGTTCGAGCAGATGTTGCATAGCCTGCCGGATTTTCGCGGCGATGCGTCGCTTGCTACTTGGGTACGCAGAATCGCGGTAAGTCGTTGCTTGATGCATCAGCGTGCTGCCTGGCAACGCAAGTCAACAGCGCTCGACGATCAGCCGGAAATGGCCGCGCTTCAGCCGAGTACCGACAGCGCTGTCGGTTTGGGTCAGGATCTTGAGCGCGCGCTGGCACAGTTGCCAGCAACATCGCGCAGCGTGGTCTGGCTGCACGATGTCGAAGGTTACACCCACTTGGAAATTGCCGCATTGACAGGCCGCAGTGTCAGTTTCTCAAAGTCCTGTCTGTCGCGCGCCCATGCGCGCCTCAGGCTGATCCTTGGCGATGATGAAACGGCACCAGCAAAGACGGCGCAAAAGCCGCATGCGAATATGGAGACGTCCGGCGCTGCCGGCATGTTATTGGAGACGGCGTCATGAGCCATGACACACAAACCCCGGAAACGTTGCATAGCGATGTAGCGAAAGCGCTGCGCGAGTTGCCGGACATTGTGCCCGACGAGGTGCGTATCGCACGCTGGACGAAATCGGCGACATCGCACATTGAACCTGCGCGCTCACGCCGCCATTGGCTGCTAGCCGCGATTGCCGCGAGTGTTTTGGTCGGCGTCCTTGCAGCGCGTTTTGTAGCAGTTCCGGCATCGATAACAGTCGACGATGCGGTCGCTGAGACGCCGGAATTACCGACAAATGACAGGAGCGACGTCATCGACTTGCCTACCTACGTTGCGCAAACCGCCGTGCTCGAACAGATGTTGTCTCAACTGCCTAGCGAGGGACGCGTGCGCAGCGTCAGTCAAGCCAGCGCGATTGTGTCGTTAGAGGATCGCTTGGCGCGCATCAACAACGTCATCGAGAATTCGACGAGCGAGATCAGCAGCAGTGCACAACAGCAATTGTGGCGAGAGCGCGTCGGCGTCATGAATACGTTAGTCAGTTTGAAACAGGGCGATACATCCACCGTGTGGTTGTAGTGCATCCCGGATTGTTTGGAGAGTAGAGTCGTGAGAAAAATTATTGTAATGATCGCGTTGGCAATGATTGCGTCAACAGCCATTGCCCAGCAGGATGCGGCCACATCGGTGCCGGCACCACCTGCCGCGCCGGAAGTTCTGGAGAAGCAGCGAGCACTAGAGGAAGCGGAGCGCAAATTGGCTGAGGCCGCGCGCGAAGTAGCGCAGTTGTCCCAGTCAATGAACGAGGCGCGTTCGATCAATAATCAAGTGTTCGTTTTCGACAGTAACGAGTTGGCCTCTGATGACACGCCGATGTTGGGTGTGACGCTGAGCTCATCACGCGTCTCCAAACGCGTGAACGGCCGCGAGGTCATGAACGATGACGATGCAAAACAAGGGGTCGCCATTGTCGGCGTCGGGGAAGACAGTGGCGCTGAGAAAGCCGGTTTGCAGGCAGGTGATCGACTGATCAGTGTCGACGGTGTTTCGTTGCTGGGCGATAGCGATGGTGTACCGATAGGGTTGATCTCGGGCGCGCTCGAGGACAGAAAACCAGGCGATGTCGTCGCCGTTGAATTGCTGCGTGACGGAAAACGTCTGACGAAGCAGGTAGCGCTATCGGCGCGCAGCGCTCGCGGGTTGGTGCCAGGGGCAAATGGTTTTGTGTTCAGTACGCCGGGTGAGAACAACGTGGTGTCGATTGAGCGACATTTGTTCGACGCGCCTATGGCGCCGCAGGCGCCGGGAGTGACCAACCTAAAGCGTTTCTTCAATGGCAGCGGGCAGAGTTTTGTTTTCGGTGCGGGCAGACGTTGGGCAGATATGGAGTTAGTTGAATTGTCGCCGTCGCTAGGCGCTTACTTTGGCGCGGATGAGGGTTTACTCGTCGTCAGAGCGCCCGAGGACGAAGCGCTGGGTTTTGAGGATGGCGACGTCATTCGCATGATCGGCGACCGGGCCCCCGAATCGGTCGGGCACGCGATGCGGATATTGAGCTCGTACGAGCCGGGAGAGCAAATGAACGTCGAGATTATGCGCAAACGCAAAAAACGCACACTCGACATCACGTTACCTGAGTAGCAGCCTCTGATAGCATCGTCCGGATGATTCCGGACGATCTTGATTTTGAACTTCCTGATGCGTTGATAGCACGCGCGCCGACCGAGCAGCGCTCAGCCAGCCGCCTGCTCGTACTGGGCGCTAGCGGTGCTGAAGATGCTCAGATGCAGCGGCTCCCCGAGCTACTGAATCCTGGTGATCTGCTCGTCTTCAATGATACCCGCGTCGTGCCGGCCCGGCTGTTCGGCACTAAAGCCTCCGGTGGTCGTATCGAGGTCATGCTCGAACGCGTCACCGGCGAGCAAGAGGCGGTCGTACAGATTCGCGCAAGCCATGCGCCCAAACCGGGTGCGCGTATCGCAATTCATGACGATGATGGTGTCGTTGCTGGCAACGCTACGGTCAACGCTCGTGATGGTCGGTTTTTTGCGGTGACATTCGATCGGCCTGTGCAAGTTATCACCGACGCGGCAGGGCATATGCCTCTGCCGCCCTATATCGATCGCGCGGATACGCCGACCGATCGCGAGCGCTACCAAACTGTGTATGCGCGCGAGTCAGGTGCGGTCGCTGCGCCCACCGCCGGGTTGCACTTTGACGACGAACTTCTGCAAGCGCTCAAGTTGCGTGGCGTAACGAGTGCATTTGTGACACTGCATGTTGCCGGTGGCACATTCTTGCCGCTCACCCAAGCGCAGCTGGACACAGACACGCTGCACGCCGAGCGCTATACAGTGAGCGAAGCTGTGTGTGACGCTGTGCGTGCGACCCAGGCCAGCGGTGGCAGGGTTGTCTGTGTTGGCACGACGTCTTTGCGCGCATTGGAAAGCGCCGCGCGCGATGGCCAGCTTTCGCCTGGCTCTGCAGATACTGAGCTATTTATCCGGCCCGGTTTCGAGTTCAAAGTCGCAGACGGCTTGCTGACGAATTTTCACCTGCCGCGCTCGTCTCTGCTGATGCTTGTAAGCGCATTTGCCGGACATGCGGCAGTGATGCGTGCATACGCGCATGCCATCGAACAGCGCTATCGATTCTTCAGTTACGGAGACGCTATGTTGTGTCTGCATCGTGAGGCTCGGCAATGAAATTCAGCTTACTCGCCACGAGCGACGGCGCGCGTCGCGGGCAACTGGAGTTTGCACGCGGGAGTGTGCAGACCCCGGCGTTTATGCCCGTTGGAACGTACGGAACCGTCAAAGCAATGCGACCCGAAGAGGTCGCCGCTACCGGCGCGCAGATTATATTGGGCAACACCTTTCATCTGATGTTGCGACCGGGCACGGACATCGTGCGGGCGCACGGCGATTTGCACGACTTTATGAATTGGCAAGGTCCGATTTTGACTGATTCCGGCGGATTCCAGGTGTTCAGCCTGTCGGCGCTGCGCAAATTGAGTGAAGAAGGTGTCTTGTTTGCCTCGCCGGTAGATGGGGCAAGAATCATGCTGACGCCTGAACGCTCGATGCAGGTGCAGCATGACCTCGGCGCAGACATCACGATGATTTTCGACGAGTGCACGCCGCACCCGGCAACAGAACAACAGGCGGAAACCTCGATGCAGTTGTCACTGCGCTGGGCGGCAAGAAGTCGTGCGGCGTTTGATGCGCTAAAGACGCAAGAGCCGGAGCGCGGTGATGCGCTGTTCGCGATTGTGCAAGGGGGTATGTATCCCGAATTGCGAGCCGCATCTTTGCAAGGCCTCGAATCGATTGGTTTTGACGGTTTCGCTATTGGTGGCTTGTCCGTGGGCGAGAGCGAGGCCGAGCGATTACTCGTGCTGGATGCTTTGCAGCCGTTGATGCCTGTCAACCATCCGCGCTATCTGATGGGCGTTGGCACGCCCTCGGACATAGTCGAAGCCGTCGCCAGAGGTGTCGATATGTTCGATTGCGTGATGCCCACACGCCATGGCCGCAACGGTTATCTGTTTACCAGCGAGGGGACGCTCAAGATCAAGAACGCACGGTTCGCGGATGATACCCGTCCGCTAGACCCGAACTGTGACTGTTATACATGCAGCAATTACAGCCGTTCCTACCTGCGCCACCTGTTCAAGTGCAATGAGATACTCGGACATCACTTGCTGACATTGCACAACCTGCATTACTACCAGAATCTGATGCAGCGTATACGCACAGCGATTGCTGCCGACGATTTCGACGTGTTTTATCGTAATTTCATGGCTTCGGACGAGTGTGGCCGCGCGGCTGTGGCATAATACGCGCCGCATTGGTTGGCCAGCGCTTGAAATTGCGCGATGTCTGCCCAATCTTTGGTCAGATACAATAGAAAAACCGATCTGAATTACCGACCCGAATAACCAAACGAGACGACAGCACGGTGTGCACCCGACGGCACCACGCGATGAGGATGCAGCATGGATTTTTTGATCTCCACAGCCTGGGCACAAGGTGCGCCAGCAGCACAGCAAAGCCCACTAGGCTTTTTTGTCCCAATGATCATTTTGTTTGCCGCTTTCTGGTTCTTGTTGATCCGGCCGCAGCAAAAACGCCAAAAGCAGCATCGCGCGATGATCGAGGCGGTCAAAGTGGGTGATGAAGTGCTGACGGCGGGCGGCCTGCTAGGCGTCATCAAAGACACCTCGGAGCAATTTGTCACTGTCGAATTTGCGGACAATGTGGTGCTCAAAGTGCAACGCGCGACGATTACCGCTGTATTGCCGAAAGGCACCGTAGACGCAGCCTGAGTACAACATGAATCAATTCCCACTCTGGAAGTACCTAATGGTACTTGCCGTCGTCGTATTCGGTGTCCTTGCCGCGATGCCTAATTTCTACGGTAGTGCGCCTGCGCTACAAATCGTAGGCGATGACAGTGTTGTTATGACGGATGCGGATCTGACGCGTATTTCAGCGGCGCTTGAACAGCGCAATGCGGGCGCCGACGCGGGGTTTGTGCGCGATGGCAAGCTGTTTTTCACCTACGATGATATCGACGCTCAATCTGCCGCATTTGATGCATTGGCGGCTTTGGACATGGACGGCGTCATCGCGGCCAAGACGCTGGCGCCATTGCAACCGGAATGGTTGCGATCCTTAGGGTTATCTCCGATGAGCCTCGGGTTGGATCTGCGCGGCGGTGTGTACTTGCTCTACGAAGTCGACATCGCTGCAGCAATCCAGAATCGGCTGAATTCCTACGTCAGCGAAATTGCGCTGGGCTTACGTGAAGCTGGCATTATTCACCGCGTCACGTTGGCGGACGGCGGCATTCTGATCGAGGTTCGCGAAGCGAGCGAGCTTTCGAATGCGCGTCGAGCGGTAGAGACGGTTGATCCGGACCTGGTGTTGCTTAACGGCAGCGACAGATCGTTTCGCGTACGTATGTCCGAACTACAAATTCGCGAGCGACAAAATTTTGCGATGGAGCAAAACATCACCACGTTCCGCAATCGTGTGGATCAGCTGGGTGTTGCCGAGCCCATTATCCAACGTCATGGTGTCAACAGAATTGTGGTGCAATTGCCCGGCGTGCAAGACCCCAGTCGAGCAATCGACATTCTCGGTGCAACGGCAACCTTGGAGTTTCGTCTCGTCGATGAAGGCGGCAATGGCGTGGGTTCGCAGACGTTCGATCGACGTGGCGGTGGCACCGCCGTTTTGAAGCGCGATGTGATTGCGTCGGGTGATCAGATTGTTGATGCCAGCAGCGGGTTCACTGAAGGGCAACCGGCCGTGATTATTCGTCTCGATGCGGTCGGCGGCGCCAGCATGCTGAAGACGACCCAGCAGAACGTCAACAAACCGATGGCGGTGTTGTTCATTGAAAGCGAACGCGTCGATGGCGCGGACGGCAGCGTGTCGACCAGAAACGTCTATGAAGTGATCAACGTGGCAACGATTCGCGGCGTGTTTTCAAATCAGTTTAACGTCACCGGACTCACTGCCAATGAGGCGCGCGATCTTGCGCTCTCCCTGAAGGCGGGTGCACTTGCTGCGCCGGTTTACATCGTCGGACAGCAAACCATCGGACCTAGCCGCGGTCAGGACAATATCGACCGTGGTTTTCTCGCGATCCAGATCGGTTTTCTTGCCGTCGTGGTGTTTATGGCGTTGTACTACCGTGTCTTCGGTATCATCGCTGATCTTGCGCTGTTGACGAACCTTGTCTTAATCGTTGGCGCCTTGTCGCTGCTGCAGGCCTCGCTCACGTTACCGGGTATCGCCGGGATCGTTCTAACGGTGGGTATGGCGGTCGACGCCAATGTGCTTATTTTTGAGCGAATACGCGAGGAGCTGCGTGATGGCAGCTCTGTGCAGGCAGCGATCAACTCTGGTTACGAAAAAGCCTTCTCATCCATTGCCGATGCGAACGTCACGACGTTTATTGCGGCGCTGGTGTTGTTTGTATTTGGCACCGGACCCGTGAAAGGTTTTGCTGTAACGCTGGCGATTGGTATCGCAACTTCCATGTTTACGGCGATCGTGGGCACGCGCGCGGTTGTTAATCTTATTTATGGCGGCCGTTCGGTCGACAAACTGGCGGTATAACGGTCATGCGTTTTATTACTGACGAGACTCATTTCCGGTTTATGGAACGGCGCGGCGTGGCCGCTATCGTTTCCGCATTACTCATCATCGGCTCGATCGTCGCGATTGTTGCCAAGGGCTTGAACTTCGGTATCGAATTTACCGGCGGTGTTGAGCTTGAAGCGGGCTTCGCCGAAGCGGTCGACGTTGACGACGTTCGCCTAAAACTGGCCGATAGCGGCTATGACGACGCGCAGGTGCTCTACTTTGGCACGCAGCGTGATGTCATGGTCCGGATTCCACCGCAAGAGGCGGAGGGCGGCGTTGTGCGTGAGCAGCTCCTCACTGTTCTGCGCCAAATTGAACCGGAAGTCACGGCGCGCAGCTTTTCTGTTGTCTATCCGCAAATCGGCGCAGAAGTCGCCGAGGCAGGCAGCCTGGCGATGGTGTTCGTGTTGCTCATGATCTTCATCTACATCATGTTCCGCTTCCAATGGCGGTTCTCGATGGGCGCTGTCGCGGCGCTGGTGCATGACGTCATTATTACCGTGGGATTTTTCGCGGTATTTCAGTTTCAGGTAGATGCGTCAGTCATCGCAGCCGTGCTCGCCGTTGTCGGTTACTCGTTGAACGATACGGTCGTGGTGTTTGACAGGATTCGTGAGAATTTTCTATCGCTACGCGGCGAAGAACCGATTGGCGTCATCGACCGCTCGATCAATCAGATGTTGGCGCGAACGATCATTACGGGCATCACGACGTTGCTGGTACTTGCCGCGTTGCTGGTGTTCGGTGGCGAGTCCGTGCATTCGTTCTCGGTCGCGCTGATTGTCGGTATTGTCGTCGGTACATATTCCTCGATCTACGTCGCCAGTGCGGTCGCATTACGACTGGGCGTCAATGCGAAAGACTTGTTGCCACCCGAGCCAGATGAGGCGATTGACGAGTTACCCTAGGCAACGACTGCTGCAACTATTGCGGGAGCAACCCTTTGATGCGCTCGCCGCTGTAATTACTGAATAGTCTGGCCAAGGCTGCGTAGATCTTCGGTGAACCACACATGATGTGGCCGCTGTCCATATAGTCTTCGCTACCGTCGACGCCGCTGACGATGCCACCTGCCTCGCGGAGAATCAGCGAACCGGCAGCAACGTCCCAGGGTTTTAGGCCGAACTCCCAGAAACCATCAAGCCGTCCTGCCGCGACATACGCAAGATCCAGTGCTGCCGAGCCTGCACGCCGGATGCCTGCTGTGTTTTCCAAGACACGCTTGAGCATGGACAGATACGTATCGAGGCCTGCCTCCTGACCGGTCCGGTACGGGAAGCCAGTGCCGATAAGTGCGTCTTTCAGCAAACGGCGGCCACTCACACGGATGCGCCGGCCTTCCAATTGTGCGCCGTCGCCTTTCGATGCCGAAAAAATCTCCTGACGCAAAGGGTCATATATGACGCCGTGTGCCATGCGGCCGTGTTCCATAATGCCTATAGACACGCAATACACCGGAAAGCTGTGGATGAAATTGTTCGTACCGTCGAGCGGATCGATAATCCACGTCACATCGTTACTGCCATGCTTGCCGGACTCTTCAGCAAGGATTGCGTGATCAGGGTAGTTCTTGTGAATTTCTTCGATGATCTTCGCTTCTGCGATGCGGTCGGCTTCACTGACAAAATCATTGCGACCTTTGCTCTCGATATTCAATTCATGCAGCCTGCGCTGCGAGCGAAGCAGAGAGTCTCCACCCTTACGGGCGGCCTGGATGGCGACATTGACGAGTGCGTGCATGCTATTTATCACTTGTAAGGCGTGAAACGGGTATCCGGGTCGACCCGGGCGGCGGTAGAATAGCATGTTGGCCGACAGGTGAAGTCGGCGCTTTGCTGGTTGAGGGCGCATTTTGGAAGGTATTCGCATTGTCCTGGTAGGCACCACGCACCCGGGTAACATCGGGGCTGCGGCGCGCGCGATGAAAAACATGGCATTGACCGATCTTGCATTGGTGAATCCCAAGATTTTCCCGAGTGGCCAGGCGGTAGCGCGTGCGTCTGGTGCGACCGACGTGCTGGATAACACGCAGGTTCATACGTCGCTCGTCGAAGCCGTCGCGGATTGCGATTGGGTCATCGGCACGAGCGCTCGCTTGCGCAGCATCCAATGGCCTCAGCTCGATGTTCGTGAAGCTGCCGCTGAAGTGCATCAGCGTGCGGCTGCAGGGCGTGTGGCGATCGTCTTCGGGCCTGAGAAAACCGGCTTGTGCAACCAGGATATGGACAAGTGCTCTGCGCTGGTGTGTATCCCGACGACAGAATTCAGTTCCCTGAATCTTGCAATGGCTGTTCAGGTCGTCGGTTACGAGTTGTTCGTGACGCAGGCGAACGCCAAAGCAACGCCCGATCCCGAGGCGCCGCCCGCGACGGCCGGTGAGATGGAACACCTGTATGAGCACATCGAGCGGCTGTCGCTCGAGAGTGGTTTTTTGAATCCGGACAACCCGCGTTATTTGATGCGACGTTTACGGCGTTTGTTCGTGCGCGCAGAACCGGATCGCAATGAGGTCAATATTCTGCGCGGCATGTTGTCAGCGCTCGAGTCTGACCGATGGCGCTCGAAGTCCTGACATGCTGGGTTTACCCGACATAGCGCCTGTCTATCTGGACTACGCAGCGAGCACGCCCGTTGATTCGGACGTAGCGGCATTTATGCAACAGTGTTTGCTTGATGCGCACGCTCAGGCTAACCCGTCATCGCAGGGGCATCAGTTCGGCGCGGCAGCAAACTGCTACATAGTGGACAGCGCAGTGAATCTTGCGACGGCTTTAGGTGTTCAGCCAGAGAGCATCGTATGGACGTCTGGTGCGACCGAATCTGACAATCTGGCGATTTTTGGTGTTGCTCGCTACTACGCGGATCGCGGCAAACACCTCATCACCAGCCGGATCGAACACAAAGCCGTGTTGGATGCGTTTACACAGCTTGAGGCAGAGGGTTTTGATGTCACGTGGCTGACGCCAGATGCCGAAGGTCGTATCAGCGCAGATCAGGTTGCTAACGCGCTGCGGGATGACACGACGCTCGTTTCATTGATGTGGGTGAATAATGAGCTTGGCACGATCAATCCGATTGCCGACATTGCGGCTGTTGTCGCGCCGCATAACGCCTTGTTGCATGTTGATGCCGCTCAGGCGTTTGGCAAGTTGCCCGTCGATATCGGCGCTATCCCGGTTGATTTGGCGTCGGTCACCGCGCACAAGTGTTATGGCCCCAAAGGCGTCGGAGCGCTCTACGTCGCACAGCGCCATGGTGTGAATATACAACCGATGCTGTTCGGTGGTGGACAGCAGGGCGGTCTGCGACCGGGAACGCTGCCAACGCATCAGATTGCAGGTTTCGGGGCTGCGGCGCGCAAGGTCGCTGAGCAACTGGCGGCTGATCAGGCGCACATCGCGCCGTTAGCAGCGCAGTTGCTGGAACGACTGTTGGCGGTTCCCGGCGTCACGCTGAACGGGTCTGCCACGAATCGCCTGCCAGCAATCATCAACGTCTCCGTGCAAGGCATTTCCGGCGATGCGCTATTTGCGTGTATGGCGCCGATAGCGCTGGCGACCGGCTCGGCGTGCAATTCCATGCTGGCGGAGCCGTCGTTTGTGTTAAAGGCGCTTGGTCGATCAGATCGCGAAGCAGAGGCGTCGCTCAGGTTCTCGCTTGGCCGGCATACGAGCGCTGCGGATATTGATATGGCAGCGGAGCGGTTTTGCGCAAGCGTCGAGCGTTTGCGGGCCATTGCAGGTCCGTTGACGGCTTTTGGTGCCGCCGCGACAGCATGAACACAGAGACTCTTTTGGCGTCGCTGGATCACGTCGGTGCGCAAAAAATGCCGTTTTGTGGTGTAGCCGGCACAGAACAACGCGTTTGTGCGGTACAATTGGGCGCAAGCGGCTGGCGCAGTGG
>JBCBZK010000016.1:0-39593 GCA_039815365.1 Pseudomonadota bacterium | reverse complement strand
TCACGGTAGTAAGCCTGGAAAGACTGGGTTGCGGTCGCGGCCATGGGTTAACCTCCCGCAACCGAACCGGCGCTCGCCAGTTTGTCAGAACTCTTTTGCAGTACGGCAAGCGAAACCCGACCGTAGTCGGCATCTGTGCAGGTTGCCATCACTTTCTTGAGCAATCGGTACGAAATCCCCTTGTCACCCATGATAGTCACTTCGCGCTGCTCAAGATCCTGCGTTGCAGTCTTACGCAATACGCGATCGTTCTGGGCCACGAGTGCTTGCTTCAATGGCTTGATGACGTTGCCTGTTTGCTCAAGCACCGTATTCACGTTCGCAACGATTTCGCCCTGTACCAGTATGTCGCTGCCCGTAATCATCACTACGACGGTTTCTCGCGATTTCTGATCGGCGATCGACTCTGGCAATGCCATGTCCTTCGCGTTCGGCAGGGTCTCTACGTCCGACGAGTTCACGAGCAGGAAAAAGACCAGAATGGTAAAAATATCCATTAGCGACACCAGATTCAACGCGGGTGTCTTGCCGTTTCGTGAATGCCGCCGTTCCATGCGAACGGCGCGTGATGAATGACTCATTGTCTACACACCTCCGCTCTGCGTTGCATCACCCATCGAAATATCGGGGAACAACTCATAGCGCTCTAGCTGACCATCATCACCAACTTCGACATATACGCGAAGCTTGTCCATGACTTGGATAATGGTGTCGTATTCGACCTCAGCCTCCAGCAACAACGTGCAATCCAATTTGTCCGGATTGAGGATTTTCACCTCACGCAATTTGTCACCGAGGCGCTCAAGATCGTACTCACCATTGATGCTGTCGATACTCGACAACAAACCGCCGTTTCTATCACCCACTTCAATGCGCGTATCGCGTACGGTGATTTCCAACTGCAACGTCTCGATCGGCGTGTCTGCGGGTTCAGAGGAAGCACCCGGGACATTCAATTCGAGAATCGCCAACCGTGAGAACACGGCTGTGATCAGTAGGAAAGGCACCAGAATCACCATAAGATTCATGAATGCTGTGATGTTGAGCTCGGTCGCCTCAATTTGACGACGCGCGCTCCGGCGGCGATTAATCACGCGGCTGCCCCTTTGGCCTCACCCTGACGCTCGGTAACGGCGTTCAGGAATTTCACCGATGCCATCTCGAGACTGTCAACAATTTGGTTGGTCTTGGTCTGAATAACGGTGTGGACGAGCAATAACGGGATTGCGACCATCAAGCCGAACGCCGTTGTGTTCATCGCGATCGAAATCGATCCAGACAACATGTCGGCTTTTTCGGCCGGGTTTGCGTTCGCAACCGCGGTGAACGCCTGGATCAAACCGATGATGGTGCCGAGCAGGCCGAGCAGCGTCGCGACGTTCGCAAACGTCGCAAGATAGTGCGTACGCTTTTCAAGACGCGGCAGCACTTCCATCAGGCTTTCTTCCATCGCTTTTTCGATGTCGTCGCGACGGCGCGCCGATGCCACACGATACAAGCCGTAAGTCATGACTTTACCAATCGCTGATTTGGACTTACTGGTGATGCCTACCGCTTGCTGGAAATTGCCGGCCTTCAAATACGGCACGACCTTTTTCCACATCATGCGGTTGCTGGTTCCCGTCATGGTCAAGAATATGTAGCGCTCGATGGCAATCGCCATGCCGAGACCAAACACGAACAGGATCGGGTACATAAAGGTACCGCCCTGCTGAAAGAACTGAATAATTGTAGACACGATAGTTTCCTCTGATTTTACGTGTAGTGCTTGATGCAACCCGGTGGTTGCGTTTACTTCGAACCCTCATCGGCGTCGTCGCCGTGAAGGTCTTCGTAATAACTGATTTGGCGTTTCAACACTTCCCGATCGGCAGGTGCAAGCACCTCATCAAGCAGCGTGTTAACAGGACGACCCACAAGATCACCCAAATCGGATGCTTTCCAGGGCACGATGTAGAGCACCTGTGGCAACTCCTGATTGCCGGTAATCTGTGACGTATCGAGCGACAAAGAATCGATAGCACGTGAAGGTGTCGATGCCGTCACCTCCACCGCGGGCGCTTCTTCCGTCGTCGCGCTCGTATTCACACCCGGTTCAATGTCATCCGTCTGCTGCGCCAATACATTCGCGGCGAACAGCAAAGCGACAGCAACCAGGATCAATCGGTAATACATATCTGAATCGCTCTGCCGTTACGGCGCAACCTGCGCCGCTTGTGTATTGCGTTTGATGCGTCGACTGATATCAGCAATCCAACGCTTCACCATTTTGTCTTCGTCTGACTGCAGCGCCTGATAACGCTCGTAGTGTTCCAAGGCCTGTTGATGGCGTGCAAGATACAAGTCCAGCAAAATGCCAAGATTCAAGTGTGCCAAGGCATAGTCCGGCTTTACTGTGACGGCCTTCATATAAGCGGACTCTGCTTGCTCGAAACGACCTGCCTCTCGGTGCAAAATGCCAACTTCGTTCCATCCGGGCGCAAACGCGTCGTGAGTGACTAACATCGTCTCCAACATCGCAAGCGCATCATCCGAACGACCTAATTTGCGCCACGCGATGGCAAGTGTCGTTGCCGCCGCCGGATATTGCGGATTCTGAAGAACAAAAGGCTCAAGAATTTGCGACGCGCCATCATAGTCTTCGACTGAAATTAACGTTTGCGCATTGTTGTACTGCGCTTGCACATCAGCCGGCACCTCAGAGACCACCGTCTTTGCATTGCCCCCAGCCGGCACGCCACCTTGCGATGTCGTCGTTGGACCTGATGCGCAGCCCGCAAGTAGCACGACCGTTATGGTCGCTATGAATTTGTTAATTGAGTAACGCAAGGGTTTCCTCACTACGTTCTGATTTTGCATAGCGGCCTGGCAACAGTGTTGCTAACTCTGTAAAGCTTCTCTGGACCCATTCGTCGTAGACACCTTCGGAGGCGCGCGCAGCGTTTGCCTCGAACACTTCAATCGCTTGTTCCTCAAACGGGAATGCCTGCTCTTCAAGCAAAATGTCGTACTGCTCTAGCGCATCGGCGTCCAGATCCGCCGGCCGCTCGCTGTCCATCAAATCGCGACTAAACACCTGGTACATCTGCGCAATCCGGAATGTAGAAGCCGTAGTGACCTCAGCGACGCCGTACTCGGCAGCTCGCCCATAGGCTTCAAGCGTCTGCTCCATCAACGCACGTTTGTTGGCAAGGCTCGCCTTTAACGGTGCGGTGAGTTTTAGATTGGTAAACGACTCGCGCATCGGCTCGGTCAGCTCAAGTGTTGCATTAGCAGCAAGAAACCGACTGCGATCACTGCGCAGCCCGCCGGCGTTTGCATCGACCGCGACAATATCGCGTAGCCAACGCTCGCGTTCTGCCGGTTGGCGTTGCGCCATTGCAATTTCTGCCAAGCGGTTGCGTGCCTCAAGCGTTTGCTCAAACGCACCTGGATAGCGCACAACAATGCGCTCTAACGCACCACGCTCGTTCTCCGTCTGGTTAGCTGTCTGATAGAGCTCGGCTGCCTTCCACAACGCCTCTTCGCGTTCTTCACCCGTCATTGCCGCATCTTCCGCGATACGTTCAAATTCGTTTGCCGCCATGACGGTGTCACCCGTCTCCAGATACCCGGCAGCGAGGCTTCGCGATACCTGGTCTGCAAATTCGCTGTCAGGGAAATCACTGCGGAATTGCTCAAGCACGGGGGTCGCCCGCATCCACTGCCCCATGCTGATCAAAGCAGCGGCAGCGTCATACTGAGCGGTCTCGCGAACCGGCGAATCCGGTACGGCTGACGCTACGCGCAGAAAGTGACCTACTGCAGCTTCGAGATCACCGGCATCACGGGACGCTTCGCCCTGCTTGTAGATAGACGACGCAATTCGTTCCCGGATTTGTGTTTGCGCGTCGATGTCATCTGCTGACGTTCTCGCCTGCAACTGGTAATAGGCAAGCTCGGCGTCCGCATATTGATTCAAATCAAAATGCGATAGCGCGACTACCGTCCACGCGGCGCGTGTCAGTTCAGGCTCTGGCTCTACCGGCATCGCAGTGACGTTTTGGGCAACGCCAATCGCTAGCTCGAAACGGCCTTGTGAGAACAAGTCTTCGGCAGTCGCAGTCAACACGGCAGCCACTTGTGGGTGGGCGGGAAACGTTTCGGCGAATTTCAATGAACTATCGAGATAGCGTTCGTGCCATTGACCTTTTGACTCTCCCGCGAGTGTCAGTTCGTGAGCCTGATAGGCAAGTAGCGACGCATAGCCGGCTTCGGCAGCGCGCTCATGCGTACCGTAGTCATAGGCTGTGCGTTCGTACTCGTCTGTCGCGTCCGCGAACACTTCGCTTTCATACAATATCTCTGCGAGCAGGAAATTGGTATTGGCCGAATCTGTTTGCCCCGGGAAGTACGCGAGATACTTGCGATACCAGCGCGCTGCAGCACCATAATCATCCCGCACGTTCGCAGCAATCATTGTCGCTTTGGTGTCTTCGTCGAGTGCGTTAGCAGGCAGGCTCTCCGGGTTTTGCGCACGCGCATGATAGAACTGCGCAAGATCAGTGAGATTCGTCTTCAACGACGCGACGACATCGACGAGCTCAGCAGGATCGTTTTGCTGCCAATACGCGGTGTCCATGCCATAGTGTTCGACGAACTGCTCTTTTGCCGCTAGCACACGCGTCGGAAAGCCGGCCAATTTAAAGGCGTCGATGACTTGCATTTCCAGGTATGGCGAACGCGGGTGCATCGGCGCACGTGAGACGAACGCAAGATAGGCTTCGGTCGCGTCTTCGTAGCGCTCTTTGGAGACATACAGCTGACCCAGATTCTGGTAGATCAAATGTGAGAATTGCGGCTCACTGGATGCATCGAAATAGTCGCTAATGCTCTCCGGCCCTTCCATGTAGGAAAAACTGATCGACAACACCCGCAACGTGTCTTCGACGAGCTCGCGTTCCGCGCGTCGCGTGTTCTCGGTGAACTGTAAGCCGCCCAGCGGGTCGCTCCCAACAAGCCGTAAATTCAGCAATTCGAAAAATGGTTCGAGGCTTTCCTCGTGTTTGGCTTGCTTGAATTGCGACCAACCCATCTTGTAAAGCGACTGCAGATAGAATTCACCTGGCGTGTCAGCCGACGCCAATTGACCATACGAGACTTCCGCTTCCTCATAACGGCGATTGATGAACAGCATCTCACCGCGTCTGAATTGCGCCTCGGCCAGATGCACCGTTTCAGGATAGTCTTCAACGAGCCTGTCGAGTGTTTGCAATGCATTCTCGACATCACCGCTACTTTCATAGGCGCGCGCCAGCTGGTATAGCACCAGATCATTGCGCTTGTACTTTGGATAGCGTTCGAGCAATTGCTCATAGAGCCCAACCGCGCCGTCGTAGCTGTTCATCATCACAGCCTGCATGTTCTCGCCAAGCTCAGCTGCTTCGCTAGCCTCAAGCTCCAGATCGCCAAGCCTGCGCATTGCCTCCGGACCTAACGTCGGATCGTCGCCAACCAATTCGAGAAACAATCGGTAGTTGTCTCGAGCGCGCTCGCTGGAATCAACAATTGCCTGTTCCTGATCAATCTGCACCTCTGTGCGCTCAAGCGACTTGATCGTCTTGTCCCCGTCGCTGTTGCCGCCAAACGGCCACAGCCACCCGGTGAGAATGACCGCTGCCAACATATTCATGGCTGCGATCCTGATTCGCCGCTGCTTGCCGACGTCGCCCGGTCATACACGGCGGCTAACGCGAAACGCGCTTGCACCGTATAGGTGTCCAGTCGTTTCTGCTGAGCCTGCAGCTCATCAATCGCAAGACCGTGCAGGAAGTCGCGTTGCTGCTGGAGTGAGCGCTCGACCTCGACGAGCTTTTGCTCCAACAATGGCGTCAAACCTTCTATGCGCTCGTTGAAATCCAGCAATCGCGCTGGCTCGTTGACGCGCGCGTCGTCTACGGTCAGTCGTGCACGCTCCGCGGCGACGAGAATGCGGGTAATGTCGTCGATCTGTTTTTGTTGATGCCAGACGCGCGCCGGGAAGTCTTTCTCTGCCTGCCACTGCAGCACGCCACGCATCAGCTTGAGGCGCGTGCGTACGTCTTCGATTTCCGGCGCGTTGATGCTCAACACGGGATTTAATTCGTACTCCGCCAACTCCTCTGACAATCGTTGTTCGCGTTTGGTTGCCACCGCGATCACATCACCGTCAGCCTTGATGCGCGACAACCGCGCCTGCATTGCCGCTTGCCTGCTACGAATTTCGTCGATATCGGATTCCGCTAGCGTTTGCTCTATACGGGGCAGACGTTCGGCATAACCTTGCGTTCGGGTAGCGAGAATGTCCCGAAAGACGACAACTTTGGATTGCCACTCCACAAGGTTACGGCGCAATTCAAGTACATCACGATAATTCTTCAGAGCTTCCTGGAACTCATGGGTTGCCATCAAGTGATACAAATAGCGACTCTCCGTCGCGTCTGGCATCTCATCGAGCTTCCAATACCAACCGGCTTCTGTGGTTGGCTCTTCGCTGAACAACAGACGCTCCAGCATCTCGCCAGTCTCAATCGACGCGATCGCGTCAGTCAGTCGTTGTTGCTCTTTCGCAAATGCCACAATCGCTGTCTCATATTGTGCTGCGGCCTGGCGCGTCGCATTGAGTTTTCCCAACGCATAGGGCACAGCCAATAACGATTCCTGCACGGCTGGATCAAGCAAATCGCGACTGGCCAATTCATTCCAAGGTGTGAGCGCCGCTTTAAAATCCCCGCGATCTGAATCCGCCCAACCGACGCCCAATAGCGCCTTGTTCGAGAATGCGCCATTGAGACGAACCCGCTGGAGAATTGGTCGTGCACGTTCCGGTTGCTCATTTTGCAACCATGTGTAGCCAAGCGCGACGTTTGCTTTGTCACGCAGGCCGCGCATCTCATCGCGGTCGTCGGACAACCGGCCGACGCGTTCGAGCCATTTCGCACCTTGAGCAAATTCACCGGAGCGCACTAGAGCGACACCCAGATTGAAGCGCGCGTAGTCAGCCCAACCTTTGGGGCCACGCCAGCCGTCCAATAACGCGATCGCATCATCGAAGCGCGACTGATCGATGTAGACCTGCGCCTGCAGCATCCGCTTTTCGGCTTGCAACTCCTTAGGCAGCTCATCACCAATCGCGGCAAGCGCTTCGCCCGCCGCATCGACATAGCCTCTCTGATAGCGAATCTTCGCCATGAAGAACCACGTGCGATCGCGGACTTCCGGGCGTGTGTTGCTGGCAAGCAAACGATCGAACACCGCACCAGCTTCAGTATGTTGGCCGTACGATAACAATAGGCCGCCACGCAGCAGTTCCGCTTCGTCATCGTGATGCATCAGCAGTTCTTGCTGCTGGGCCGCGGTCAATTTCACCAACGCGTTAAAATAGTCGCCGCTATAAAAATGGAACAAGACTTCGCCGTAATGCGGATCACGCACAACTAGCGGATCATCCGCCTGCGCGAACGCCGTATTCGGTACGCTCACCAAGAGCGCAAAAACTGTTAGCAAAAAACGCAACACGATGGTCAGTCTATTCCCACTCAGAGATCAAAAATTCTGGCTGCAGCTTGCTCTGCCGATCAGAAATTCTCAGCTCCATATACTTGGCGCCAAGCCCTTTTTCGAATCGCAACTCGGCGCCGCGCCGGTAGTCACGGCCTTGCGGACCTTTGCCCACGAAGAACGCAACGAGCTCGTGCTCGCCCGCCTTCAGGTTATCGATATGGATACGGTGGACACCGCCGCGAATCAGAGCCTCCACTTCGCGCTCTGAGTAAAGGTAATTCGCAACTTCTTTGCCGTTGATTTTGACCTGAACTGAGTCGAGCGCGAAAAAGTCGCCAATGTCCATCGAGACGAACATCGCTACTTGAGAGTTTGCCGGGAACAGCAACTCTTCCTCGAGCAGGAACAACTCGCGATTCAACGCAAGCACTTCCTTTTTCAAGTCTTGTACATCGGCATCCAATGCGCGGGTGTCATCTGCCGCGTGGATACCAGTCGGTATCAACAACGTCAGAGCAACAAAAAATATCGTTAGTCGGTTCATGGCGCTCATTTTCCGATTACTCGCGTAGCAATTCGCGAATCTGTTCGAGATACTTGTCTTCGTAGCCTGGTTTGTAGCCGTAGTGGACATGGCGAACGACGCCTTCACGATCAAGCAGGATCGTTACGGGCATCGCGTTCACGTCATACTGTTGGCTGACTTTCTTCGTATTGTCGAAGACGACCGGGAACGTCACGCCAAGAGACTCGATCATCTCCTCAGCGCGTCGTGGGTCATCGTCGATATTGACGCCAAGCAGGCTGAACCCAACGCGGTTATAGCGGCTGTGCATTTCATCAAGCAACGGCATCTCTTCACGGCAAGGACCACACCAGGTCGCCCAGAAATTGATCATGACAACGTCACCACGTAAGTCCGTCAGGCTGACGTCTTCGCCGGCGGAATTCTTCAATGAAAAATTCGGGGCAACTTTGCCACTCAGACCGGTCGATGCGATTGCGGCGGCCGCCATCATCAAAGTGGCAATCAATGCCGTTGCAACGGCACGCCCTTGCCGCTTGGTACTCCACTTGTTCATCTCGAACCCTCTTGATTGCGTGCCAGTGGCACAGACTGACAATGCCGTCAGCAGCTTTACGTAATGTTCGCAGTCACTCACGCTCGCAGCCGTGACCAGCGTCACACAAAGCGTTGTACAAGCGCGGCACAGGTCGCGAAAACGCGCATCAAGAGTGTTTAAAGCAATATATATGCCATGCGACAAAACACGGGGAAAAGATGGATTCGCGCCAAGGAATTGTCGGCGCAATTCGACGCCGACGGACGTCAAACGGCTAAACTGCTGTGATTACGGCAGTTTCTGCTGTCGCCGAGTGCAGACAGCGGTGACGGCTTACGTCACCGGGGCGGGATCTATTCGTCGCCGGGCAACAAACCGGACGAATAGTGCAAATCACGTGATGAATCGATGATAACGGCATCGAAACCATCCATCCGTTCGATCAACGCCAACCCGTCAGCAACACCCATGACAAACACGGATGTGGACAACGCATCAGTCATCGTCGCCTCAGGACCGACAATCGTGACACTTTGCACCTCACGTGCTGAATCACCCGTCACCGGCGAGATGATGTGGTGATAACGTACGTTACCGTCGTCAAAGTAGCGTTCGTAATCGCCCGATGTCGAAACCGCCTCGTCAGACAACGGCAAGCGCACCGCCAGTGACTCTTCGTTCCGCGGATCCTGAATACCGACAAGCCACGGTTGCCCGCGTCGATCGCCAAGCAAGCGTGAATCGCCGCCCGCACTTACGGACGCATACAAAACACCCCGCTCGCGCAACACTGCGACCGCTCGCTCGACCGCATAGCCTTTGGCAATGCCACCCAGGTTAATGCGTACGCCCTCACGCGCAAACGACACCGTCTCCTCGCCCATGTCGAGCTTTATCAGTCGATAATCAATGCGCGGCAGTTCCTGTTCTATTGTGATTGCGTCCGGTTTCTTACCTTCGCGAAAATCATAGTGTTTACCGACGCTGTCGTAGGTAATGTCGAATCGCCCGCCCGTTAACTCGGACACGCTTATCGCTTTGCGAATCAGCCCGAACAGCTCTCGTCCTGCCGGCACCGGGCGCGCGAACGCTTCGCGATTGATTGCCGACATCTTGCTATCCGGCATGTAGGTGCTCATCAGCCTTTCAATCCGAGCGATTTCGTCGATCGCCGCGCGCACCGATGCTTCACCACGATCCGCATCAGAATCCCACAGCCGCACGGAAATTCGCGTGCCCATTAACGCTTCTGTCGTCCCGTACCACTCGGCAAACGCCGGTGCTGTGGACAACACACTCAGAAGTACCAGCAGCATACTCGCTGGTGCCCGATGCCACCGGCGCGTATCCTTGTTACAAATCAATTGAAGGTTGGAGCTTGTCATGTCGAATTTCTGGATATTCCTGATCGTTGTTGCAGCTATCGTATTTTTTGTGATCAGCATTTACAACCGACTGGTTAACGCTCGCAATCGTGTTAGCAACAGCTTTGCACAAATAGATGTCCAGCTGACACGTCGCTACGACCTGATCCCAAATCTTATTGAGAGTGTAAAGGGTTACATGGCACACGAACGTGACACGCTCGAAGCTGTGATCAATGCCCGCAATACTGCTGTTTCAGGTCTGAACGCAGCCAAACAGGATCCAACAAACCCCGGTGCGATCGCATCGTTAGGTGCTGCGGAAACAATGTTGGGCGGCGCTTTGGGTAAGTTGTTCGCACTCGCGGAGAGCTATCCTGACCTGAAAGCAAACGAAAACATGCTTGCTTTTCAGGAAGAACTCACAACGACTGAGAACAAGATCGCGTTCTCGCGGCAGGCGTTTAATGATGCCGTACTCGCCTACAACAACCTGCGCGAAAATTTCCCGAACAATATGATTGCCGGCCCCTTTAACTTTACAGCGGCAAGTTATCTAGAAATCGACGGTGAGGAAAAACGCGAAGCGGTTAAAGTGTCGTTCTAAGCATCACAAACCGTTAATCGATGAATTTTTTCGACGCGCAAGATCGATCACGGCGCAATACGCGTTGGCTACTCGCGATGTTCGCCATAGCGACGTTGCTCATTGTCGTCGCCGTTACGCTTGCTGTCGAAGTGACGATGATGGCCGGTGGCGTGGCCACATCAATGAGTGCCAGTCAGTCCTATATGCCTGGCGCGCGATCGTTCATCATCGGCGGTAGCGTGCTGGCGTTCATTCTGCTCGCCAGCGGTTTTCGGATTGCGCAGCTTGGGTCCGGCGGCGCAAGAATCGCTCAGGAGCTCGGTGGCACACTCGTCAACACTGACAGCCCGGACCTCGCACGCCAAAGACTGCGGAACGTTGTTGAGGAAATGGCGATCGCCTCTGGCGTGCCTGTGCCGCAGATCTTCGTACTTGAAGAAGAAGCTGGCATCAATGCTTTCGCCGCCGGATTCGGCACGGCGGATGCTGCTATCGCGGTCACCCGAGGCACGCTCGAACAACTGACACGCGACGAACTGCAAGGCGTCATCGCGCACGAGTTCAGTCATATCCTGAATGGCGACATGCGGCTGAACGTGCGGCTCATCGGCGTGTTGTTTGGCATCATTGCCATAGGTCATATCGGCCGTTTGATGCTGCGCGGTGGCGGGCGACGACATATTCGTATCGGCGGGCGCAACCGCGACGGTCAATCGGCTTTGGTCATCGCAGGCGTCGTACTGTTTGTGATTGGCTCCATCGGTGTTGTGCTGGCTCGCTTGATCAGAGCCGGCGTATCGCGCCAGCGCGAATTTCTGGCAGATGCGTCAGCGGTGCAATTCACGCGACAAACCAGTGGGATCGCAGGCGCGCTGGCCAAAATCGGCGGCCTGCGCCACGGCTCTGCGATCAAGACAGTCGATAGCGATGAGTATTCGCACATGTTAATTGCACCGGGTGCACGCAGTGCATGGTTTCGCGCGATGGCGAGCCACCCGCCAATCGATGCGAGAATTCGTGCGTTAGACCCAGCACTAGCGACGCAATTCCAGCAAGGCGCAGCAGTCACTGCCGACGAGGGTCACTTTGCCGAAACGCCGGCAGCCGCATCAGGTTTTGCCAGCACGGCGCCGAGCGCCACGTTTGCGGTAGACCCTGACATCGCTACCGCACGGGTCGGTAGTCCATCCGATCATGAGATTGCGATGGCAGCCTACATTCGGCGTAGTATGCCAGCGGATATTTATGACGCGGCACATTCGCGTGAATGGTCATTCTTGCTGACGCTAGCGCTGGCGCTCGACGAGGACGAGGATACGCGGGAAATACAATTGGACACGCTGTTCACGCGTATCGGTGAAGCACGGTGCGAACGCGTGCGCCGCTATGCCGAAGCGTTAGCGGAGCTTGGCAGTCGCTATCGACTTCCCGTTCTCGAGTTGTGCTTCCCGGCGCTGAAGGAACGACCGGCAGGTCAATTACACTTCCTGCTGGACCTCATTGATGCTGTACACGCAACGCTACGCAGCGCGGGCCTGCGGGAGTTTGCATTCCGGCGCATGCTCTCACTGAGCCTTGATGCCAGTTTGAATCCCGGGTCACGCGAGCGCCGGCGACTGACGCACCTTGGGCTGACGAAGACCGCAAATGCGGCAGCTGCTCTGGTGAGTATCGTGGCACACGAAGGCCACAGTAACCCGAAGCACAGCCGTCAAGCATTCGTCACGGGCATGCAAAAATTGGGGTTCGGCGAGCGTGTCGATCTAAGCCCGGTCAGCACGATCGACGATGCCGACGTTGTGTTGTCGTCGCTGGAAGGATTGCGTGGCAACGATCTTAAGAAACTCATCACAGCCTTAATCGCAACCATCAGCAGTGATGGCAAGATCACGCTCGACGAGAGTGAACTGATGCGATTGATCAGCGCTGCATTGCAGTGTCCGCTACCGCCCATCGTAGACCGAGCGGTGTTATCAAGCACCTCTGTGTGATCTCGGAACCACTGCACCAAGAGCCGGTCGAACAGAGTAACTACACGAGGGAAACACTCATGAGCGCTTATTATCGCATCGTACGTAACTCGCTTGTCGCACTGGTAGCGTCTGTTTTGCTAATACCCGCAGCGCAGGCGCGCAAGCTCACAATGGACGAACGACTGACTGCCTCCGCAGAGGTGATCGCCACGTTCAACGACATTCCCGAGAAAGCGATCCCGCCAGCGCTGCTGCGACGTGCACACGCGATCGTTGTCATTCCCGACATGGTTAAGTTTGGCTTTGTCGTCGCCGGGCGCCACGGTAAGGGCGTCATGACAGTGCGGGACGGCGAGCGCTGGAGCGCGCCGCTGTTTGTATCACTCACGGGCGGCAGTGTTGGGTGGCAAGCCGGCTTGCAGTCGTCTGACATCGTCTTGATTTTTACCAACAAGGCGGGCGTCGAGAACATCGCGCGCGGCAAGTTCACCTTAGGCGCAGATGCTTCCATCGCAGCCGGCCCACTGGGCAGGCATGGTTCTGCGGCGACCGATAAGTCGCTCAGCGCGGAAGTGTATTCGTATTCCCGTTCGCGCGGTCTATTCGCCGGCGTGTCCGTCGATGGCGCGAAGCTGTCCATTGATCGCAAAGCAAACGCCGCGTACTACGTCTCACCCGATATTTCTGCAACGCAAATCATGGCCGGGGATATTGATCTGCTTCCACCGAGTGCGCGTACATTCAGACAACAACTGCCCGGAATGCTGCAACCGGATACGAAGCGCAGTGCGGATGAGGCACCGGATCAACGAACATTGTCGCAAGGCATATCGCCGCCAGACGAGACTACCGAGGCGAAGGTCTACCCTATCGGTGAGCGAGCCGCCAGTGGTTCTGTCGAGCCGAAAAAGGAATCCGACTAGTCGTCGTCAGGCTTGTCTTCTTTGAGCGCTTTGCGGATGTCGGACAGCGAAGTTGCTGCGTTGTCTTGCGCTTGTGCAGTCGCGTTACCTTGTGCAGGCGCATTGTCTTCAGACTGATCCGCTTGAGTCGCCTGCCTCGGCGCCGAAATCACCGGTAGCTCTGCCGCACCCTCGCTGAGCACTGATGTTTCCGGATCGAGACCCAGTGCGCGCGCCTCGTCGGCGGTGAGTGCCTGCCCAAGCGCTACTTTTGCTTCAGCGCGATCGACCAACGCCTCACGCTGCTGCACCGCTGCGGCATCTGAAGCGGCGCGACGTCGACGCAAAGACGCAAGTTGTTGCTCGGACTGACGTTCCAGCTCTTTGTCTGTCTGCGCCCGTTCGCGTTTCGCGATTTTGGTAGCCGCTGTTCTCGCGTTCTTACATTCGGGGTCCCTGGCGTTCATCCGGCGATCTTCAAAGCACGCCACCAGTTTCGCATCCAAACCGCTGCGGTCATGCTCAAAGTCTGCCACTGATCGCGGCGGCTCTTCTTCTGCGCAGCCGGCCAGCCAAACCAAAGCCAACGCAAATACGGCTCGTTTTAATAGTTCCACGTTCATGATGTTCGACTCTTCGATTCGCTGTGCTGTTTACACGGCGAATGCGACATAAGGTTGTGTATCTTGATTAACTGTGATGGTTTCTTGACCTGAGCGCAATTGTCGCAGGATCGCGACACGGACCGCCGTGAATTGCGTATCATTTATGACACTTGCCCAAACAGGCTTTTCTGTGCGCTCCACTAACCAGTTCTCATTGCTGCGAACCCAGCGGTTCGCGCCTTACTTCGCGACGCAGTGCCTTGGCGCGCTCAATGACAACTTGTTGCGGAACGGCTTGGTTATGTTGGTGACCTTCGGCCTTCTACCGAATATGGGATCAACGCCCAGCATTTTGGCAAATATACTCGGCGCTGTATTTATCTTACCCTTTGTCCTGTTTTCATCTGTGGCAGGACAGTTGGCGGATCGAGCCGACAAATCACGCCTGCTACAGTCCATCAAGCTGTCCGAGCTCGGCCTGATGGCCGTCGCCTGTGCCATGCTCTGGTGGCAAACGACGCTGGGTTTGATTGTGCTGGTGTTCGCGATGGGCTTGCAATCCACCATGTTCGGACCCGTTAAATACGCAATTTTACCCGACCTTGTGCGCCGCAGTGAGCTGACAGGTGCAAACGGGCTCGTCGAGGGTGGCACCTACCTTGCGATCATTATCGGACTCTACGCGGGTGGATTTTTCGCCTCTCTTGGCGATGACAGTCGCGCGGGGCTCGGCGTTGCGCTGCTGGTCGTCGCAGCAGTCGGTTATGGCACGAGTCGCGCAATCCCAAAAGTCGCCGCTGCCGACCCGACTTTGCAGATCGATTTCAATCTATGGAGGCATAGCCGCAAAGTGGTTGGATTTTCTCGCGAACGGCGCGATGTGTTTGCTGCCATACTTGCGCTGTCCTGGTTTTGGACGATCGGCTTTATTGTGTTGGCACAGTTGCCCGGGCTCAGCGCGGATGTTTTGCGCGGTACGCCGCAGCTCGCAAACACGTTACTGGTGTGCTTTGCCGTAGGGATTGGCGCAGGCTCATTGCTGTGCGAGAAACTCTCGTCGGGTGATGTCGACACTGCATTGTGGCTGGTTCCAGTTGGCGCACTCGGACTCACACTGTTTACCGCCGATATCGGTTTAGGTCTGGTTCATGTCAATAGCAGTGAAACCACGAATCTTGCATCGTTCATTCAATCGCCGGGAAACTGGCGACTGCTTGCTGATCTGACCTTCATCGGATTGAGCGGTGGCCTGTTTAGTGTGCCCCTCTACAGCATGATCCAGGATCGCACGCGCTCGACTCGACGTTCACAAGTCATTGCAGCCAACAATATTCTTAACTCCGTTGCGATGATGATCGGTGCACTCGCAGCGACTGCGTTGCTTGTCGTCGGCGCAGGTATTACTGATCTTTATCTGCTGTGCGCAATCGTGAACACCGTCATCGTCACCGCAATAGCGATGACTAACCGCGAGTTCGCTGAAGAGATTTGGCGCACCTTGCGTCGCAAACGCTAGCAACACAGACTACGTGTCGTTAGCGTTCCGTCACGCGCAGGGCATTCACGATCTGCCACCGCGCCACAAGCGCATCGACATCACCATTGAGCGGCGTTTGATCACGATGATCGAACCAGATATCGCGAGGTTCGGGCTCATCCAGACCGGCAAGTAAACGAATACCCATAGCGTGCTCATCCAACAACGCAACACCTGTGTGAGTTGCCATGTCTACAGGCAACAATCGACTGGAAATAATATGCGGACCCAATGCATCAACACGTAGCCGATGCAGCCATTGTCCGGCTCGCACCACTAAGTAGCGCCCGCTTTTGCTGAACGTAACTTCACTCAAAGGCGTGTTGAATATGATCGGCAAACCATTGAGTTCAGCCGTTCGATGATTGAGTATCTGCAGCGCATTGCCGGCGACAACCGCAGTAATGCCACGCGACGACGATATGGCTTGGGTTGCTTGCAACGATACCCGTAGCAATCGGCTGACCTGTAACTGTGGTGACCCTGGTGAATCAAACTGCACTGTCGTGACATCACCGTCCCGGTAAAAAATCATCCATTGTCCGGCTTCCGGCAGGGAAGCAATAGTTGCGACGTCGGCATCGCCATCATGGCGCGCAATCAACGCACCAGTGGCAACAGAAAACAGTAGTAGAGAGCGACCGCGCGCCATCGCAATGTGCTCGCCCGACGCATCAAAAGCGGCGTCACTGACGCCATTCCCCGCGCGCCCACGATAACTCTGGAAGCGACTTGCGCGACCGTCGTAAACGCGAAACAGCCCGTTGCTCTCAACACTCAATACGCGTTGTGCGTCACTAAATCTCACAATCCTCGGCGCGGTTGCATGACGCACTAGCGCGACGTCCTCATCGAGGACATCTAACTCACCCACACCCGCATCGGTGCGCATCACGCGATAGCCAAGATCTCCATCGGTGAAAGCAATATGGTTTCCGTCGGGCGACAACCACGCTGCCGTTACGCGCTGCTGGCCTGTCGGCACTGCCGCGAGTTTTGGCCGCCAGATCGTTGCCCTACCCTCATCAGGCGCAGCGACCACCGCCATATTGTCACGTAGTCGCAAGAGCGACGCTGATTCATCACTGGACGAAAAACCAAAAAACGGTAGCGCTCTGTCCCGACGTTCAGAAAAGTCGTGAACTCGATAACCATCGCGCCGCGAGCCAACCAACGACAGGCCCGATTGCTGATCGTGAGCAACACTCCATGCAACACTACTGTCCCAACGCGTTGGCTCATCTTCGTTAGTGTAAGACCAAGCCAGCATGCCACCGCTCGTACCGCGAACGATGATCTGCTCACCGGCATCGATGAATGCAACGTCGCGGACGGCTTGCCCGACATCCAGAGACGCAACAGCATTACCCGATGCCGTTCGCCACACGCGCACGACATGATCACTACCCGCAACGGCAACAACCGCGCCGTCTTCGGATACTGCCAATTGGCGAACGTCGTCACCAACCGCCAGCGTCGCAACGCGTCGGTCTTGTTCTAAGTCGAAGACCTGTAGCTGCGCTTGTTCGTCCACCGTCAGTGCGGCGAGCCATCGTCCCGAGGATGACAACCAACCGTCTCGTACCGGTGCGTCGAAAGCCCCGCGTGACAGCGCTTCGCCATCGCCCAGACGGAACCCGGACAACGCAACGCCGTCGATGAAGAACACGTGGCGCGCATTGTCTCCGAATCCCAGCAAACGGGCATTGGCGGAAACCGATACGCTCGCAATCAGACTTCGACGGCGCAAATCCCAGATAGCACCCAGGCCATCTGTTTGCGCAGGCAACGCTATCGCAAACCGGCCACCCGGCGTGAGATGCACGCTCGCCGGTGGTGTTACGTGCGGATCGGGCACACTGACAACGGCGTCTGCTATCGGCGCGGTACCGCCCAGCGAAACGGATTCAATACTGCCGCGCATACCCGGACGCGCGTCAGCTACACTCAACGTCCAATCGCCGGCCGGCACATTTCGCAGGGTTTCGCGCAGTCCAGGAATGTCCTGCAGAGAAAGCTCAATCCGCCCTGTCTTCGTGTCTGCCCCTTGCAGCGCGATTCTCCCCGTGCGGCCATCCGGCGTCGTCAGCAGCAACGACAAATCCGTTGGACGCTCGTGGGCAACACGTAGTTGAAGTGAGACTGAGCGCGCATTCGTACGAGCTGGTTGTGAGAACGTGATCACTGCAGGTGTGACCTGCAAGGCTTGCGGCAACAATGAACGCTGCAACAGCCAGTCGCCTCGAGATTGCCCCGGCATCCATTCGTCCAAACGGAGCTTGCTGCGCGTGATCAATGCGCCATCCAACCGCCGGTAACGCAGCGCATCAAATGGCTCCGGTGCTCTCAAAACCCCTGACAGTGCCTCAAGGTCACTACCCACCAACGCAGCTAGTCGACGCCTGAGCGTGACCGAATCCTCTAACGACAACAGACCAAGAACCGATGCAATCGCACCGGCTCGATCACCCTGTGCTGCCGTCGCGTGCAAGCGTCGTTGCCAGTAATCGACGGACCATTCCTGCACCCACGCATCGCGTCCACCGGCGGCAAGCAATGGCCCATTCACATCATCCAGCGCCGCTAGCGTCGTTGCCTTACCAGCGATGCGCGACAAACGCTCATACAAAATGCGATCCGCGTGCTGCCCGTAGCCTGGCCAGATAGACAAGTGATCAGCGGTATTGATCAAAGTCGGCACGTCGCTGTCTTCTGCCATCAACGTCGCGACATAAGGCTTCGGTAGTAATATGCGATACCACAATGGTAACGCCACGCATGCCACTAACACCGCTGCGGCTTTCAACAAGCCTGACAAACGCGTCGGTAAGTGGCGGTTTGCCCACGCCGCATTCAGGAATCGACGTAGCAAGCGACTACCAGCAACGAGATAGCCATCGGGCGCAAGCCGAAGCGCACCAAGCGACAACAGTCTGTCGTGAGCCTCTGATTCAGCGTTGAACAGCACGCGTCCACGCTTGGCGACGAAACCCAGCGCCAACAGCATTGATTCGCGTAGCGCGACAGGGACATCAATGATTCGTTGTTGGATCGCTGACAGCGCGGGATGACCTGCCCCGCGCGCTGCGTTTGCAAAACGCCGCTGAACCAATTGGTCAACGGCGTCCAGCACGCTATCGTCGTTCGCGTTGCGTGCTGCAAAATCGGCTGCGAGCGCCTGAGTCAGCGCAGGATGACCGGAAACCCAATCGAAAATTCGTTGCATCACGAGTTCCGCTTGCTCCCGCGGCAAACCCAGCGCCGGCGAAAGCTTGAACGTCTGTGACAGCGTCAGATTATCAACGATGCAGTCCTGCGCAATACTAAACGGCATTCTCGCCGCATCACGGAAATGAAACTGACCGCTGCCGTCGCTTGTGAACCCGACGGACAGCCGGTTAAGCGATGGGTCACTGGCACGCGCGTCATACATTGCTCTAAAACTGGCAAGCAGCGCATCGCCGTCGGCGTGTTTGTTTAGCAGGTGCAGATCATCGAACAACAGCGCAATCGAGCGGCTCGGGAAACCGAGCAACAACTCGCGGTACAACTCGACCAGGCGAAGATGTGGCGGCAACATCGCGTTGTCTGCCCACCATGTCTGCAAGTCGATGCCTGCGCGCAACTGGCGCACAATTCGGTACGCGATCGCGTAGAACCAGCGCGCAATATCATGGTTACCATCACGCTCGGCCAATTGGCGTGTATCGATAAAGGCGACCAGCGGTCCGTCTTCCGACTCACGTAGCGTTGCGGCGGCGCGCAACAGGGCACTGGTTTTACCACTCATCGGCGCGCCAACAATATTGACAACGCGACCTTCGCTCAGCGCCTGCTTTAGCACAGCATCAAGATCGCGCTCGATATAGCCAGGCCTGTCGGCAGGCAATGGCCCACTCACACAGAAAAACGTCAACCGCGCCGTGCGTGTCGTCGAACCGGTTGTAGTATCGGCCATATCGTTCATGGCGCTGATACTAGCAGCCGATCCAGCCGCTCCGCACTACCGGCTGCAGCTGCCTGAGCCGTGCGCTACCATGCTGGTATGACCCGCGCGACACGCCAACTGCTCAAACGCGACACTTTCGGCGCAATTTACCTGTGCACAAGCACCAACGATCAGTGTATTGAACGTAATATCGGTGAAGCCCCCTGGTGGTCGCGGCCGCTAGCGCGCTGGCTGATGCGCCGCGAGGCACGCGCGCTTGGGCGACTTCATGACGTCAGCGGGTTCACACGACTGCGCAGTATGAATCGCAACACATTAGTGCGTGAGTTTGTCGACGGCGAACCGATGTATGTTGCCAAACCGCAGCACCGGGAGTACTACGTCAGCGCACTCGCACAGTTGCGCGCATTGCATCGACGCGGCATCGTGCACAACGACCTTGCCAAAGAACCCAACTGGTTGGAGACGCCCGATGGGTCTGCCGCGATCGTCGATTTTCAACTGGCGAGTGTTTTTCGTGTCCGTACTGCCCGCTTCCGGCGCATGGCCCATGAAGACCTAAGACACTTTCTCAAACACAAACGGACGTACCGACCAGCATCCCTGACTCACCGTGAGCGACGTATCCTGGCAACACGCAGTCCGGCTAACAGACTCTGGATGGCCACCGTCAAGCCTGTATATTTATTCGTTACCCGGCGTATCTTTCATTGGTCTGACCGCGAGGGCGCTGCCGACCGCGGTAAACAATAACGTTCTTCGCAAGCGCTTACGGCCATAGTTGCCTATACTTGCGAACGATTCATCGCTGAGATCCACCATGTCTGAAAATCACTGTCACACTCACAATCTCGTTGACCCCGCACAAGCTAGCGTAGACAAACCGTGGGGTATCACAGTAACGGTACCGCCAACGGATCCGTTTAACCTGTTGGTAGGTGGGAAGTTCGAAAAATCGCATTGGTTCGAGACACAGCAGCTACGCGATAGTGCCTTTCGAACAATGCGCGAGCGCCATGGTTTTTATCGCGTCGGTGATGACCCAAGCATTATCTTGACGCGCGTTGACCCGCAGTAGCACTAGTTGGGTGTTGCGCCAATAAACAGGTAGAAAGACGTTTCGCCGTTTTCACCGAAACCGGAAGCAAGATAGGCCGGGCCAAGGAACGTATCCACGCGTAGAAACAAGCTGGCGTTGTAAATGAGATCATTGCCGCCAGCATCGCCAGCGCGCTGCCATACGTTGCCTGCCTCCACAGAACCACCAATGTAGAATGGCGTGTCCAGCGGCCCTTTGGCGAGTCGACCGGTGCGTCGCTGATAGACCACTCTTGCGACAGCCGCATGCGGGCCTGCTAACGCATCGCGATCAAGACCGGACAAATTCAAAAAACCACCAACCAGATTTGTTTCCTCGATAATGTCGTCAGCATTATTATTGGTCGCAAGATCAAGGCCGAACGACAGCGTGTGTCGACCACGCGTTCGATAAACATCATAGGTTGATCGATAGGTTTCGTAGTCGCGCGGCGCGGACAGACTGCGACGGGCAAAGTTGGCGGTCACTTCAAAGCGCTGACCGGACGACGGAAACAATGTGTCGTCCAAGGTATCGTAGCCGAGCGAGACGCGGTAACCACCCGTATTGAAATCGATGCGCTGCAAGCTCGGATCACCCACCTTAACGCTTGCGTTACCGGTGCCGCGGTAAATACCTGCGCGCACTTCGGCGAGGTTGCTTATCTCGCGACCTACCGACAATAGCGCTTCGCCGGATGTCAGCCGAAATCGCGCCACGCGATCTTGATCGGCGAACAAACTGATATTGCGTTGCTCAATGTTGATAGACGGCGCGACGAAGTATCTAAGATTGTTACTCAGCGGTTGATAGAATTCGGACGAGAACAACGTATTCGTCCCAAAACTAAAATTCGTACGCCACTCCGCACCAAGCTCATTGATCGCCGTTTGCAAGTAACGCGCCGACAGTGCAAACGCACTGGAGCCTTCGAAGTCCTCTTCCAGGGAAATACCGAATCGAAGAAAACCAGGACCCCACGATTTTGCACGGGCGTTGACAACCAAACCGCGCTCGCCGGCAACGTCCGCCCATTCATAATCAACTTGCTCGAACAAACCCAACCCATAGATTCGCGCCAGATCCTGGCGCAAAACATCCAGTGATAACGGTTGCCCCGGCGCGGTGGCCATCCGCGTGAGAACCACGCCATCAGACACACCGGCATCGGTTGTGATGTGCACAAATGACGGAATCGGTAACGCAGCTCGCTGCTGTGATCGATCCGTCGCATAGCGCGCGTATGCGGACTTACTGACACCTAACGACTGCAATGCCGTGCGACGTTGCGAGGCACTGATATAGCCGGTTTCGATGGCATCTGCAGCACGCAAAAATTCGGTGGAGCCAAGCTCGGCAAGATCAGGCTGAATCAATAAATCGGCATCAGTGAGCAATGCACGCTGGTGGCGGGTTTCGCGTTCAATCAAGATCGTCAGCATTTGATTGGACACAGCGACCGCCGACGTCAGTGCATTCGCTTCAAGCAATGGAAAGCCAACATCAACGGCGATGATGACGTCTGCACCGAGGTCGCGGGCAACCGCAACCGGCAGATTCATCGCAATCCCGCCATCAACCAGCGTACGGCCATTGTATTGAGCGGGTGCAAACACACCTGGTGCCGACATGCTGGCACGCATCGCCAACGCAAGGTCGCCGCGCTCAAGCACAACGGTGTCGCCACTACCTAAATCCGCCGCAACAGCGCGAAACCGTGTCGGTAACTGATCGAAATCATCGACCTGTGCGACAGGTAAAGAGAGCTCACGAAGATACAGATTCAGTTTCTGCGCTTGAATGATGCCTTTCGGAAACCGGACCTCTCCATCGCGGACACCGAGATCAAAACCCACCAGAAACTCATCGTCATCACGTTTGCGTCGATACGTCAGATCCTTGCGCGGCGGGTTATCGTCGAACGCATCGACCCAGTCGATATCGCGGATGACTTGCTCGAGTGCATCGGCGTCGAGCCCGGACGCGTACAGCCCGCCAACCACGGCGCCCATACTCGTCCCAACGACCAAATCAACCGGGATGCGCATTTCCTCCAGCACGCGGATCACACCCACGTGCGCCGCACCACGAGCGCCACCGCCGGACAGCACCAGCGCGACGCGCGGTCGGCCGTTCGCTGCGTCGTCAGTGGCAGGCTGAACGGCGCTCGCGGGCGCAACCAGCACTAATAGGACGACGAAAAACATCAGGGTTCGGCTCATGCGACCGCAGTATACCGATTGCCGATTGCTGATGTGGCTAGCAGGCACGCGGCAGATAAAGGATAATGCGGGGCTGGGACAATCGCGCCTTGCGGCGCAACAAGTGGAGTTCAGCATGTCAGACCCGGTAATCACAGCGCCTGCAGGCGGCGAAAAAATCACGATCAGCAACGGTAAGCTTCAAGTACCGGATCACCCTATCATTCCGTTTATTGAAGGCGATGGCACCGGACCCGACATTTGGCGGGCAACGGTGCGTGTTCTGGATGCTGCGGTTGAGAAAAGCTACGGTGGCAAGCGCAAGATTGAGTGGGTTGAAATTTTCGCGGGTCAGAAAGCCAACGATCACTACAACACCTGGTTACCGGATTCGAGCGTACAGGCCTGCCGTGATTATCTCGTATCCATCAAAGGCCCACTGACCACGCCCATTGGCGGCGGAATCCGCTCATTGAACGTTGCATTGCGGCAAATGCTCGACTTGTATGTGTGCCTGCGACCCGTGCGTTGGTTTGATGGTGTGCCCTCTCCTGTGCGCAAACCTGGCGAAGTCGACATGGTGATCTTCCGGGAAAACACCGAGGACATTTATGCTGGCATCGAGTTCGAAGAAGGCTCGGAGTCCAATGCACGTTTCATGGAACTCTTTAAAGAGAATTTCCCGAACGAGTTCAGCAAGATCCGATTCCCGGGCACTAGCGGTATCGGCCTCAAGCCGATCTCCAGCGAAGGCACCGAACGCCTCATTCGCGCGGCCCTCGAGTATGCGATTGATAACGGCCGTAAGAGTCTGACGTTGGTGCACAAAGGCAACATCATGAAGTTTACTGAAGGCGCGTTCCGCAACTGGGGATATGCACTTGCAGAGCGCGACTATGCCGACAAGACTTACACGTGGGACCAATACGACCGCACCAAAGCCGAACACGGTACGGCGGCAGCAAATGCCGAGCAGGACAAGGCAATCGCTGACGGAAAAATTATCGTCAAAGATGCGATTGCGGACATTACCTTGCAGCAAGTTCTGACACGTCCAGCTGAGTTTGATGTACTTGCAACGATGAACCTGAACGGTGACTACTTATCGGATGCGTTAGCCGCACAGGTCGGCGGGATCGGTATCGCGCCGGGCGGTAACATTAACTACGACACCGGTCATGCCGTATTTGAGGCTACTCATGGAACAGCGCCGAAGTATGCGAACCTCGACAAGGTCAACCCGGGATCGTTGATTCTGTCCGGCGAAATGATGTTGCGTTATCTTGGCTGGACTGAGGCTGCCGACGCCATTATTGCTGCTATGGACAACACGATCGCGACCAAGACCGTGACGTACGACTTTGCACGACTCATGGACGGTGCGAAGGAAGTCAAATGCAGCGAGTTCGCTGACGCTATGATCGCCAAGATGTAACGACATGGCGCGCATCTCGAAAGCGCTCGTCAAGGAGGCGTCCCACACATTGCGGGACGCCTTCATCGACTACAACACGCGCTTTGGCCAGATTACGCGTCGCGCGAAGCGTCGGTTCGAACAACGCCGTTGGGCTGACAGCCGCATTGATGCCGTAGAGCGTATCGATCTCTACGAACGGTGCGTAGCGGCTGCAGTGACCGAAGTCAGCGAAGTGACAGAGAGCTGCATCGAGACCAATGCGTTGTGGCGAGAAATCCGTAGCGACTATGCGCTACAGATTGAGCGTTACCCTGATAGCGAATTTTTCAAAACATTTTTCAACTCAGTCACGCGTCGAATTTTTTCGACAGTCGGTGTCGATGCCAGCGTAGAGTTCGTCGCCGCTGACGTTACCCCGACCGAGTACCAGCAAAGCCAGATTCAACGCTACATCTACCGCAACCGCGGCTCACTTCGGCATTTGTTTGATGAAGCATTGGCCGACTATTCGTTCTCCGTCAGCTATCGTGACATAGAACGCTCCATTGGCTACGTCACTGCGGAAGTTGAGGCGTACGTTGCACACCAAAGCGCAACGGCAAAGGTTGTGCACATTGAGTTGTTGCAGAGTGTTTTCTATCGCAGTACACGCGCTTATCTGGTCGGCCGAATCGAAGGCGGCGACTGGTCCTCACCGCTCGTCATCGCACTACAGAACACTGATGAAGGTATCGATTGCGACGCCGTCATCATGTCGCAGAATGATGTCAGCATGCTGTTCGGATTCACGCGTAGTTATTTCCATGCCGATGTGACACGGGTCAGCGCAGCGGTCGCATTTCTCAAGGCAATGCTGCCTGACAAACCAACGGCCGAAATCTACACGGTCCTGGGGCGCGCCAAACAGGGTAAAACCGAACGTTACCGAACCTTTGTAAATCACCTGTCGAACTCGTCAGACTTGTTTGAATTTGCACGCGGCGATAAAGGTATGGTGATGGAGGTATTTACACTGCCCTCCTTCCCGGTCGTGTTTAAGCTCATTCGGGACCGGTTCGCCTATCCAAAAGACATCGGCAGGCAAGATGTTCTCGATAAATACCGTCTCGTGTTCAACCATGACCGCGCGGGACGTTTGGTCGATGCCCAGGAGTTTCGCAGCCTTGAGTTTGACCCAAAGCGATTTTCGCCGGAGTTGCTCGAGGCGTTGCTGGACGGCTGCGCGCAAACCTGTCGCATCGAGAACGGCAAACTGATCGTAGCGCATTGCTACATTGAAAGACGCCTGTCACCACTCAACCTGTACTTGCAGGAAGCACCTCAAGATGCCGTTCGCGCCGCCGCGATCGAATACGGTCAGGCAATCCGTGATCTTGCGCTGAGTAATATTTTTGCGGGCGATTTGTTGCTGAAGAACTTCGGTGTCACTCGCCACGGTCGCGTGATTTTCTATGACTATGATGAGCTCTGCCACGTCACCGAATGTAACTTCCGACGCATGCCGGAAGCACAAGACGATGTTGATGAAATGCGTCAGGGCGCGTGGTTCTACGTCGGCCCGAACGATATTTTCCCCGAGCAGTTTGTTCGCTTCCTCGGTTTTCGAGAGGATGCACGCGAGGCATTTTTGGAGCATCACAGCGACTTGCTAGATCCGGATTTCTGGATTCGACTGAAACGGCGTCTCGAATCCGGCGATACTCCGGAAGTCGTGCCTTACCAGTCCAAACAATGGAGCGAGCACGCCGGCCCGGGGCATTTCGTTACGCGCCAATAAAGAGAACGTTATCCTCAGGCGCGCAACTGACCTGTGCCACGGACCACGTACTTGTAGCTTGTCAGTTCGTTCGCACCTACCGGCCCGCGCGCGTGAATGCGACTGGTCGAAATTCCGATCTCCGCACCCATGCCAAACTCACCGCCATCGGCGAATTGGGTGGACGCGTTGTGCATGACGATGGCGCTGTCCTGCGCTTGCAAGAAATGTTCAGCAACAGCCACATCACTGGTCACGATAGACTCAGTATGACCTGAGCCATACGCGCCAATATGTGCCAAAGCACCCTCGACGCCGTCGACAACCTTCACGGCAATCACACTATCAAGATACTCGCAGACCCAGTCACTATCGGTCGCTTCGAGCATTGACGGATGCAACGCCCGCGCGCGGTCACAACCACGAAGTTCACAACCGGATATGACGAGCGCATCCAACACTGTGTGTGATGCCGTTTCCGGCAGCCCGGAATCGATGAGTAGCGTCTCGGCCGCACCGCAAATACCTGTCCGGCGCATTTTAGCGTTGACCACGATGTCCCTCGCCATGCCAACATCTGCGGCCGCGTCAACGTAAATGTGACACAGACCTTCCAGGTGACCAATAACAGGAACACGCGCATCTGCCTGCACACGCTCTACCAAGCCACGACCACCGCGCGGCACAAGCACGTCGAGACAACCGTTCATACCGCCGAGCATCTCACCGACGAAGGCGCGATCCTGCGTCGGCACCATTTGCACCGCGTCTTGAGGCAGTCCGGCTTTTGCGAGCGCCTCACGAACCAGCGACACAATGGCGCGCGAAGACTGAGCGCTCTCCGAGCCGCCGCGCAGAATCACACTGTTGCCCGCCTTGAGACAAATAGCGGCAGCATCTGCCGTTACGTTTGGACGGCTTTCATAGATGATACCGATCACGCCTAGCGGTACGCTGACGCGTTCAATGCGTAACCCGTTCGGGCGTGTACGCGTTTCCAAAACGGTGCCTACAGGGTCTGGTAATTGCGCGATGTCGTCTAGCGCACTTGCCATAGCGCACACGCGCTCATGATCTAACCGTAAGCGATCAATCATGGCATCCGTAAGCTGCGTAGATATTGCGTGGGCAAGGTCTATCTCGTTCGCCGCGATAATGGCGTCAGCCTCACTTCGCAAATCAGTCGCGATCTGGGCAATCGCGACCTGCCGTTGCTCGCCCGTGCTGTTTTGTAGCAGACGCATTGCCTCGCGCCCGCGCTCGCCCATCTGCTGCATCGCCGACGCACTCATGCAGGACAGCCCTCGGGTTGAGCAACCACATCAATCACCGTGCATCGCGCACCTTGTTGCAACCGACGCAATGGATGCGCGTCAATGCCACCCGCGATCACCGTGGAAACACCTGCGTTGCACGCAAGTTGCGCCGCTAACAGTTTGCTGTGCATACCGCCGGTACCGTGATCGCTCAATTGGTCGCGCTGAACGAAACCAAGCGCTGCATCCACATCGGGAACACGTGCGACGTGTCGAGCCGCTGAACTTGTCCGCGGGTCAGCATCAAACAGACCTTCAACATCGCTCAACAGTATTAACGAATGTGCGCCGATCATTTGCGCAACACGAGCCGCCAGTTGATCGTTGTCACCGTAACGCAACTCGTCGGTAGCGACGGTATCGTTCTCGTTAATGATCGCGATGAGATCATGCTCAGCCAGCGCATCCATCGTCGCGCAGGCATTGCGTCGACGACCTTCTTTTTCGGTGTCCTGAGGCGTCAGCAATACTTGTGCCGCACCGATGTTGTGCGCCGCTAATGATTCACGCCATGCCTGTAACAACAGCACTTGTCCGGCTGCAGCCGCCGCCTGTTTGTGCGCCAGCTGCATATTCCGACGCTCAATGCCGAGCGCCGGACGACCAAGCGCAACCGCGCCGGATGACACCACAACGACCCGGATACCATCAGTGCAGAGCTGCGCAATGTCAGCGGCGAGTGAGTCCAGCCATTGCTGACGCACGCGCTGCGTATCACCAATAATCAATGAAGAGCCGACTTTTACAACGACAGAACGCGCTTGGCGGAGCAATTCCGGCGCGCCAGCGCTCATCTGTCTGTCGTTGCCTGCTGTCGCTCGGCGACCGCAGGCGTCATTTCGCCGGCCAAAACGCGGGCACCGCGGGAAATACCCAAGCTGCCACTGCGAACCAGAGCGAGCACGTCGGCGCGCTGTTGTAATTCTGCGACGAGCGCGTCGACTTCGGCGGTACTTCCGGCGAACTCGACCGTAAACGCCGCACATGTGTCGTCCAGCACACGTGCATCTCGCGTTTGGCAAAACGCTGCAACGGCGTCGTTGGTATCTGCAGGTACGCGCAGCTTAATCAGCGCCAGCTCGCGCTCAAAATGATCGCCCAAGGTCATGTCTATCATGTCCACGACATCGATTTGCTTGCTCATCTGCTTGGTGATCTGATCGATCGCCGCATCTGAGCCAGTCGTAACAACGGTAAGCCTGGAAATCAGAGGATCATCGGTTGGTGCAACGTTGAGAGACTCAATATTGTAGCCACGCGTTGAGAACAGACAGGTGAGTCGGGTCAGTGCCCCAACCTCATTTTGCATCAATACAGAAATCACATGTCTCATTGGTCACAAGCCGCCATCTTTACCGTGCACCCGACGGGTGCCAATACTCGGATGTTGTCGCAACAATCGCTCTATTGCAATGCACAAAACGATGCAACACACTCTGCATAACGCGGCGAAAACACTAACAATCGAAACTGGTTCAACCGAAAAACACATCCATGAGTGACTCCCACCAACCTGCGCCGTCTGCGGCGACACATCCTCTTCACGGCGAATCGATGACTGGTGCCGAAATGATCGTGCAAGTCATCGCAGACGAAGGCGCTGGTGTGGTGTTCGGCTACAGTGGCGGTGCGATCTTACCGACGTACGATGCCGTATTCCGGTTTAACCAGAAACACCCAGGCAAGAATGGTGACGGCGCGCTGCCGCTAATTGTCCCGGCGAATGAACAAGGCGCCGGCTTCATGGCGGCAGGCTATTCTCGTGCGACGGGTCACGTTGGCACCGTCATGGTGACATCCGGTCCAGGAGCCACGAACATGGTCACGCCAGTGCGTGATTGCGCTGCAGATTCGATCCCTCTGGTCGTCATTTGCGGTCAGGTGCCTACCGCGGCGATTGGAACAGATGCTTTTCAAGAGGCACCGATCTCTGCTGTTATGGGTTCGGTTGCGAAACACGTTTTCTTGGTGACCGATCCGCAGCGACTTGAAGCCACCGTACGTACTGCTTATGAAATCGCTCGTACCGGACGCCCGGGTCCTGTGGTCGTTGATGTTCCCAAAGATGTGCAGAACTGGTCTGGCGTGTTCGATGGCGAGTCGCGCCTGCCAATCACCGGTTATAGAAAGCGCCTCGCACGCGTCACCGAAAACGCGCTGAGTGAAGAGCAGTGCCAGCAATTCCTGCAGCTACTCTCGCAGGCCGAACGGCCACTCATTTATGCGGGCGGCGGCACCATTAACGGCAATGCAAGCGTCGCCTTGCGCGCGTTCGCCGAACGTTTCCAAATTCCCGTGACCACCACGCTGATGGGTATCGGCGTGGTCGACACGACCGAGCCTTTGTCTTTGCACATGTTAGGCATGCATGGCATGGCGTATGCCAACTATGCCGTGGAGGACTGTGATTTTCTCATTGCCACGGGCGCAAGATTCGATGACCGGGTGGCAGGTGTACCACAACGCTTCGCGCCTAACGCGCGACACATCGCCCACTTCGATGTTGATATCTCGGAAATTGACAAAGTAAAAACCGTCTCCTGGCACCACACCGGCATTCTGAGTAATGACCTGAATGCCGTTGTTAGCTACGCCGATCGTGTCGATTTCTCGAAACAATTCAGTACCTGGCATGACGAAATCGCCGCGTTAAAAGACACCCATGCGCTGAATTTTGACCGTGACAATGATCTCATCCAACCTCAAGCGGTCATTGAGGCGATCAACAATCACACAGACGGACGCGCCATTGTGACAACCGGCGTTGGCCAGCATCAGATGTGGGCTGCACAGTATTTTGATTTTCGCGAACCGCGGTTGTGGTTAACCTCGGGGAGCATGGGGACCATGGGTTTCGGTGTGCCTGCCGCGGTCGGCGCGCAGTTCGGCCACCCGGATAAACTTGTCATCGATATTGATGGTGACGCCAGTATCCGGATGAACCTCGGCGAAATGGAGACCGTCACAACATACAACCTGCCAGTGAAAATTGTAGTGCTGAATAACTGTGGCGATGGCATGGTGCGGCAGTGGCAAAAACTCTATTACAAGGGTCGATTGTCGGCAAGCGACAAATCGTTGCACCGCAAGGACTTTGTCAGTGCGGCAAAGGCTGATGGCTTCGCGTACGCGACACGTCTTGATGACCCGGCGCAACTTGACCAGGTGATCGCGGAGTTCGTGAATTTCGACGGCCCCGCTTTTCTGGAAGTGATGATTGATCAGGACGCATCGGTGTATCCGATGGTTGGGCCCGGGCAAAGCTACAGCGAGATGATTACGGGTGACTATATCGTGAGTCGCGAGCCTGATGCCGACAAGAATGTCGGCGAGACTGAATCATTCTGAACGAGCGTGATAGTAATCGGTTGCGTCAGCCAACATCGCATCATCGATGTTTCCGCCTGACAGGATAACAACCGTTTTCAGGCCGGCGACGTTTACTTTTCCGGCCAGGACGGCCGCTAACGCGACAGCACCACCGGGCTCGACGACCAATCGCAATTCGCGCCGGGCATAGCCGATCGCAAAACGCACCTCATCGTCTGTCACGGTAAGCACCCCAGCCAGTCGCTGCTGATTGATCCCGAATGTGAGCTTGCCGGGCGTCGGTGTTAACAGGGCGTCGCAAATCGATACCGTGTCCGCAGGATTTGATTCCCATGTTCCGCTTGCCAGTGATCGTTTTGTGTCGTCGGCCACAGCTGGCTCTACGGCGAAGATACGCGTCGTTGGCGTAAGCGCCTGGGCCGCAAGCCCGATACCGGCGACCAGCCCGCCACCACCGCAGCACACTAGAACCTGATCCGGCGGCTCGGCCTGCAAACACGGGTCGTTGAATACCTCGAGTCCCACAGTGCCTTGGCCGGCAATGACTGAAAGATGGTCATAGGAAGGAATCAACGGCGCGCCTAACCGCTCAGCAAGTGCCAATGCAATAGCCTCGCGGTCTTCGGAATATCGATCATAGTCAACGATACGCGCACCAAGCCGCAGCACAGCCGCACGTTTGCCGGCGGGTGCATCTTCCGGCATCACGATATGCGCCTTACAACCAAACAAGTGTGCCGCAAGGGCAACACCTTGCGCATGGTTACCCGAAGACCAGGCAACAACACCTGACGCGCGTTGCTCGGGCGTCAGTTGCGCTATCGCGTTATATGCACCACGAATTTTGAACGATCCCATACGCTGGAGATTCTCAGCCTTAAGGTAGACGGTGCCACCCGCGCGCCGATCAAGATCCGCAAAACTGAGTAGCGGCGTCGTATTGACCACACCAGACAGTCGCGCAGCAGCAGAGATAATGTCGTTGTACGTGACAGTAGTAGGGGCAACGGACATAAAAAAAAGCGCTCCGGGTTCATATCCAGTAAGACAAGCAGACAACCAGTCAACATGCAGCAATAGGTCGCCCGCGTTATGTTGAAATTGCCGCGCTATTTTACCGGTTTGGTCACCATCTGTGGCGCAAATACGCGAGTTCTGAAAAGGAATTTCGAACGGCTAGCGCGTTTAAGAGATCTCTCGATATGCCACAGTCAGTCAAACGAACAACAGAAGCGCTCATTATTCTGGCGATGACCGGAGCGAGCTCCCTCGCCATTTTTCCGTTCGCTGTAACACGCTTGATGCAAGGCGATCTGCTGCTCGCCGGGTTCGATTTTGCATTGGTCGCGGGACTCGCAGCTGTCGGTGCATATGTGCACAAAACACACCGGACCGAGTTAGGCGCGAATATCGTCAGCATTCTCGGCGTCGGCGCGATCGTCGGTACGGTATACATCAAAGGCGTTGAGCAAGTCTTCTGGATGTATCCCACAATTCTCGTGGTGTTCTATTTGCTGACACCCATTCGTGCTGTGTTCGCCAGCGTGATCGCAACGACGCTACTGATGCCCGTATTGCTTACGGCGAACGACACAATGTTCCTGATGACCACCATCACAACGATCGGCCTGACCGCCGCGTTCGCCTTCGCGTTTTCGTCGCAAACGTTACGTCAACGCGAACAACTGATTCATCTAGCCACCAAAGATCCGCTCACCGGGGCCGGCAATCGACGCGCGTTAGGTACGAAGCTGCGCGAGATTATTGCCCAACACCAACGCGAGCCCGTCACGGCATCATTGCTGCTGTTGGATCTTGATCACTTCAAACGAGTAAACGACCAATATGGTCATGCCGCAGGCGATTTAGTGTTAGTGGGGCTCGTGCAAGTCATCGAACAGCGGATTCGTGAAACCGACAGTGTCTATCGTATTGGTGGCGAAGAGTTTCTGATTGTGGCCGAACGCATGGATGACGCAGCCGCGCAGTTGCTCGCTGAGGACTTACGCGTGTTAGTCGCGGCGGCACGGCTTGCAGAGACTCATCCAGTCACGGTGTCGGTCGGGGTCGCCCAGTTAGGTCCGGGCGAGAACGCCGACGATTGGCTGCGCCGCGGCGACAACGCGCTCTACGAAGCAAAAGACCGTGGACGTGATTGCGTCGTCAGTCAGCAAACCCGCGCGCTGACCGAGTTGGAAATCGCGCGAATGGAGCGTGACGCAACACGTCTACCCGCAGGCTGACTTACGCCGCAAGACGACTGCCATCGTCAGCAACTAACGACACAAGGATGCGTCGCGTGCCACCGAATGGTCGCCTGCCGTGCATCACTAGAAAATTGTCCGCTACGACGATATCGCCATCTTGCCACGGAATATCAAAGGTCAATGCGTCCGCTATGTCACAAACATGTTCCATGTCAGCCTTGTCAATCTCGGACATGTCACCAAAAGCGATTGCCTTGGCAGTGTCCTTCCAGCCACGGAATGCCGCAATCAGTTGATTAAAAAACACCTCACGCCCGTCGGCCATTTGGCGAATTGCGGGTAGCACGGGTGTCGTCGCACGCAACGACCCATCATCAAGCCAATGCCACTGATAACCCAATTCACGCAGCTTGATCTCCGCCTCCGCGAGCGTTTCGACCCGTAAGGTGCTGCGCCAACTGCGCCCTTGTCCGGATTGCGCGTCGTCATCCGCTGGCATCGTGTTGAAGTAACGCACGCCGTGGCGCCGACACTGAGCGACAAATTCGGGACGGGACTCAACAAGCCGTTGTAACAACCAGTCGGAGCGACAAATTGGCGTCTGGCCCGCTTGCTCCGCTGCCTTTTCGCAGAAGAAGAACAGCTTGGCGGGAAAAATCGGTGTCTGCGCCATTTCGTGGTGCATGTAGATAGAAACATCTGGCGGTGCTTCATTCGCTGTAAACACGCGCTCAGTCCGATTCACCCGTACCGCGTTTGACAAAGAATCTGCATACGCAAAATTCTCGACGCCGAATGCCTGGATAACCGTATCGAAGTCTCGGTCGGTACGCACCGGGAAGTCTCTCAGTAATAGGGCGCCGTCTGCGTCCAACTGCTCAAGCAGGCGCTCTTTGTGAGCACCGACCCATTCGCAGGCCTGTGACAGTGACGCGGATTCGCTGTCCGCCGCAATCACAGTTGGAAAAACACCAGGCTCATTAAATTGACCGGTGACTTCAATGGTTTTTGTTGGCAACACTGTTGTAATCTCCGCTCAGTCGTAGATTGGGTGGAAGCGCGAGAACGCTTGTTCGCAAAACACGCCAGGATCGTTAAAGCGGCGGTTCAGGTTCAATTGGGCAATCGCCGCAATGTCGTCTTTCGACAGCTCGAAATCGAAGACATCCAGATTCTCCGCCAAACGTGTTTTTCGTGTCGTCTTTGGTATGACCGCCGTGCCACGATCGATTCCCCAACGCAGAACGACTTGTGCAGGTGTCTTACCGACCCGCGTCGCGATATCTTTGACCACCGCAGCCTCAAGGACGGACTCACCGGCATCCGCCATTCCCAAGGACACATAAGACAGTGCCCCTAACGGCGAGAATGCAGTGACCGGCAGATCGTACTGGCGGGCGACGCGTAGTAACGCGTCTTGCGTCAGATACGGGTGTGATTCAACCTGCAGCATGGCCGGTTTGATGCGTGCGTAACTCATTAGGTCATGGATGAGGCCTGTATTGTAGTTACACACACCGATGCGTTTAACCAGCCCGCTCTCAACTAACGCCTCCATCGCAGACCAGGTTTCATGCAATGGCACTGGCGCAAGTTCCATCCGTGGCTGTGCCGCGTCAGGATCGGCAATCCACTCCGGCGGGTAGCGCGTTTCGATCGGCACAAAAGGCATCGCTATCGGGAAATGGATCAAGTACAAGTCGAGATAATCAAGCTGCAAATCAGCCAGTGTTTTTTCAACCGCCAACGGCACGTGCTCTGGGGCATGAAACGTGTTCCATAGCTTGGAGGTAACCCACAAGTCGTCGCGCGTGCAAAGACCCTCCGATAACGCTTGTTTAATACCATCACCTGCTTGCAGCTCGTTGCCGTAGTCGGCCGCGCTATCGATGTGGCGATAGCCAATTTCAATAGCGTCACGAACGACAGACGCGGTCTGCTCTTGATCAATTTTCCACAAGCCGAGGCCAACGGGTGACATGACTGAATGCTGAGACATAGTGCTCTCCCGCGCTACAACAGCGCAGCTAAATGATGTTGCTCAATAAGGGAATCGATCGATACCGGCGCGCCGCTTTGAATAGACTGCTGCGCAGCGCTGGCAACCAATACCGAGGTCAGCCCGTCTTCTGGCGTCGCGCTGTGCGTTTGATGACCATCCAGATGATCAAAAAACGCAGCATGCTCGAAAAATGTTGCCCCATGGTGTCCGCTCGACTCGATGACATGCGGATAGTCGACTTGTGTCTTGCGCGTTGCATAAGGCTCAGGCATCTCGACACGCAGCGTCGAACGCGCACGATCGTCATGCAAGAAATCAAATCGCTCACCGGCAACAAGCCGCCCACGCGAACCACAAAGAATCAGTTCCTCGGAAAATCCCGGTGAGAACATGTTCAGCGTGAAGTTCGCTCTGACACCATTGTGATACTCGACAATAACGAAACCATGATCGTCAATGTCCGACCGCTTACCCGCGTACTCAAGATCAAGAAAATTCACGGCTTGTCCACCAGAGGCGAAGACGCGCGCAGGACGCGCGCCAGCAAACAGGTTCATCAGATCGAAATAGTGGCAGCACTTTTCGACCAGCGTTCCACCCGAGCGCACCGCAAACTTATTCCACTGCTCCACTTTGTCTAGAAACGGCGGTCGATACTCACACATGCTGATGGTTTTGATCGCACCAATAGACTGTCGATCCAACGCCTCAAAGCGCGCCTCTGCATAGGGCGCTTTATAGCGATACTGCAAACCGATTTGTACGTGCGCGCCGTAGTCCAAAACGAGCTTAACCATGCGTGCGGCGTCATCTATGGTCGTCGCCATTGGTTTTTCACAAAAGACGGGTTTGCCGCTGGCAAGCACCGCCTCGAAAACGGCGAGATGCGTATCGTTCGGTGTGCAGACAAAAAATGCATCAATGCTGTCATCGGCAATCGCTTCGTCCAACGATCCCCAACATACAGGCACCGGTTCATGCCCAGCGTCGTTATCCAGCGCTACTTGCATACTCGCTGGCTGCGTATCAAAAATGCCACCCACGGTCGCGCGACCCAGCAGACGGGTGACGCGCATGTGCTCCTGACCAATCGTCCCGCAACCGATGATACCCACACGACGCTCTGGTGCCGCGTTCGCATAAAGGTACCGATCGTGTGCGAGTACATGCCGCTGACCGGCAGACGTCTCGAAAAAGCGTAACTTTGGTTTGTTGCTGTCCATGAAAATACCGTGTTTGGCTCCCAACCCGCGTTGGTTCCAGATTTGAGATGCTAAACGTCGGCCCTAAAAAATACAAACGTTTGTATTATGTCCGCGCCGAAGTGTTTGGTTCTGTCGATCTGCCCTGTTACTGTCTGAAAAAGCATAAAGGTTCGCGCAATGCCAAATCGTCATTGGAACAAGACACGCGTCACCATCAAAGACATCGCCAAAGCTGCTGGGGTTGACCCGTCGACAGTGACACGCTCGCTGCAAGGCAGTGAGCGCGTCAAAAAAGCGACACGTGAAAAAGTCGCACAACTGGCTGCCGATATGGGCTACGTCGCCAATCAAGCTGCTCGCACGCTCGTCACGCGTCGCAGCCGCATTGTCGGCCTTGCGATTCCCGATATGACTAACCCGTTTTTTGCAGATCTTGCTCGCGGTATCGAAGATGAGGCGCACAAACACGACCTGCGCGTGCTGATCCGAAACACAGAGGGTCTGGAAGCCGTAGAGCGTGACGCGATCCGGTTTTTTCTTGAACTCAAAGTCGATGGCATTCTCGCGCCTATGGCGCGTTGCCCGCGCAGTTACTACGAAACGCTGCAAGCGCCTGTACCTATCGTGCATGTCAATCGGGAAGACACGCCGCATCATGTGAGCTGCGATCGTAAAGCTGGCAGCCTTTCCATCATGAATCATCTCGTCTCTCTCGGTCACCGGGACATTGCGTTTATTGCCGGGCCTTCCGGGCCTGCCAGTGAGCCTAAAATGCAGGCCTACCGCGAAGCACTCGCGAGTAATGACATCAACTACGACCCGGATCTTGTGTTCAGTTTTAATGGTCAGTTGGATGACACCAACAACATCGTCAACCAGATGCTGCAATTGCCAAAAGTACCCACAGCCGTCTTTGCGTGGAACGATATTTGTGCCATCGGCATGATGCATGTGTTGACCGAGCGCGGCTGGCGCGTGCCTCAAGACATTTCAATTGCCGGCCATGACGACTTAGCCATTGCGCGCTTTGTAGACCCTAGCCTGACAACGGTCCACTGGCCACTCTATGAGCTAGGTCAGCAAAGCGTTCGCTATCTGTATCGTTTACACGAGGGTCAGAGCGCGCCTCGCCCGGTTGTACCGAAACCAACAACGAGAATTCGACAGTCTACGGCAGCGCCGGCAACCGGCAAACGCGGCAACAACGCCTAGCTGTGGCCGCCTTGCGGCGACCACAGCCAGCAGCTTAGTTGAAATTCAGCGTGAAGTTCACACCGAAGTAGCGATCTGCATTACGCGGCAATTGGTAACGGAACCCGTCACCCGAATACGTCGTCGCATACTGCTCGTCGGTCAAGTTTTTGCCGATCAGCGTAATACCTAAACGATCATCTTGCGTGAAGTAACCGATACTGCCGTTAAGAATCGCATAGTCGGGCAGCAACACTTCAGGGTTGGTCGTCTCGTTTTGACCAATGTTTCCTGACAGCTGCTCATCGGTAAACACATAACTACCGTTCAGCTGGATACGCGCGCCATTCGCCATTGGCCAATCGTATTGAGCAGCCACTGAGTATTTCGTGTCTGGCGCGAAGGGAATCGGATCACCGCCATTCGCCGACTCAGCATCCGAAATGGCAATACCGCCACTAACGAAGAACTGATCCGTCACGCTCGCAATCACATCAAACTCGAAGCCCTGTGTCTCGACATCCCCACCGTTGGTGAAACCAGTAACGGTTGTGCCGTCAGACGCGTCGAAATCATTCGCCTGAAAATCTTCGATATCCGTCTTGTAGGCGACCAGACTTGCGAAACCCCAGTCCGCGGAGTATTTGATACCGAGCTCGATACTGTCAGAAGTTTCCGGTGCCAAAGGTGCAATATCGTCGTCATCCATATTGTAGAAGACGTTGAATGCAGGCCCTTTGTAACCTTGCGAATACGTCGAATAAATCATCGTCGCGTCATTCAGGTCAAACTGGATACCGATACGGCCGGAAACATCAGACTCGTCGGTCGTACCCGAGAAATTGCTATCGAATTGATTGTTACCGTCGGAGAACCGAGGGCGAACGCCAACACCACGACGTCCGAACTCATCATTGTTCACGCGGTTATGGTTGAAGCTCACTTCATCCTCGGTGTAGCGCAGGCCAAACAGCAGGCGCAACTCATCAGTAAAGCTGTAGGTTCCCTGACCAAAAACTGCGTAGTTCGTGAATTCGGTATCAAAGAAACCCGTTGCCGAGACGATGTCGTTAGCGTTACACGTGATGTTGTTCGCGGCGATGAACGCGGCTACGTCGGTCGCATCGCTTGGGAGACCTAACGTCTGGTCAAGATGGTTTGCAATCGCGGCATCGAGCTGACCGTTGTTGTTCTGGCAGCTTGCCTCACGCGTGAAATTGCGCTCGGAATCAATGTTCCAATAGAAGAAACCGAGTTGGTACTCGAGTGCTTCACCCACTGGCGAGGCCAATCTTAGCTCCTGCGAAAACTGGCGCCACTCCTGCGGGCCAACATCATGCAATTGAAACGGCACGCCAAACACAGGCAGATCGCTATCACCGGCGATTGACGTAAAGTCGCCCTCGCGGAACTCCGTGTTGTCCCAGGAGCGCATCGCGGTAATCGATGTCAGCGTGTGATTGCCAACCTCAGTGTTGATCTGCAACGACATGCCAGTGAACGCATCGAGTGTGCGCGTTTCAAAGTCATGGTCAACGCTGCGTTGATTCAGATCCAACCCGGTGCCGTTCGGTACCGCTTCAGAGGCTGGGTTACGACCGCTTGGGCGCGCTTCCAAATCAGCGCAACAATCGTTGTCGGCATCGTAGTCTTCGAAAATGAACAAGACGTCAGTGTTCTCACTCACGTCGTACTCGAGCATGGCGCGAATGCCCTGCTTGTCGTAGCCGTTGACTGTTTCGTTGTTGAACACGTTCTGGATGTAGCCGTCGAACTCGCTTTTGACAACGGTAAGACTGCCGCGCAGATCATCGCGACCACCCAGTGCGCCTGACAATCGCGCACGAGTGATGTACTCGTTATCTTGATAGAACGTACCGCTCAACTGACCCTCAAACTCGCTCGTCGGCCTGCGGGTCGTGATGTTCACAACGCCCGCCGACGCGTTTTTGCCAAACAGCGTGCCTTGCGGTCCGCGCAATACTTCGACGCGCTCGAGATCGTAAAGGTCAGCGAACGCTTGGCCTGAACGCCCAAGGACAACGCCGTCAACAACAGTCGAGACGCTGGGCTCGGCACCGATGCTGAAAGAGATCGTGCCGATACCGCGAACCGTCAGTGCGCTGTTGCGAGTCGTATTACCGGTTCTAAACGAGACGGAAGGCACAAGCGCCTGCAGGTCTTCAATATTCCGTGAGAAGCTGGATTCAATTTGCTCTTGGCCGAGTACCGTGATCGCAACCGGAACGTCACTCACGTTCTCCTGGCGTTTTTGCGCCGTTACGATAATTTCTTCTAAGGCTGATTGCGCCATGACCGGCGTACTTACCAGCCATTGTGCACAAGCGCTGGCGATAACCAGACACCCGATCCTGTTGATCATACG
>JBCBZK010000095.1:0-13586 GCA_039815365.1 Pseudomonadota bacterium | reverse complement strand
TATTGATCATTTGAAAGTCGCGTCGCGAACACCCGCATTCGGCTTCAAGGGTCAAGAGTCGCTTGGCATCCCCACCATTGCAGAGCGGCTTAATGTGCGGCACGTGCTCGAAGGCTCGGTGCGTAAAGCCGGAGATACCGTACGAATCACGGCGCAATTGATTGATGCCAAAACGGATACGCATCTGTGGTCAGAGACGTTCGATAGTGAACTGACCACCAGTAATATTTTTGCGGTTCAGGATGAAATCGCGGTAGCAATCGTCGACCAATTGAGACCGCTGATCGGTAATGAGATGTCTGCGCCGACGCCTGCCAAGGTTGTCACTCAGAGCGTCGACGCTTATGAGATCTTCCTGAAAGCTCAGGGGCTTTTTCATGCGCGCTCATCCGATAACATCCCGGAAATCATTGCGCTTTATGAACAGGCCGTAGCGATCGATCCGGAATTCGCGGAGGCGTGGGCCGGGCTGAGTGCTGTGCACATCGTTGCGCCTGGTTGGAACGTCGCAACCGAAAATGAGAGCTTCCCGAAAGCGCTGGAGGCTGCAAACAAAGCGACTGAAATTGACCCTGAGCTTGCCCTGCCCTACGCCTTGCGCGGCGCGATTGATTCCGAACTGGGCAATATTGTTAGCGCCGTACGACAGATGGATGATGCGCTGTCGCGCGATCCGTTGAACATCCAGACAGTCTACTTCAGGGCCGCGATCCTGCTTGATCTGGGTTTTATGAATGACGCAGAGGCTGGTTTTCGACGATGCCTGGAACTAGACCCTCAGTACGAGATATGCCGACGTTTTCTTTCCTTCGTATTGTTGTTTGACGGCGATGTCGAAGAAGCGGACGAATTGTTCTTGCGGGGACTGCGCGTCGGGCAATTGTCATACGTGGATGTTTTCGAAGACTACTATGGCGCGATTGGAGACGATAGAGCGCTCTCGATATTGCTTGCCTCCATGGTTCGCGGCGAAAGCTGGCCAATCAATATGCGTTTTCAATATCAAACCGACCGTTCATATGGGCTAAGCGAAGTCACGGCTGAAGTTCGGGCCAATATAGGTAGGCAAGGCGACACTGTGAGCGACCTGCCCACAGTCACGTTGGAAATGATGGTCAATCGGGATTTCACGGCCGCGGTGCTTTGGAGCCCTTACTCCGTGCCTTACCGGAAACCACAATTGCTCGATGCGTTTCTGCAGTTACAAAAAGACGTTATCAGAGACGACGGTATTCTCGACTACTGGCGCGCGCACGGCTTCCCGCCGCAATGTCGCACCATTGGTGAGGACGACTTTCAGTGTGACCGTCCTAACTAAACCGAATCCGCTAAGGCCAACGTGGTTGGGTCGACTGGCGCGTGGCCGACCGCTTTGAAAAAAGTATAGGCGAAGACGCCGTCCCCGTCAGCGGCGTCGTTAAGGGCAGAAATACCGTTGTCGAATGCGTCAGGCGAAATAATGCCATTTGCGATCGCTGCATCGCGCACACCTTCGATCATTGCGGTGAATGTCTTGCGTGTAAATGAATTGCGCAGTTCGTTGTCGGCCCCATCGGCATAGACCTGTCTTGGTTGCACCACGACATCACTGAAATTCGCCTCCCCTAAAAGCGGATAGAGGCGTCTTCCAATCATGGCGTCGGCACCACTTATACGTTGTAACGTCACCAGGCAGTCAATTGCCGCGTCGGCTGCCGCGCTTGGTGGGCTCATGATGACTGATCCGTGATCACCTTCGATCACTGTGACAGTTCCGCCTGGTCTTAGCACCCGCTTTACCTCGGCCAGCACGTCCAATGGGCGCGCTACATGTTCGAGAACAAAACAAATGAACACGTGATCAAACGTCGCGTCGCCGTATTCAAGTGATCGCGCATCGCCAAGCGCAAACTGCAATCTTGAGTCGAACTCGCGCAAACACTGTTTTGCAGTTGTGATCGACGATTCGGATTGGTCGACGCAGGTAAAGCGCGTGCCCGGATTGTTCTTCAAAAGGATGCGGGTCTGGCTGCCGACGCCGCAACCAACTTCGAGCACATGGTCGTCGGCTCTGTACCTTGTTCCATCATGCAACAAACGCGTGAGGGCATCTGCCTGATCGCCCAAGCGCTGTCCCGCAGCCTTATCGTAACCATGCACGTAGTCCATTTTTTGACTCCCAGAAAATGAGATATCGTTATGCCATTGAATTACGGGGCGGTCTTGAACAGGATTGCAAAAGCTCAGTATACCGATGCGCTTAGCGCGCCCGGTGTCACGCCATAAGCTGCACGAAACGCTCGCGTAAGATGGCTTTGATCACTGAACCCCGCCTCCGTCGCCGCTTCGCAGATCGTGCACCCTGACAGGATGGCTCTACGCGCAAGATCAAGGCGTGTCTGACGCAGCAATGCGAATGGCGTGAATCCCGTTTTTCGCTTGACGGCTCTGATCAACTGAAAACGGCTTACGTCAGCGATCTTTGCAAGTTCTACTAGCGTCGGGGCAGATAACGCATTGTCGCGGATCCGCTCGATTGCTTGCTCAAGACCTATCATCGTCGGTGGTTCGCGCCTCGATCGAAGCCGCAGCAATGGTACAATCATGTCGCTCAGCGCCTCTTCGCTCTCCCCTTCAGCGACCGCAGACGGCGATTGAATTAAATTCCAAAAACGTTGCACACGCCAGCCAGCTTTTCGATCGCTAATGACGGGAGCCTTAAATTCGGTTTCGGAGTCTTTCGTTCCTAAGCGGTCTTCATCCTTCGTTACAGATGCTATGAGCCAAGGCTCCAGATAGAGCATGGTCCATGAGCGACTGCGTCGCCCCATAGGAGCTCCATCATGAATTTCTCCGGGGCTAACGGTGATCACGTCTGCTTGTTTGGCTTCGACCGTGCCGCAACCACTGTCGGAACGATGTCCGCCAGCGGTAATAACCCCTACACCGAATTCATCGTGGCTGTGCCGTGAAAATGTGTAGTCGGAGGTAATCACCACGCCACGAATGCCGTGGGCAAAACTTCTGACTTCTGTTTGGGATAGAATCGCCATCTGGAAACTATAGCTAACGAAGCGCTCGCCGTCACCGCACATCAAAAACGACGTGTCATCGACGATCTCGGTTGCGCGAAGATCCAGCCCAACTGCGGTCTTCGGCAAACAATACCTACTCCATTTTTCGCAACGCCGCTATACGCTCAAGCTCGGCTACGGCGACTTTGGTTTCCGGATGGTCGTTGCCGGAGTGCTCCTGTAGGTGTGTCAATGCTTCTTGAAGCAGCGACTCAGCCTCTTCGAGTTCTCCGGACTCAATCAACACCGAGCCCAGACCATTTCTGACCTGATTGACAAAAAGATGCGTGGTGTCGAATGCCGCCTCGCGCATCGGAAGCGCCCGGCGGTAGAATGCCTCAGCGGTTTCGTAATCACCCATGTCCCGGTATGTATTTGCCATGCCGTACAAGGGAAACGAACGATGAAAATGATCGGGTGCCAGCCCGATCGCATCCTGTTGCTCAATCGATTTTCTGAAACTCACCAGCGCAGCCTCATGCTGCCCCGCACTGCTTTGAAGAATTGCGTGATTGTTGTACGCCGCACCATAGCTCGCGTTAGGATCATCGTGGTGGATATCCAGGATTCGCATAAACGCTTCCGATGCCTCGACTGCGCCGTCAAGATCATCCATTGACCCGAGCAACTGACTATAGCTGTTCAAGGCATTGCCAACCGCGATTGCGTCTGGCCCGAGCAACGTTTTTCGTTCGGCAATGACCTCTTCATACAGCGCTTTGCTCTTTTCATATTGACGAGCGTCGCGATAAAAACCGGCAAGGTGTCGCTTGGTATTGGTAATCGACGGGTGCAAGTCGCCATGTACTGCAGTGAGTAGCACGAGCGCTTCGTCGAGTAACGGTTTCGCATCATCGTGCTTACCCTCTTTTCGCAGCACCCCAGCCATCTTGGTCATCGTTTCGCCAGCAATATGTTGCTGATCTGGGCCGAGTTTCTTGATGATATCGAGCGATTCCTGATACAGACGCAACGCATCGTCATGCGCACCTAACTGGTCAAACAAATGTGCCTCGGCGGCAATGACCTCAGCAAGGTCGAAGTGCGGCGCGTCGTGATACTTCTGCCTTAGCGACCTCGATTCAGCAAACAGTGATTGAGCCAGGTCAAAATCCGATCGATCCTGTGCAATGAAACCCTGCAGCAACTTCACGGTGGCGATCTCGCTGATATCCGCGTCTTGCATTGACGCTGCAACGGCTAAGGCAGCTACGAGCTGTTCGTTGCTGTCGTCCCACCTTTCAAGGCTGTAATACGTGTCGGCCAGCACACGATGCATCACGAGTTGGGTCGCAGGGTCATCAGACAAGTCGTTTTCGATCTGCTGTTTGCCGTAATCCAGCAGAGCCACCGCTGTAACCTCCTCGCCTTTGGCGTTGCCTGGATCAGCGCTAACGAAGATATTCGTCAAAAATTCGCTGATGGCTTCTGCGCTGCGTTGCGATTCGCGGGCAATATCGCGCTCATTGGTGATTTGTTTCACGGAGATAACACTACCTGTCGCAATGACGACGAGAGCGCTAGCGGCAATTGCTGTTGATACACGATTGCGTTTTAAAAACTTACCCATGCGATATGACAACGTGCTGGGCCGCGCAAGCACAGGCCGGTGGGCGAGATAGCGTTGCAAATCTTCGATAAGCTCGCGCACAGATCCGTAACGGCGCGCCGCTTCTTTGCTCATCGCTTTCAAAACGATATTGTCAAGGTCGCCGCTCAGCTCGGTGCGATAGTCCTTGCGGTTGCCGGATTTCACGCTTGGTCGAACGGGATCAGTCTCACAGATCGCATGCTCAACTTCCGCAGCGGTCGTGCCTTTGTCGCCGTACGGATGGAAACCGGACAACAATTGATACAGCATGACACCGAGCGAATAGACGTCCGTTGCGACGGTGACGGATTCGCCGCGGACCTGCTCCGGGCTTGCGTGCATAGGTGAAAGAACCCGCGCGCTCGATCTCGTTAATGACGCATCTTCGTTTTCCTGAAGGAATTTCGCGATGCCGAAATCGAGGAGCTTGGCAGTGCCATCCTGTGTCACGAGGACATTCGATGGTTTGACATCGCGATGAACAATAAGACTGCGGTGCGCATACTCAACTGCATGGCAGACGTCAATGAACAGCTCGACACGCGCGCGCACGGCGAGATCATTTTGTTCGCAGTAAGCATCAATCGCCACACCGTCGATGTAGTCCATCACGAGATACGGCGTACCAGTCGACGTTTCTCCGCCGTCGAGCAATCGCGCAATATTCGGGTGCTCGAGAGACGCTAACATTTGGCGCTCGGCGACGAAGCGTGCGACGAGCTCTTGTGTTGGCATACGGCCACTCAACAGCTTCAACGCGACGTTCTGTTGATATTGCTCATCCGCGCGTTCGGCGAGATAGACTTCGCCCATACCGCCTTCGCCAATCAACCGTTTGATCCGATAGTTGTCTACGAGCGTATCGATATCACCTGCTCGCCCAGCGTCGGCTGCAGCCTTGGCAATAATGGCCTCAAATGATTGACCCGTGGCCTCCGCAGCGCCAAGCAAAGCAAAAACTTCCTGTTTGATGTCATCGTTGACATCGGCGCGACGCACATAAGTATGCTGCTCGGCTACTGGTTGAGAGAGTGCTTTGCCGAACAATTCACGAACGCGTTGCCATTGCTCTGACGTGTTTCCCATGAGTACGTTCCTCTGGTAATCCGTTGCAAGGAAAACCCTGCCCGATGAACACCGGGCAGGGTTCACGATAACGCTATTCGCCGGATAGAGCGAATACAACGAAGACTTCAACGTCACCGAATGCGATAATGTCGCCGCGTCCATCGCCGTTCACATCACCGACGTAACGCGGATTCTCACCCTCGAGCCATCCGCGGCCATTCGAGAAGTCATCGACCCATACACGAGTGCCTTCGAACTGGGCACCGTTACCCGTGTTTAAAGCGTAGTATGTACCGCCCAAGGGACCTGGGCCGCTGCTTCCCGTGGGGGCCGCCGCCGGGCCGAATCCAACGATGTCTTTGAGTTCATCGCCATTGATGTCGATGAGATAACGCGCATCTGCGCCAAGTCGCCAGCCATCGAAGTAGCCGAAGTCCTCCGAGATCAGATCAACCCCGTTACCTGAAGTGAAGCCACCATTTCGGTCGGCAAGTTTGATGACCGTATCTGCATTAGCAAATGCCACTAAGTCGTCAAATCCATCGTTATCAATGTCCTCGGCGGTGCGAATATGACGATCCACAAGATAGCCGGCGGCGGCCGTGGAGAATGACCCTTCATTGGTTGTCGTCTCGAACGTGAAGTCTCCAGCATTCAACGCAAGCTCCGTAAACGTTGTGCCGTGCCCTACGATGTCATCGAAGCCGTCACCATTCACATCGGCAAGGTAGCGTGGTGTTTGGTCGGTCCAACCATCCGCGCTTGCACTCGTGCCATATTTGCGAATCGCAAAGTCCCCTGGGTTAGCATCACGAAACCCATTGCCGGTCGCCTCGCCGATTTTCACGCCTTCGTCGAAGAACGCGACGATGTCGCCTCGGCCATCGTTGTTCATATCGGAGATGAAACGCGGGTAGAAGCCGAAGTCGAGATAGCCTTGTGCAGGGCTGTAGTCCTCAACGCAAGGGTCGCCGTTGCACAGCACCGTGAAGTTGCCGTTGCCGTCATTGACGGCAATGTAAACACCATCCAGCCCGAACTCGACGATATCCAAAGCAGGACCACCGGCAACATTCGCCAGCAGACGTTTTTGAATATTTTTGTTGTAGAGCGTTCCCGATGCGAAATCGGCAAACTGTCTCGTCGCGACGGCGAAACCCTGACCATCAGACAACGCGGTGTAGGTACCATCGGGTCCGAATCCGACAATATCGTCCATCTCGTCACCGTTAATGTCCGCGACGATTCTGGTGTCACGCGTTTCATCCCACCCGCTGTTCAACGACAATCCAATATCCGCATTGAAGGGAATTCCGATGTTAACGACATAGTCGCGCATCTCATCAGCGGCACCCGCTTCGCTCGCGATTACAACGACGTCGTAGCTGCCTTCTGTTGCATACTCGTGTGTTGTGCTCACGACGAATGTTGAATTGCACTGTGCAGGCACGCATTCACGGATGAAGTCCGGTGAGCCGTCACCCCATTGGATGGTCAAGCTCTCGATGATACGCCCGCCAGAAGCGATTGCGCGTATATCGGCGTCGACCACTTTCGTTGGACCCGCAAAGTTTGCTTCGAAAGAAATGAGATCCGGGCCTGTTGGATTAGGATCCTGATCGTCATTCAAGCCGTCGCCATCAGTATCGATATTGTCGGGATCGGTACCTTCGGTACGCTCACGCATATCGCTCCAGGAATCACCATCCGAGTCGCTGTTCAACGGATCAGAAAAGACCTGACGGGCAACACCCTCTACACTCACGCCCCAGCCAACGCGGGCTTCTTCGTAGTCATCCAGGCCATCGCCGTCGGTGTCCTGCTCCTGAGGATTCGTGCCGAGCAGGAATTCCTCGCGATCAAAGATACGATCACGATCTTGGTCTCGCATGTAGACGATCGAGATGCGATCACGTGGAAACATGATCAAGTCATCAAAGTCGGTCGCTGGATTGTCTGCGCTGTCGCTGGACGTAAACACATACCAAAACCCTTCTTCGATGCTGGTCGTCTCCAGTCCACGAACGCTGTTGATGACCTCGCGCGATTCACCGGTCGGTTGGCCGTTTTCGTCCAACACTTCCTTAACGATTGTCGTGTAAGGGATCTCCAAAGAGTTGAGCATGATCTGACCCATTGACGTACCGATGACTTCGTTCGTCACCGGATCGCGCGGCACGTTGGTCGCAACTTGAAAACGCTCGACAGTCGCGTTGCCGTTGTCTGCGAGCTGGTTGTCGCCATAGTCGATCACGACTTGCGCTGTCTGCGCGCTCACTGATTGAGAAATGACACCCCAGTCGCGACCGACCACAGTTGCAATGTTGCGCATGTCAAACGAACCAACCGTGAATTGCAAACCGCTTGGATCTTCCATCAGTCGCTCTAGTGCACTCGCATTGCCAAATTCCTGCGCGACTAATCGCGTGAGCTGCGTGCCGGTTGGTACCACCGTGCTGGCATTCGGGTTTTCAAACAGTAACGTTCCAATCGGCTGAATGGTGCCAGTCGCACCAGAGCGGCGGCTGGCAATGATCTCCAGACTTTCGAGATCGAAGGTGACGTTCGACGTATTCGTGATGACGATTTGTGAGCGCAGTGTGCCACCGTCTGTTCGGCGCGTGGTTCCCTGCGTTTCGTCCGATAGACTCGCGAACTGCTGCCGGGAATCGGTCGCAGATGTACTCGTGATCGAGGTAGAGCGTTCTTGCGTAACTGACGCTGCGACGCTGGATTCGGTACCTGTCTTTGCCGAGCCACCGATTTGGCCAGGACTCGCAGACACCTCTGCCTCGGAGTAAACACGTGTGCTTGCCTCGACCGTCGCTGATGTGGATTCAGTATCGGATCGCGAATAAGAGCTTTGCTGACCTTGCTCATAGGTGGCGCTGTACGTCGTGCTATTTTGGCCGGTATCGGTATCAACGACATTAATGTCGATTGACGGCGCACCGACGACCTCGATCGACACCGTTGGCAAGTCCGCGATCAACGGGTTGAAACCACCTGTATTGACTTCTTCGCCATCGCTAAGACCGTCGCCATCGGTGTCCGCAAGATCCGGCGATGTACCGATGGAAAGCTCCTGTGCATCCGTCAGACCATCTGCATCGGTATCTACGCTGGATACTGGTGCTGCGCAGTCTACTTGAACGTCTGAGACATCAGCGGTCGCGGTACCAGCGCCGTTCGTCACCGAACACGTTTGCGCCGGATTCACTGGCTGCGCAAATACAGTCACGCTGTAACTGCTGCCGCTGTTAATTTCGGTACCGAAGGTAAAACTACCGTCAGCCCCTATCGTCAAATCATCTGCACCATTGTTGCGTAGTACAAGACCACTACCGGTAAGGCCGTTAACGTCGCCGCCAATACTGAAGGTCGTCGGCGCCGGTGGGGGTTGAACGCTAGGTGTATCACCCCCACCGCCTCCGCCGCCGCAGCCGGCAAGCGTTAGGGCCAGGAGTATCAGCCCTGTTTTTTGTGTTGTCGAATAGTTCATGATTGTCTCCAGACCCGCACCCGCGGGCGTTGATGTACTCCCCCTTACATGCGCGGAACCTCGATCAATCGTTTGAAAAAAAACGCGTTTTCGTCTAAAACTATTAATAATCAGTGTTTTAGCGGCCACTTTTCCGGGGAAAATTGTGGATCAAGCCAACATCACGCAGCTCATTCAGAACTGGCAAGCGGGTGACAACGACGCGTTAGACCGGCTCACGCCTTTCATCTACGACGAGCTCAAGCGTCTGGCGCGCGGCTATATGAGAAAAGAGCAACCGGGACACACGCTGCAAGCAACCGCCCTAGTAAACGAGGCGTTCATTCAATTGGCGGGCGCCGAGGCTGATTACGACAGTCGCAAGCACTTTCTGGTGGTTGCCGCGCGGATGATGCGGCGCACGTTGGTGGATCACGCGCGCGCGAAGCAGAGTCAAAAGCGCGGTGGTGGCGTTGCCAACCTGACGTTGCTGGAAGAAGCTATCGGCGCAACGGGCGACAACTCTGATTTACTAGAGCTCGACCTCGCGCTCGATAAGCTGGCGGAAAGCGACGAGAGTACGGCATCTGTTATTGAGCTTATTTTCTTTGGCGGTTTAACGTATGAGGAAGCCGCAGACTATCTTGGCGTATCGCGATCCAGCGTCTATGACGATCTTCGCTTTGCCAAAGCATGGCTAAAACGGGAAATGTCAGGATAGCTAATGTGTCAGAGATTCACGTGCCGGGTTGTGTCGGATACACACGCGGCAGTTGCTCTGCCAATACGTCAAACACTATTCGTATCCGCCGACTTGTGTGCAGTTCACGGTGTGTCACCAGCCAAATTGGAACGGGAATCGGACTAAGAGTTGGTAGTACTCGCTCTATATCGGGAACAAGTTTCTCGATGTCCTCGGTCATGAAGCCAACGCCCAAACCTTGTTTGAGCAATTCCAAAATCACGGTGCCACTCACCGAATGTACCCTGACGTTGTGCACTGATAGCTCTAGGCCCATCATATTGATCATCGGCACTTGCCGCTCTGGAGGGCCGAAACCAATGAAGTCCGCATCAGACAGGTCTTTCGGTGCTTCCGGTCGTCCGTACTTATCAAGATAATCGGCAGACGCATACAAACGAGCCGACGTTTCACCGATCAGTTTGGCAATGAGGTCTGGTTGCTCCGGGCGGGCATGACGAATCGCAATATCGGCTTCGCGGCGCGTCAAATCGCTTTGTTCATTCGACTCGATAATTTCGACGCTAATCTCAGGCGCTTTTTGCTTGAGGGCGCCCAGCATCTTAGGCAAGTGATGGGTAGCCATCACGCCTGTGGCGGTGATGCTCACTTTGCCTGCGATGACTTGCGATTGGCCGGAGGCACTCAAAGACACCCGGTTCGCAGCGTCGGCCATGGCGCGCATATGATCGAGTAGTTCAAGCCCGGACGGTGACAGTGTCATTGAGCGCCCTGCTCTATCAAAGAGCACGACACCAAGCGCATCTTCCAGCGCCGCTACCTGTCTTCCGAGCGTCGGCTGCGTGAGACCTAGGGCGCGTGCTGCCGCTGACAATGAACCCTCCTCTGCCGTCACCAGAAAACCTCTGGCCTGATTCCAATCGAAATTGATAGACTGCCAATTCATGCGTTTATGTATACCTCTAGTGCGTATTTCGAGAATTTATTATAACTTTTCGTATAGGTAAAGTCCCTCTCAACAAGAAAAGGAGACGACATGCCTAGCGCCCACCTCATGCACGCAACCACGCCCGACTCCGCAGAACGCGACAACATCATGCCCGTGTTCTCACGCTGGCTCGGCTCGTGGCAAATATCCGTTCAGCGTAGGGTTCTCAGCGCCGAAGAGCTGTCAGAAGTCTATGACCGAGAGGCTGGCAGCTGGGACTCGACGATTCAGCAATTCGGCTTTCCGACTGCTTATGAAGCGATGCTCCAACATGCTATCCCATCCAAAGTGCTCGCGCCGAGCAGCGGCGAACCGCTACGCGTGCTGGATGCAGGTATCGGAAGCGGAGGTTTGTCTAAGGCACTTGCCAACGTTTGTTCCGCGCCGTTGCAATTGTCCGGATGCGATATCTCCACAGGTATGCTCGAGGCGGCTGAGCAATCGCTGCGTCAATTGGGCCTGTCGGCCGAACTGATTCAAAACGACGTTCAAGCGTTGCCGTATGCGACGGGTCAATTTGATATTGTCATGGCGGCGCACGTCTTGGAACACTTGGTGGATCCGCATCGCGCGCTATCTGAAATGGTTCGTGTCTTGAAACCCGGTGGCATACTAATCGCTTGTCTAACGCGACGATCCTCATTGGGCGCATACGTCCAATGGAAGTGGCGTACGCACAATGTCAGCAATGACCAAGCGAGAAGCTGGTTGGCCAAGCACAAGCTAGAAGCCGTTCGTTGTATCTCGTTCGAAGGGGTACGTTGCCGTAAACTCAGTGTCGCCTGTGTAGGCAGAAAACCGCTTACGTAAGGAGTCTCGCTATGAGTGCAAACGAAAATCACGGGCTGTGGGACAGGGTTGCCGAACGATACGCGCGAACTGCCGTTCCAAACGAGGCAGTCTATCGGCGCAAGCTGGCAATGACTCAACAGTACCTGACTCGCGAGATGAAGGTATTTGAATTTGGGTGTGGTACCGGGACAACGGCAATCGAACACGCCCCGTTCGTTGACGCTATTACGGCAATCGATGTTTCAGCAAATATGTTGAGTATCGCCAAGAAGAAAGCAGAAGACGCTGGAATCAACAACATCAATTTCCGGCAATCAACCATTGAGGCTTACGAAACAACCGATCAGAATGTCGACTGCGTTCTGGCGCTCAGCATATTGCATCTTGTCTCTGACAAAGAAGCGGTGCTAAAAAAAGTAGCAAGCCTTATGAAACCAGGTGGCGTGTTCGTCAGCAGCACTGCTTGCTTGGGCGAAAAGCTGTGGTTCTTCAAGTACATCGCGCCTATCGGCCGGTTCGTACGCTTGCTGCCGATGCTTCGCGTTTTTAAGGTCAAAGAATTAGTGCAGTGTTTCGTCGATGCCGGATTCGATATTGTGGAGCAATGGGAACCGGAAAAGAGCAACACGGTATTCATCATCGCGAAGAAACGCTAGCGGTTTACCTTCTGCTGTGCAGGTTCATCTACATCAGCGAATAACAGACTGGTTGTCCTTTACGCGGCGTCATTCGGACGAGACATACTCAAGGTAATCGATGACCTGCTGCATCCTTTTCGGATCGGACAAATCGGTTTGCTGATTCATCAGGTTGCCTGGAATGAAAGTCGGACCATCGGTCAGATAGTCTTTCAAGTTCTCGGGCGTCCAAAACACCCCGTTTAGCCCGGCGTCGATCATCGCTTGCGAGTATCGGCCGTAACCCTCTACAACACCTGCTTGTCGATTAAACACGCCAACCAGATTAGGCCCGAGCAAATGGGTCTCGCTAGGTTCGAAGTTGTGGCACTGGGCGCACCATGAGGCGGCGTCCTTGCCAGCGGCCAGCAACGCCTCGTCAGTGAAGATCTGTTCTCGTGGTCGGATCTCGGCGAGCGTCTCCGTCGATTCGATCAAAACCGTCTCGGCGGCGGGTTGTACATGCCATGGCGGCAACACCCGAAAAGCGAAGTATGGCAAGTACAAGAAGAACACGAAGAGCAACGTGAAGACAGGCCAGTATACGAACGGCCGCTTATGCGCCCAGCTATACAGCGCCAGACCAATAAGATAGAAGCTCGGTACCATGACGTAGGTTCCGAACGCCGCGATCGGGTGTAACGATGGTGGCTTCGGCAAATTCACCAGCAAGTGCAACAACATCAGCAACGCCACGGCAACGCCCGGCTTGACGTATTGCTTGAGTTTCGTGAATAGGAATACAAACATGATGCCCGCGAACAATGCGGAGGACGCACTGGAAAACGCCGAATGCATGTAGCCTGATGTGCCCCACGACCAATCGAGGAATTCGGGAAGCGGAAATACGCCGAGAAATGGCGTGTGCTCATCTTTGGCCCAAGATTGTCCAAGGCCATACATCATGGAGAAGAAAATCAGAACGAAAAACAAAGAGATCGCTGTAGCCGAGACGTTCGCAAACGCATTTTTCAGCTTGAGTCTGAGCGTAGTCCCAGGTCGAAACAACCAGACGCAAAACCCGATGATTGCAAATACGAACAGCGTGGCGCCAATGCTGACGTGAGCATGATGAATGGCAACGCGCTCTTCGCTGCCACGGATCAGTCGAGGTGACACACCAGACCACCATCGGTGCCAGGCGAACAACACGTAGAACATGACAGTCAGGAATAGACCTAACTGTTTCATGAATTCGCTGAATTTACTCTTGGCTGTCATTGTCAATGTACT
>JBCBZK010000200.1:0-3611 GCA_039815365.1 Pseudomonadota bacterium | reverse complement strand
TCGTCAACCATGTCCGCTTTGTTCATGTACACAACGATGTACGGAACACCCACCTGACGTGCCAGCAGGATGTGCTCGCGCGTTTGTGGCATCGGGCCATCCGCTGCGTTCACCACCAGGATCGCACCGTCCATCTGTGCAGCACCGGTGATCATGTTCTTCACATAGTCAGCGTGTCCGGGGCAGTCAACGTGCGCGTAGTGACGGATGTCACTCTCGTACTCAACGTGCGCGGTCGCAATCGTGATGCCACGAGCGCGCTCTTCCGGAGCGTTGTCAATCTGGTCGTACGCACGGACTTCGCCGCCATGTTTCTCTGCCATGACTTTCGTCAACGCCGCTGTCAGCGTCGTCTTCCCGTGATCAACGTGGCCAATCGTACCTACGTTTACGTGCGGCTTATTTCTTTCAAATTTCTCTTTTGACATCGACCTTTCTCTCCGGTCAAAAACTAAACGTTAATGGACAAAACTGTGGTTACTAGAAACCGTTACTTCTTCGAGATCGTCTCAGCGACGTTCTGCGGGACTTCAGAATACTTACCAAATTCCATGGAGTAGTTCGCGCGGCCTTGCGTCATCGAACGCAAGTCTGTTGCGTAACCAAACATCTCGGACAATGGCACTTCTGCTTTCAGCACTTTGCCTGAAGGCGAATCTTCCATACCTTGCGGCAGACCACGACGACGGTTGAGATCGCCCATGACGTCACCGAAGTAGTCTTCAGGAGTCACGACTTCCACTTTCATCATCGGCTCAAGCAAGACTGGCTTCGCACGAGTGGCGCCTTCTCTAAAGCACATGGAGCCCGCAATCTTGAACGCCATCTCGTTAGAGTCAACGTCATGGTAGGAGCCATCGTACAAAGTCACTTTACAGTCGACGACCGGATAACCAGCGATAACACCGTTTTCCATTTGTTCTTTGACGCCTTTGTCTACCGCAGGAATGTACTCCTTCGGCACCACACCACCAACGATGGCGTTGACGAACTCATAACCCGCACCAGGCTCTGATGGCTCAATCTTCAGAAAGACATGGCCATACTGACCGCGACCGCCAGACTGACGCACGAATTTGCCTTCTTGTTCAATGGACGCACGAATCGTCTCGCGGTAAGCAACTTGCGGCTTACCCACGTTCGCGTCGACTTTGAACTCACGCTTCATGCGATCGACGATGATCTCGAGGTGCAGCTCGCCCATACCGGAAATAATCGTCTGGCCAGACTCTTCGTCGGTGTGCACGCGGAACGACGGATCTTCCTTCGCCAGCTTCTGCAGAGCGATACCCATTTTTTCCTGGTCAGGCTTGGTCTTCGGCTCGACAGCGACGGCAATCACAGGCTCAGGGAACTCCATACGCTCAAGCGTAATGACATCTTTGAGGTCAGACAGCGTGTCGCCGGTCGTGACGTCTTTGAGGCCGACCGCTGCGGCGATATCACCCGCGCGAACTTCCTTGATCTCTTCGCGGTTGTTGGAGTGCATCTGCAAAATACGGCCAATGCGCTCTTTCTTGCCTTTGACCGGGTTGTAAACAGTGTCGCCCGAATTGAGCACACCCGAATACACGCGGAAGAAGGTCAGGTTACCGACGAACGGATCCGTTGCAATCTTGAACGCGAGCGCAGCAAACGGCGCGTCATCGCGAGACTCGCGAACACCTTCTGATTCGTCGTCGTTAATACCTTTGATGGCAGGTACGTCGATCGGTGACGGCATGAACTCAATGACCGCATCCAGCATTGCCTGAACGCCTTTATTCTTGAACGCAGTGCCACACATCGTCAGAACGATTTCGTTTGCCAAGGTGCGAGCGCGCAAGCCACGCTTGATTTCCTCAACCGTCAGCTCGCCGTCGTTCAGGAACTTGTCCAACAACCCTTCGTCAGCTTCCGCCGCCGCTTCGATCATTTTCTCGCGCCATTCCGCCGCCTGGTCAGCCAGCTCAGCGGGGATCTCGCGGGCTTCATAGGTCATACCCATGTTTTCCGCTTCCCAATAGATCGCACGCATTTCGACGAGATCGATAATGCCGAGGAAATTCTCTTCAGCACCAATCGGCAGTTGAATCGGCACCGGGTTCGCACCCAGACGCGATTTCACTTGCTCGACGACACGCAGGTAATCTGCGCCAGCACGATCCATCTTGTTGACGAAGATCATGCGCGGTACTTCGTATTTGTTGCCCTGACGCCAGACAGTTTCTGTTTGTGGCTCAACACCACCAACAGAACACAACACCGTCACCGCGCCATCAAGTACGCGCAAGCTACGCTCTACTTCGATCGTGAAGTCAACGTGCCCTGGGGTATCAATAATGTTGATGCGATGTTGGTCAAATTGCTGATCCATACCAGACCAAAAGCACGTGGTCGCAGCAGAGGTTATCGTGATGCCACGCTCCTGCTCCATCCAATCCATCGTTGCAGCACCATCGTGCACTTCGCCGATCTTGTGCGAAACGCCGGTATAGAAAAGAATGCGCTCGGTCGTCGTCGTCTTGCCGGCATCAATGTGCGCCATGATGCCAATATTTCGATAACGATCGATCGGTGTAGTGCGTGCCACGAGGGGGACCTTAGTAAATTCTATCAGTCGGAGTCGGGTTACCAGCGGTAATGAGAGAACGCTTTGTTCGCCTCAGCCATCCGGTGCACGTCTTCTTTCTTCTTCACGGCTGCGCCGCGGTTTTCAGCGGCATCCATCAGCTCATGTGCCAAACGGTGCGCCATTGTTTTTTCGCTACGCTTGCGCGCCGCGTCAATCACCCAGCGCATTGCCAGAGTCTGGCGACGCTGCGGGCGCACCTCGACTGGCACCTGATAGGTAGCGCCACCAACGCGACGGGATTTCACTTCCACCGCTGGCTTGATGTTTTCGAGAGCCTGCTCAAGCATTTCCAGCGATTGCTCGTCTGCAATGCTGCCGCGCTCACTGATCCGATCCAGTGCGCCGTAAATGATGCGCTCAGCAACCGACTTCTTACCGTCGTTCATAACCATGTTCATGAACTTGGCCAGCAGTTGGCTCTTGTATTTGGGATCCGGCAGGATGCTGCGTTTTGGTGCCTGATTTCTTCTCGACATAGCGTTCTTCTCAAGTGCCCGACAGGGCAGTCATAGCCGTCAGCGACGGCCGTTCAAATAGGATGTTTGCCAACTAGCCTTTCGGTTTTTTCGCGCCGTACTTGGAGCGTGACTGGCGGCGATCACTGACGCCCGCACAGTCCAACGTGCCACGCACAGTGTGGTAGCGAACACCTGGCAGATCTTTTACACGACCACCGCGAATCAGCACGACAGAGTGTTCCTGCAAGTTATGGCCTTCACCGCCGATATAACTGGTCACTTCGAAGCCGTTCGTCAGGCGCACACGTGCGACCTTACGCATTGCCGAGTTCGGCTTTTTGGGCGTCGTTGTGTAGACACGGGTGCACACGCCACGCTTCTGCGGGCTTGCTTCCAGTGCCGGTACATTGCTTTTTTCCGGCTTCGTTGAGCGTGGCTTGCGAACAAGCTGATTAATAGTGGCCATTGGCCCTCTCTTTACATCGTCTTTCTAAACACAAAAAAGCGTAGACGCCGGAGCGCACGCTGCTGAGTCAGGC
>JBCBZK010000115.1:0-11506 GCA_039815365.1 Pseudomonadota bacterium | reverse complement strand
GCACCAACGGCGACAGCGGACTATTCGTAAGTCCCTGTGATTTCTCCTGTTTCTATGCCCCGTTAGAAATATATAGAAAAAGTGTGCGCCGACTGAGCCTGTTTGCGTCGTCTTTGCGCCTTTGTAGATATGGCCCTGGTCTTTTGCCCGGAGGCCGTTGCAAACAACTACAAAGGAAACGACATGACGCGCCTCACCTTGCAGACTGCCTTGCGCAGTATCTTACTGAGCCTGTTTCTCACCGTCGCCGCCTGTGGCGGCAGTAGCGGGGACGACGGACCGCCGCCCATCGACACGGACAACGATGGCATTGCTAACGTGGACGATCCGGATGACGACAACGATGGCGTTAACGATACGGCCGATGCATTTCCGCTCGACGCTAACGAGTCAGTCGACACGGACGGCGACGGCACTGGCGACAACGCAGACACCGACGATGATGGGGACGGCGTAGACGACGCGAGTGACGCATTCCCATTGGATGCTACCGAGTCTGCGGACTTCGATATGGACGGCACCGGCGACAACGCAGATACCGATGACGACAACGACGGCGTTGAAGATACACAAGATGCATTCCCGAACGATGCGAACGAGTCATCTGATGCTGATGGTGACGGCGTCGGCGATAATGCAGACACCGATGACGACAACGATGGCGTTGATGACACGCAAGATGCCTTCCCGACCGACCCGAATGAAACCACCGACAGCGACATGGACGGTGTGGGAGACAATGCCGACGAATTCCCGAACGACCCGAATGAGACCGCTGATTTCGATATGGACGGTACCGGCGACAATGCGGATAGCGATGATGATAACGACGGCGTAGACGATGCCGACGATGCATTCCCGCGGGATGCCGCAGAATCAGCCGACAACGACATGGATGGCGTCGGTGACAATGCCGACACCGACGATGACAACGACGGCACGCCTGACGCAGACGATGCGTTCCCGCGTGATGCCTCTGAAACCGCCGATAACGACATGGACGGGGTTGGCGACAATGCTGATACCGACGATGACAACGACGGCACGCCCGATGTTGACGACGACTTCCCGCTGAATGCCGCACGCACGAAACCGATCGTGCCGCTGTTCCCGACCGTCAATGGTCAGATTCAATTACCGAACACACCGGCCGCAGCACAATTGAACTGGATCATTGAGCAGTTAGCAGCAACAACTACGACAGCACAGGACATCGAAGACCATTTCGATCCTGGCTATCTGGCGCAAGTCAGCGTCGCGCAGTGGCAGCAATTCTTTGACACCCTGCGCTCGGTGATTCCGAACGGTACCGTTCAAGATACGTATTCGATCACACCGACGAGCATTACCATCCTGATCGGTAACGCGAACGAGCCTGCCAACGGTCAGTTCATGGTGCTGTCGACGCGGTACGGCACAGGATTGATTACGTCCTTCGGTTCGTCAACGTTCCCGTTGAACGGTGGCTCAACAGCGGGCGAGGATCAAAATCTCACCTACGAGACTGCTGCCGACAAACTGGGCACGCTCGCCGAAGACGTTGGTGTTCTGGTCGCACGTATCGACGATAACAACCAGTGCGCGCCGATCTTTGAACGCAACCCAACCGACCCGCTGGGCACCGCGTCGATCTTCAAGATTTGGACGATGGGCGCTGTCGCACAGTCTATTGACGAAGGTCTGCTGACGCGTGATCAAACCATCCCGCTGATTGCTGACGACGTCGTGCTGGGTGGCACGATCAGCAGCGAGCTCGGCACGCAGTTCCGTATTGATGACCTCGCGTCGTTGATGTTGGGCATTAGTGACAACACGGCAACAGAACACTTGTTCAAACTGGTTGGCCGCGATGCCAACGAGACGATGCTGGATGAGTTCAACCACGCCAACCAGGATGCGATGGAACCATTCCTGTCGATGAATGAAGCGTTCAATTTGTATTTCACATCGCCGCAAGACGAAGCAATCGCTTACGTCACGGCGGATGAAGCGACTCAACGCGACTATGTCGATAACGTGCTGACTCCCGCTGGACCTGTCGTCAACCCGACGCGCTCAAACCTCTCTGTGCTCGTGAGTGGTTTGTGGCAGGCCAGCCCGATGGATGTGTGTTCAGCGATGGCGGGCTTACGGCAGTTCAATGATGCCACCGAGGCGTTTGAGGTCGTCGACGAAGCCTACGGCGCGACAACGGCCATCATTAATCTGCGCAACCGTTGGGAACGCGTCTGGTTCAAGGGCGGCAGCCTCGACGATGGCTTTGGTCTGCGTGTGCTGACCTATGGCTGGATGGTTGAGAGTGATGACCGCGGCGCGTTTGCAGTGATTGTCATGACGAACAATGACTCAGGCGGATCGGCGCGCATCAGCCAAAACGCAGTGACGTCTGTTTCCTCGCGGATTCTGGACATCGTAAATGCAACCAACTAAAGGCGTAACAGTGGCGGCGGGCAACTTCGGTTGTCCGTCGCCGCACGCACGCATGGCGCTGAATGACATGAGTGATACGACTGGCGATACCACGGGCGAATTCGAATACCTATCGTTAAAGCGAGCGCGCCGCTTGCTGAGAATTTGCGATATTGCTGTGACCAAGCAAGGCGATGACCGTCGCATCTATCTGGAGCGCGCGTGCTGCGATGATCCGGAGCTGTTGGCAGAAGCCGTCAGATTGCTCGACGCGGTCGACGACTCGCAAAACTTTCTAATGGACTTCGAACAGTTCCGATCTCTGCCGCCACGCAAAGTCTAGCGACTGCATTCAGTGATGTTCTCGCGAATCTTGTCGGGCTGCCCCGCATCAAATTCCGCAATACCAAAGCGCTCATCGAAGGACAACCAGCTTGCCAATGAACGCTCGAACCACTCGCACGCTTCGGGCTTACGATCGGCGATTCGGTAGATATCGCCCATCATGTAATAGCTAATCGCGAGTGAGCGTTGCGGCCCCGGGGTTTGCGTATCTTGCGCGGCCTGCGTCTCAAACCAATCGTTCGTCTGATGCATCAGATCAATCGCAGTATCACTTTCACCCGAATTGACGAGTGCCATCGCACGCGATGCCCGCAGGATGGCAAACTTACGTGCCGTCGTTGTGTCATCGGGGTCTCTTGCGGCTGCAACTCGCACTAATTCCGTCGCAGCCTCGAAGTCGACTGCCGCCGCTTGTGGGTCTTGTAAATCAATATGCGAATTACCACGTGACCAGAAGGCGTTCGACAACTTACCTTCGACCGCCTGATCGGGGCCGCCCGCGTTCAGTGCTGCTTGATACGCAGCGATAGACGCACCGTAGTCCGGCATCGCAGTGTCGTAATCATCGATCCAGTAGGCCGATTCGCCGCGTAGTTGATACGTATCGCCTTCAATCACCAGAAGCTCAGTGTTGTCAGGCCAAACCTGCTTCGCCGCGCCGATCTCCGACAGCAAATCGGTAGACACCACAATCGCAGACTGATAATCATCAGACCATTTGAGTCGATTGCTTTGCCGAAGCTTCGCTGTGAGTGTGCTCATTGCTATACCGAAATCGTCAGGTGCCAGCGTAACTGCTTTTTCGAACCGGGTTTTGGCGGTCGACAACATCGCGGCCGATGCTTCCGGATCATTATCGACATCCAACATCAGCGCGGCGCGATTAGACTCAAGATCACCCAACGCGTGCCAGACGCTCGCGTTGTCCGCGTCTGTTTCCGACAACCGCAGCAGAATGGAATGCGCCTTGTCCCACGCCGCTGCCGCGCGCGCACGATCACCCGCGTCATCAACCGCCTCGCGATTCAATATCGTGTACAGCCGTGAAAAGCCCTGAGCTGCATCTAGCTGCACATCAACCGGCGCACGCGCGTCGGCCGCCAACGTCTCAAGGTATTGTTGCGCCGTACTCGCAAGCTCAGATCGCACGCTGACCGTGCCCGGTACTTTTGCGATGTCGTCGTAGACATCGAACATCATCGACTTGGCCAAAGAGCGCACTTGTTCGAATCGTGCCGACGCATCTTCGCGCGCACGCTCTGCCTGCACATACGACCATGTCGTGGCAGCGAGCCCAACAACAAGCGACACGAACAACGCGGACGAGAACAATACGACGCCACGATTGCGAGCGACGAAACGACGCGCGCGATACATCAGTGAATCCGCGTGTGCCTCTACTGGCTGACCTGAGAGATAGCGACCGAGATCGGCACTGAACGCCGCAATAGAAGTGTAACGATGCTCCGGCTCGAGCGCCAACGCTTTGGCCAGAATGTTGTCCAAATCGCCGCGAAGTGTTTTGTCCAACCGCTCCGGTGTCGTCGCACGCGATGCCGCAATCGCATCGCGCAGCTTACGATCGGAAATGCTCGTCAATCGCTGACTGGCACGCGGCACGGAAACGTTGTTGATACCGTCAATCAGCGTTGCTTGCGACGTGGTGTCCAAATGATACGGGCGTTCACCCGTGAGCAACTCGTAGGCGAGCACACCCAGCGAGTAAACATCGCTCAACGTCGTCACGGTATTGAATTTGATTTGTTCCGGGCTCGCGTAATTTGGCGTCAATGCCTGCCTGCCCATCACCGTGGCATCCGCCGTTGCATCGGCATCATTCGTCGCCACAAGCTTGGCGATACCGAAATCGAGCAGTTTCGGGATGCCATCGTCGGTCACCAGCACATTGCCGGGTTTCAGATCTCGATGAACGACCAGATTTTGATGCGCCGAATGCACAGCAAGCGCGATGTTCTGCACCATGCGCACGCGTGTTGCTACATCGGCCGATTGTGCATCGAGAAAGTCATTGACCGGTATGCCGTCGATGTACTCCATAACCAGAAACGGAATACCTTGCTCTGTACCGCCGTCAATCAGCTGCGCGATGTACGGGTGATTCAGTCGCGCGAGAATATCGCGCTCGGCGTTGAAGCGACGAATCAGATCGTCCGCCAGGAAACGACCGCGAATGACTTTGAGCGCGACGGTTTGCGTAAAGTCTTCATGGGCACGTTCAGCGCGATAGACCGCGCCCATACCACCTTCACCGAGCACTTCAACGATGTGGTAGTTGCCAAGCGTCTTGCCGAGCCAATCGGTTTGTGCGCCGATAGCTTGATCACCCATCGCGCGATCTGCTTGTGTAACCGCGCCTAACACAGACGACACGCGCGCAAGCAAATCCGCATCGCCCCCACACAAACGATCAACTAGTGCATCGCGCTCGTCAGGCTCGGCCGCCAACACCTGATCACAGATTCCGAGCAACTCGCGGGTGGCGCTATCACTCATTCGGACAGCTCCGTGTTCATTTCCTGATACAGCCATGCGCGCGCAACCTGCCAGCTGCGCTTCACCGTGGCCGGAGACTTACCGAGTACCTCTGCCGTCTCTTGAACCGTCAGTCCGCCGAAAAAACGTAGCTCGACTAACAGCGCTCTATCCGGGTCGGCTTGCGCCAGACGTTCCAGCGCCTCGTTGAGCGCCAGCATGTCGGTCTTGGGCATATCCGAGCGATGGTCCGCATCATAAAGCGTCACTTGCACGCCACCGTCGCGTTTCACGGCGATGCGACGTCGCGCTTCATCAACCAGGAACTCGCGCATGACGCGCGCAGCCATCGCAAGAAAATGGCTGCGGTTTTGCCACTCGATGCGATCGAGCTTGGAGAGTTTGAGGTACGCCTCGTTGACCAACGCCGTTGGTTGCACTAATGCGTTTGCGCGTTCACCCGACAAATGTTTCGAAGCAATCGTGTGCAACTCGTTATACACACGCTGCAACAACTCGCCGCGCACAGCGTTATCGCCTGTATGCCAGTGTTGTAGCAGGTCGGTCAGATCGGACACGTAGACTCTTTATATATTGTTGTATGGTCCCATGAACGCCGTAGCGCCAATCTCAAGAATGCGTGCGAACGCCGCTGCGAGCAAGCCGAAGCCCTGCAAAACAAGCGCCAAAAGGATGTTAGCTACGGTTCGACCTAATCCGCCGTAACCGTTAACACGTACTCAATATCCTGAATTACGCCTGCATATGGGTCATCTGGCGCTTCTTCGTTCCGGCGCTGCGCACCAAAGCGAATGTTATGTTCGCCGGCCGATAGCGGCGACAACATCGCCCAGAACCCGTTCGTCGCAGAGATATAGACTCCCGACAAGCCACGTTCGGGTGTCGCCCGCGCAGAAATATCGAAACAACCGGGCGAGGCAAGCTGCAACGTCGCTTGCGCCGACAGGTCCTGACCATCGACTTCCACCCACAGCTTCAACCCGTCGGTTCTACGCACGCTGACGCGTTCGTGCATGCGATCGCAGTTCGCATCGAAACCCGGATTGACGGTCTGCACGAGATTGAATAGTGGGAAGAACAAGTGTTTACCGGCCGGCACTGTGCAGTAGCGGATCACCCGATCTACACCGAATGCACCTGCTAGAAACCACACGTCACCCTCTTGACCGACAGCGCACAGATCACCTGTGCGATCAGCGACCGGGCTGCGTTTTTGGTCCATGGAGGCTGCCCACTGCCACCAACGCGCTGTCCAGCGTGGCATGGCGACACCGTCTACGGCGTCGTAGAGACCTAGCGCAGTGATTTCATCAGCCCGTGCGAACGGTGACTGGACACCGAGCAGCAGTAACGCGGTGAAAGCTAAGATGTGTCGAGTCGATCGCATGTCAGTACACAGAATACATGTCGCCTGTCTGCACTCGGTAAACTTTGTTTACGTTATCAACGCGCACCGGAATACCCTTCAGATTGCCCTTACCAAGCGCGAAGAACGACTGAGCGGCTGATCCGTCAAGCGTGTCCCGCCCATGATCGGCCCAATCATATGACAACATGAAATTCAGATGATCTGCCGCCTCGTTGAGATACAGATCGAACAAATCAGGAATCCAGGTTTCGTCAAAAGCCGTATTCACCGAAATCTCAGTAAGCTCATCGATCAGCTTTAACTCTCTTTTCAATTGCTTCCGCAGTTGCCTGGCGTGCTTTGGGTTCTCCTCAGCAAGTGCATTGAATTCAGCAGTTGCTGATTCACGGTAGGCCGACTGCTCGCCCTTTTCGAAGTCACGCACCCACAAGTCTCTATGAGGTGATTGATAATGGAACCGGCGCTTGTGTGACGGCAACGGCCCAGCACGACGTCGAAATGTTGGTGTCTCGTAGACATGTTGTTTGATTGAAATGTCCAGTTGATGTCCACCTGGCCCCATCGCGTAAGAGCCGTACAGGATGATGACGTAGTCAATGTTTTGAGAATCAAACAATTCATAGATTTTTGTTGCTGTATCCACTTCGGATGCAACCGGGTCAACCCCTGTGACACGCACGCGACCCGCATCGACCGTATTAGGAATGATCTCACCGAAGTGTTGCGCAAAATCCATATCCGCAGTCTTTCGATCGAGGATCGCCTCGAACTGCTGCGATGGTCTGCGAAGACTCTTGTCGGGTTTCGCCAGTATCGCCTGAGCGAGCAACGTGGCCATCGGATCAAGATAGGCGGGAGCAACTGTTTCTTGATTGTTACGTACCTGCATCGCCATTCCGGCTTTCGCCAGTACGGGCAAGACATAGACCTTTACCTGACTCCCATCCACAGGTTCTGGCAGTGTCGGGCTGAAGGTTGATCGGCTTGCGCACCCCGCGCAGCAGACAGCTAGCAACAAGAGAAATTTTCTAAAAGCGTTTTCGGAAAAGGGCATCAGCACAACTCTCAAGATCGCTCGAAGTGTCTTATTAACTGTAACATCCTGCGCTTGTGTTGTGGACAGCGCGATTCAGCCTTACAGTGAAACCCGAGGAGCACTAAATGACTTACAAGAAAGGCTACGTCGACGGCCGTTACGGTCAGCTGCACTTTCATTCTGCATTCCCTGAATCAGGTGCAGACGACAAGACACCTGTCGCGTTCTTTCATCAGAACCCGAAATCCGCTGACGATTTTAGACCGCTACTGGAAATCATTGGCAACGATCGGCTCGCAATCGCGATCGACCTACCTGGCTACGGCGAGTCCGAGCCGATGCCACATGCGCCGTCGATGCGCGAGCTTGCAGATGCCATGGCAGATGCGTTAGATGCCATGGGCTATGGCGGCAACGGAAAAGGCGCTGTCGACGCTTTTGGGTTCCATACCGGTGTGCTGGTGGCCAGCGAGCTTGCGATTGTGCGTCCGGATCTTGTGCGACGTGTTGTGCTTTGCGGCATTCCTTACTTGAGCCCGGAGGCGCGTGCCGTAGAAAGAGCGAAAGTACCTACCGAGTTTTCGTTACCCGAAGACCCTGGGTTCATCGTCAAGCGTTGGCATCTGATCGTGACCCAGCGACCGCCGACAGTACCCTTGGAGCGTGCGGCCAGGAGTTTCGTTGAAGACCTGCATTCGCTGGATAAGTGGTGGTATGCCTACCACGCTGTGTGGGATTACCCGGTCGAAGAAAGACTGCCTCTGATCCGGCAACCGGTGTTGATCTTGGCAGCGCACGAAATGCTCTATCGCTACACCGTCGATACGAAAAGAGATTTGCTGCCAGACGCAACGCTAATCGACATGCCCGACGTCGTTGATGACATTTTTGATACAGCGCCAGACGCGTTGGCGGATGCGATGCGACCGTGGTTGGACCAGACATGATCGCTTTGCCTACACGTTAGAATCGAGCCTGGCAAACCAGTCGTTGTCGACTCGTCAGAGAGTTGTACGCAGACGAAAACACACCGCCCTCTCACTCCATCACTCGCGCCGTCCCCGACACGCGAATCGATGCACCGGGCTCATCCGAAATCTCAGCGCGCAGCAACGAGCGCATGCGCATATCCTCGCCTTGCACGATATCGATGACGCCACCATGTGGCCAACCGATATCACGAAGGTAACCCGCGAAAGCCGCTGTTGCAGCGCCCGTGGCAGAGTCTTCGTAAACGCCACCCGAAGCGAATGGGTTGCGGGTGTGGAAACGTTGCTCAGACTCAGCGAAAGCAAACATGATCGTGACAATATTCTTGCCAACCATCAGATCTCGACCCACATCGAAATCGTATTGCAAACGAGACAGCGCCTCACGCGAGTTTAGCGCGAACACCCAATGATCAGCGCCACCGTGCATAAGTGCCGGCGGTATTGATGCGTTCAAGTCGCCCTTCGAATAACCAAAGAGGTCCAGTGCTGTTTTGATGTCGTCATCCGCCAAAGCCTCGCTGCGCGTCGGCGGCGACTGCAACGCGGCAGACATGACATCGCCGTCGCGCTTACCTTCGACGGTAATTCTGGCATCGTTGAGCGTCAGGTTGAACACCGCATCTCCGTCGCGCATGGCTAACGCGGCGCCCAGCGCGATCGTCGCATGACCACAAAACGGCACTTCGGATTCTGGCGCGAAATAGCGCACCCGATAGCCATCACCGTCAGCCGCAGCAAACGCCGTTTCCGAAAAGCCGACGTCAGCGGCAATAGCCTGCATCTTGGGAACATCGGGCAACGTATCCGCAATAACAACGCCAGCAGGGTTGCCGCCGCTGTCACCATCGGAAAATGCTGCGATTCTTTGAATATCCATGGTCAATGCCTTCCCTGTTTAAGAGACAACATTATTGCGACATCGAGAAAGCCAGTATTGATCCAATTCGCAGGGTATCGATAGACCACTGAATGACAGCAGCGTTAACGCGGTACCTCAGCGGCATCATAGATCTTCATCTCAGGTGCAGCGCTCACCAACGGCGCCAGCGACTTCACAAAACCCTTGGACGCATCAAGCGCGAAATGCACCATCAGGCTGTCCATGTCACGCCATCGCTCAACGAACAACAATCGGTCTGGGTTCTCGCCATCAACCGATACGTCATGACTGATACACCCATCTTCGGTGCGCGAGCGGCGCACATGCTCAAGGCCGAGCTGCAGCATTTGATCCACACAATCTGCTTTCGCCATCAGCACACCAGTAACAATAATCATCACCTGTTCCTCTTAGTCATGCATGCCAATCAGAAAACCCGTGCTCCACACGTCACTCTTGCCTTTCCCGGAAGGCCAGAACGATGAAAAACTGCGACGGTTTGCGCCCAGTGATTCGGCAATTGATTCCGCTTCGGCATCACTGCCCGCCTTGAGCAAACGGGCTGCCTCTAACTCGGTGATCGGCAATGCACAACACTGCTGTGGGTCTTCACCGGTTTGCCAATCAATCATCTCCGCGAATACGGTCACAAACCGCTGACCACAGCTATTGCATTGACGCACCTTGATGCTGAAATGTGATTCAGCGATCAACGCCTTGATCACTGGCACCTTGTACCAACACTTGCCGGCCAATTCGATGTCGTCAGGAAAGCAAATATCGCAACCAAACATCTCGGCAGGTTCAGTACGCGCACCCATTATGCAACCTCGCGAGTTGAAGCATTATTGATATCGAATAGACACAATCTCGAATGTACGCATCTGTCCTTCAATGTCCAGCGCTATCTCATCGTCCACGGATTTGCCCAGCAGCTTGCGCGCCATCGGCGAATCCAGACTGATCCAACCTTCCTTTGGCCGAGTCTCATCAGGGCCAACAATGCGATACGTCAGCTCGATATCATCATCACGCAGCAACGTGACCCATGCGCCGAAAAAAATCTTGTCGACCGCGGGTGTCTCGCGAACGATGTTCAGCGTGTCCGTGCGCTTGTCGAGGTACCGAATGCGTCGATCGATGCCGCCCAGCTCTTTCTTTCGGTAGATGTATTCTGCATTTTCCGAACGATCGCCCTCCGCAGCGGCGGCCGATAGCGCCGCAACGACATCACGGCGCCGCAACCAGAGGCTTTTGAGCTCGGTCTGCAGCGCATCAAACCCCTCTGGCGTGATGTAGGGCGATGACGCAGGTTGTGGCGGACGCCAACGACCCATAACAGCTCCTCTTCGAGCGTAGAAATGCGGTAACGTATACTGCACGTAACGCACCGCAATTTCATGTTCTGCCCTACAGGAGCCGTATCGCTAATGAGCATCGTCACCGAGACAGTTACCTACGAATACAATGGCAAGGCGTTTGCTGGACATCTGGCCTACGACGACGCCATCAGTGGCAAACGGCCTATGGTCACCGTGAGTCATGCATGGAGTGGGCGCAGCCCGTTCGAGGATGACAAAGCGGTCGAGATGGCCAAGCTCGGCTATGTCGGCTTTGCAATCGATGCTTACGGCGCCGGTGTGCTCGGCACGACTCAGGAAGAACGCGAGGGTTACATGAATCCGTTGCTGGGCGATCGGGCAGAACTCCTCGGACGACTGCGAGCAGGCATTGCTGCCGGCAGCGCGCATGCCATGACGGACAGTGATCGGGTTGCCGCCATTGGTTATTGTTTCGGTGGTTTGTGCGTGCTTGATCTTGCGCGCAGCGGTGATGCGTTACGCGGCGTCGTGAGTCTGCACGGTTTGTTCAAGCCGCCGCCGGGGCCGGCAAACGCAATCACAGCAAGAGTACTGGTACTGCACGGTTGGAACGATCCGATGGCAACGCCGGACGCTGTT
>JBCBZK010000056.1:0-21217 GCA_039815365.1 Pseudomonadota bacterium | reverse complement strand
TTGATCGTCCGCGTGACGCCGTCGAAGCTGACAAACTCCGAGGATAGCGCGGGGATCAATGCAAGCGTCAGGTAGCCATGCGCAATCGTCTTTCCTCCCGGCATCTCATCAGCGGCGCGCTGCGTATCGGTGTGAATCCACTGCTGATCACCGGTCGCCTCGGCGAACAGGTCAATACGCTTCTGGTCAATGACATGCCATTTCGATGTACCGATCTTTTGACCAACCCATTGACTGGCGTCTTCTATTGATGAAATGCTGATCACGCGCGAATGCTCCAGAGTGCTTTATGAATATGCGAACCAACGATGCTACGAACGATGCTTGATGCTCAAACACAATCCAGCGGTGTAAGCGCAACACGTGTATTCGCAGCAATTCTGGCAGCCGGGGCGAGCAATCGTTTCAATGGTATCAAAGCGCTGGCTGTCTTGGGCGGAGAAACACTGCTCCAGCGCCAGTACAACGTCTTGGCATCAACCGAACTTCCGACCGTTGCGGTGATCGGCGCACATCAAGAGCACATCCTTCCGCACTTGTGCGAGTTACAGTTGCCCTTCGTCGTCAACCCGCAATGGATGCAAGGTCAACGCAGCAGCGTCACCTGCGCGGCGAGCATAGCACCGTCGGACTGCGACGGTTTATTATTACTCACTGTCGACCAGGTCTGCATTACGGCTAAGGATCTCGCCAGACTGGTCAGGCAGTTCAATGAGACGCCAGACTGCATCGTGTGTGCAGCGTACAGCGATACGCGCGGTGTGCCCGCCATATTCCCGAAACGGTACTTTGCGCAACTCGCTGGCTTGGAAGCGGATCGCGGTGCTCAGCACCTGTTACACAACGAGGCGAACATAAGAGCCGTCGCGATGCCTAACGCATCGACCGATGTGAATACGCAAGACGCGCTTGCGCGCATTAACGATGCGCGTGAGTGTGATCGTGGCCGTGACTGTGACCGTGAGACGCGCAACGTTCGCAGTTAACCCAGCCTGAGTCGCCGTCGGTGTAATACTCTTTTTTCCAAATCGGCAGCTCGACTTTGATGCGATCAATGATTTCGCGACAAGCGACAAATGCTTCATCGCGATGCGCTGACGTTACACCGACCCAGACAGCACATCCGCCAAGCTCAAGAGCACCTTCGCGATGCACGGCAAGCACCTGACGTACGCCAACCCTCTGGGAAACTTCAGCGATGATGCGCGCACCCTCCGCGATTGCCAGCGGGCGATACACTTCATAGTCGAGCGAGATCACGTTACGACCTTCGTTATGGTCGCGCACCCAACCCTCGAACGTCACTAAGGCACCGGCGCTATGATCGAACAAGTGCTCGCGCAGTCGCACGGCATCAATATCGGTATCGGTGATCGCCATCGGATGATCAAAATCCGGAAGTGACATCGCTAGCCTCCTGCAACTGGCGGAAAAAACAACACAACGTCACCATCCTGGATCTCGATATCCCAATCAGCCATGACGTCATTCACAGCCACTTTACAATGCCCGCGCGGATCATCAGTGCCGTGACGCTCACGCAATTGTGTAAACAGCGCTAACGCATCGGATGCCGATGTGCTCACCTGCTCCGAACTGCAGCCAGCCCGATCGCGAAACAGTGCAAAATAATTCACGGTGACCGTTTTCATCCGATGATCACTCCGTGCCGGGCAGCCAAGCGCAAGTCGGCGTCTTGATTCATATTCAGCAGCGCATCCGGGTTCACCGGTGTTACCAACACCGCATCCGCGTTGATCAAACACTTGCGGGCACAGAAGCGACCATCGGCAAATGCCGCTTCAATATGCGCTCGCATTGGTGCGCGCCAAATCGCGCACAACGGCTCAGGCAACTCGCCGGAACTGTCGGCAACCGCGATCGCGGGCGCGACGGGATGCTGCGCAGCACCATCGATCAATACGCGCAAGGTCGACGCGTCAAGCAATGGCAAATCACAGGCCAGCACTAACCACGCAGCACTGGTGTCGCTGTTGAGTGCTGTCAAGATACCGTCCAGCGGCCCCTGACCAACGCCTGCATCGACGATGCAGTTAAACCTGCGGCGTGTTTCGTCTACCGGTGGCGTGCGCACACTAACGTGTACGTCATCGACGAATTGCCGCGCCAAAGACACCGTGCGCGACAGCAATGAAACACCGTCAACCTGGATCGCGGCTTTGTCTTGCCCCATGCGTCGACTCTCGCCACCGGCAAGCACTAGCGCCTTGAGCGTCGGCTGATCAGTCTGCTGCATAGTCTGCCTTTCCACCCGTTTTGGCGATCAATCGAACCGTATCAATGCGAATATCGTGCGCCACAGCCTTACACATATCGTAAATCGTCAGGGCCGCGACACTTGCGCCCGTGAGCGCTTCCATTTCAACACCGGTCTTGTGCTCGACACGGCACTCGCACGTCACGACAGCCACGCCGGCGTCCAGGCGAATGTCGATGTCGCAACCCGTCAGCCCTAATGGATGACAGAACGGGATGAGCTCATGCGTACGTTTGGCCGCCATGACGCCCGCAACAATTGCGGTAGCGAATACAGAGCCTTTCTTACTAACGAGCCCGCCCTCACCGTCGCCCAATGCACTCAGCACGGTGTCCGGCAGATACACCTCGCAACCTGCTTTTGCTGAACGCTTGGTCGCGTGCTTAGCTGTCACGTCAACCATGCGCGGTTGATTCGACGCATCAAGGTGAGACAGTGTTTTATCGGCGCACACCGTCAGCCACCCACCCGATACATCTCGACTTTGCGCAGCGCGTATTCACCGTCTTGTTTCTGACGTGCCTCGCTGTAGCGGTCGTCACGCCTTAACCAGACACGGCGAATCATCTGTGCGAGCTCTTCGTCACTGCCACCACGCCGCATTGGCTCAAGCAATCGTGTGCCTTGTGTTGCAAACAGACAGGTGTACAACGTGCCATCCGCCGCCAGACGTGCACGATGACAACTACCGCAGAACGGTGCCGTCACAGACGAGATAAAACCGATTTCTCCATCGCCGTCGTCGTAGCGATAACGACGGGCAACCTCGCCCTGGTAATTAGCCTGCAATGGCGACACCGGCCAACGTGTGGTGATCAGGTCCAGCAATTCTTTAGACGGTACAACGTCACCGCGCCGCCAGCCGTTTCGGTTTCCCACATCCATGTATTCGATCATCCGCACGACGTGTTTGGTACCCCGAAAGCGCTCGAGCAGATCAAGTACCGTGTGGTCATTCACACCGCGCTGCACGACACAGTTAATTTTGATCGCATCAAAACCCGCCGCCTCTGCCGCTGCAATACCTTCGATAACCCCGGACAACGTGCCACGGCCGCCACTCATTTGTGCAAATACATCCGGATCAATACTATCGAGACTCAATGTGATCCTATGAAGTCCGGCCTCCGCAAGCGCTTCAGCCTTACCGGGCAACAACATGCCATTCGTGGTCATCGCCAGATCATCGATCGGTAACGCCGCTAACCGCCTAACCAAATCAGGGAGGCGTTTGTCCAGCAACGGCTCGCCACCGGTAAGGCGAAGCTTGGTGACGCCGAGGTCTACCGCTAACGTCGCCAGTCGCACAATCTCGTCATGCGTGAGCCGTTGCGCGCGTGTCAAAAACTGATAGTCATCGTTGAATTCGTTTTCAGGCATGCAGTAGGGACAACGGAAATTACATTGATCCACCACCGAGATTCGCAAGTCGCGCAGGCCTCTCCCGAGGCTGTCGGCAGGCGCGTCAACGCCAGAATGTAAAGAAACACGATGCGACATAACACTCGTCGAAAGATCACTAAATAGTACGTAAATTATACATTAGGCGCGCACGCTTTCGATTAAAAAATAGCTGTCGAACAGATGCTTATGAACAGTACATCAACAATAATCACGCCCTCAGGCTCTCCTAATTGGCGCTTCTTGTGCAGCGCAGCATCGGTGGCTATACTGCGTGGCGAGTACGTGGGGACGTATGGCTTAGTGACTTGAGATATCTGCGGCTAGAAGCTGCGTTCGTTTTGCCGCCACCATCACAGAGCGCCAGACATCCGTCTCCGACATTTTCCGCGCGTCGATCCAGCACGCGCCCACTGGAGTAATCCGCAATGGACTTAAGCTTCAGCCAAGAAGAATTGGCTTTCCGTGACGAGATTCGACAGTTTTTTGTCGATCACTACCCTGCCGACATCCGTGAAAAGCAAAATCGCGGCATCCGCTTGTCAAAAGACGACTTCGTACGTTGGCAAAAAGTCCTGAACGAACATGGCTACATGGCCGTCAACTGGCCCGTAGAATACGGGGGCACAGGTTGGACGCCGGTACAAAAATACTTGTGGGCGACGGAGCTTGCAGAAGCAAACGCACCAGACGTTGTGCCTTTCGGCGTCAATATGGTTGGCCCCGTTATCTATTCGTATGGCACTGAAGAACTCAAGCAGCGTTTCTTACCGGACATTCTTGAGAGCAACGTCTGGTGGTGTCAGGGCTATTCGGAGCCTGGCGCCGGTTCTGACCTTGCATCGCTGAAGACGCTCGCGACCCGCGAGGGTGACGAGTATGTGATCAATGGCACAAAAACCTGGACGACCTTGGGCCAACACGCCGATTGGATTTTTGTGCTCGCACGTACCACAACCGATGTTGCGCGTCGTCAGGAAGGCATCAGCTTTATCCTGTGCGACATGCAGACACCGGGTATCACGGTGCGGCCGATCATCACTATTGAAGGCGGCCACGAAGTCAATGAAGTGCATTTTGAGAATGTGCGCGTACCCGTCAACAACCTGGTCGGTGAAGAAGGTCGCGGCTGGACGTACGGTAAGGTGCTGTTGCAACACGAACGCACCAACATCGCAGCTGTTGCACGCTCGAAGTATCGCCTCGCACGACTCAAGGACATGGCAGCACAATCCCAGCATGGTGCAGACCCGCTGATCAACCAAACGACTTTCAGAAGCAAATTGGTGCAGACCGAAATCGCGCTGAAGGCACTGGAGTTCACCGATCTACGAACGCTTGCTGCGGTCGCCACGGGTAAAGCACCTGGACCAGAAAGCTCGATCCTCAAAATCAAGGGCACTGAGATGCAGCAGCAACTCGATGCACTGTACCTGGAGGCTGCGGGTTATTACGCGATGCCATACGTACCGGACCAGTTCAGTCTGGACGCGAGCGACGACGAAATCGTGGTCGACTCATCAGAGCCAACGACTGCATTGAAATACTTCAATTACCGAAAAGCGTCGATTTACGGCGGCTCGAACGAAATTCAAAAAAACATCATCGCCAAGCACGTGCTGGGCTTGTAAGCGGGATAGAGAGACTATGGATTTTTCAATTACAGAAGATCAAAGCATGCTGCAGGACAGCGTGGCGAAGTTCATTCAAAACGATTACGACTTTGAAGCGCGCCAGCAAGCTGCTGCAAGCGACCAAGGGTTCTCGTCAGAGCGCTGGCAGACATTCGCCGAGCTCGGTCTGACCGCGGTACCGTTTTCCGAGAGCGACGGCGGTTTGGACGGTGGCGCCGTTGAACTTATGTTGCTGATGGAAGAGTTTGGTAAGGGATTGGTCATCGAGCCGTATCTGCCCAGCATCATCATGGCGGGCGGCGCCATCAAGCGACTCGCCGACGACGCGCAAAAAGAAAGCTGGCTGCATCCGCTGATCGACGGCAGTAAAAGCGCCGCTCTAGCGTACGCCGAACCACAGAGTCGCTACAACATCACTGACGTCACGCTGAGCGCTGTCGACAAAGAGGGTGGCTATGTGTTGAACGGCAACAAAACCGTCGTACTGAACGGCGGCAACGCAGACACGTTAGTCGTTAGCGCGCGCACAAGCGGTGAACGCACCGATGCCGACGGTATCAGTCTGTTCGTCGTCGCAGCAGATGCACCTGGCATCAAACGCAAGTCATACCCGACCGTTGATGCGCGCCAGGCTGCGGAAATTTCATTTGAGAACGTCTTGGTTGGCGCGAATGCAATGCTCGGCGATAAAGGCAACGCAGCAGCAACGCTGTCCGCCGTGCTGGACGATGCGATCATCGCAGTCTGCGCAGAAGCCGTAGGCATCATGCAAGTGCTCAATTACAAGACGCTGGAATACACCAAGTCGCGCGTGCAGTTCGGCAAGCCCATCGCAAGCTTCCAGGCACTTCAACACCGTATGGTTGATATGTTCGTCATTGCAGAGCAAACGCGCTCTTTGCTATTGCATGCCGTTATGGCGTGCGGAGAAGACGATGCGCTGCAACGTGAAACGGCATTGCGGTCTTTGAAAATCCAGATTGGCACCGAAGGACGCAAGCTCGGCGAGGAAGCCGTTCAATTGCACGGCGGCATGGGTGTGACGTGGGAGCTTGACGTTGCGCATTACTTCAAGCGCCTGACAATGATCGATACGTTGTTCGGTAACGCAAGCTACCACTTGGAGCACTACCCGCTCAGTACATAAACGACCCGGCAATGCTAGCCGACGGTGTCAATCGTCGGCTAGCTGTTGCATCGCTTGTTTCTCGAGTTTCGCCCACGAGTCTCGCAACGTCACAATGCGATTGAAGACGAGCGCATCCGCAGTCGACGCAGCATCTTCCACGAAGTAGCCGGTACGCTCGAACTGCACCGGCAATCCTTGCGTCTCACCAAGCGCAGGCTCGACGAAAGCCTCCGCAACACTTAGCGATGTCGCATTGATCGTTGCTAACCAGTCTTCTTGGCGCGCCGGCGCCGCTTCCGTAAACAGACGATCGTACAAATGCACGTTCGCCGCCTTGGCATGCTTCGCACTGACCCAGTGAATCGTGCCCTTGACCTTGCGCTCGTTGCCAGTGCCGCTGCGCGTCTCGACGTCCATCGAACAGTGCAGTGCCGTCACATGGCCGTCGTCGTCCTTGATCAATTCATCGCAGCGAATGATATAACCGTAACGCAGTCGTACTTCGCCGCCAGGCTTCAATCTGAAAAATTTACGCGGTGCCTCTTCGAGGAAGTCAGTACGTTCGATCCAAATCTCGCGATCAAATGGAATCTGCCGCTCACCATGCTCAGGATGCGCCGGATGGTTCTGTGCGGTTAACCACTCCGTCTCGTCACCGGGGTAGTTAGTGATAACGACCTTTAAAGGATCGATTACGGCCATTCTTCGAGGTGTATCTGCTAACGCATCGCGAACACAGGACTCGAGCATACCTAGCTCGATAAATTTGGATTTTTTGGTGATGCCGACTTGATGACAGAATGCGCGAAGCGCCGCAGCCGGGTAGCCGCGCCTGCGCATCCCGGCAATGGTCGGCATACGCGGGTCATCCCAACCACTGACATGACCGTCATCAACGAGTTGTTTCAGCTTACGCTTGCTGGTCACCATATAACCGACCTGCAAGCGCGAGAATTCAATTTGCCGCGGCGGGTAGTCATGCTCGATCCGTTCGACAAACCACTCGTACAACGGCCGGTGATCTTCGAACTCCAGCGTACACAGGCTGTGCGTAATGCCCTCAAAAATATCGCTCAGCGTGTGCGCGAAATCATACATCGGGTAGATCGGCCAGGTATCACCGCTGCGTTGATGTGTCGCATGTCGTATGCGATACAACGTCGGATCGCGCAGATTGATATTCGGTGATGCCATATCGATCTTGGCACGCAACACATGCGCACCTTCGGCAAATTCGCCTGCACGCATGCGCTCGAACAGCGCACGATTTTCGGCGCAACTGCGCCCTCTGTGCGGGCTGTCCTTACCCGGGCTCGTAAGCGTGCCGCGATACTCGCGGATGTCATCGGCGCTCAAACTATCAACATACGCATCGCCTTTGTCGATCAGTGTTAACGCCGCGGCATAGATCTGTTCGAAGTAATCCGACGCGTGAGTGAGACGCTCTCCCCAATTGAATCCGAGCCACTGCGCATCACGCTGGATCGCATCGGCGAACTCCTGACGCTCGTTCGCGGGATTGGTGTCGTCAAAGCGTAAATACGTGCGCCCGCCGAATTGCTCGGTGACACCAAAGTTCAGCGACATAGACAGCGCATGACCGATATGCAAAAAGCCGTTGGGCTCGGGAGGAAACCGTGTAACGAGACCATCAGGAAGGCGCCCCTCGTTGATGTCTGACTCAATAATCTGACGAATAAAATCAGTCGGCATCGGCGCCGCGTCATCATTGGTGTGCATAGAAAGATCCGTGAACTGGGCAGTGAGCTTAAGCCGCCTATTGTACGTTAAGCGTGTTTCGGGAGGGTGCTATTGGCACTGTGCGCAGATGCCCTGCACTTCAAGCGTCTGACGTTCGGCGACGAAGCCGCACGCCAACGCGCTGTCAGCGACAGCAGCACTGATCGCTTGCGCATCAATTTCGATCACCTGATTACACTGGCGGCAAATCAAAAATTGGCCGTGGTGCGCCTCTCCAGGGCTCGCGCAACCCACAAACGCATTCAAAGAGTCCAACCGATGGACCAATCCTGCGTCACGCAAGAATTCCAGAGCGCGATAAACGGTCGGCGGCGCACTGCGCTTGCCGTCACGACCGAGCGCGTCGAGAAGCTCATACGCGCCGACAGGCTCATGCGAGGACCAGACAAGCTCAAGCACCTGGCGGCGCATTGCCGTCAGGCGCAGGCCCTTGCCTTTGCAGATCGCCTCAGCGTTAGCCAGCGCCGTCTCGACGCAAGCCTCGTGATCATGTTCGTGTGGATTCACTGTGCCGTTCATGTCCTTATCATAGCGCTTGCCGGAACTGGTGTCCGATGCGTTACACTATAGCGTCTTATTTCATCAACGATTACGACTGTCGCCACGCGCGACAGACAGTAGCAAACGCGCAGGATTCGCATGCCCGCTATCACCCTTCCAGACGGCTCAGAACGCCACTACGACGGCACCGTCACCGCACTTACTATTGCCGCCGACATTAGCGGCTCACTCGCCAAAGCTGCCGTTGCGGCGCACGTCGATGGCGCGCCGTTCGACCTGACGCGTGAGATCGACGGTGACGCGAGCGTTGCGATCGTCACCCGCGATAGCGACGAGGGCCTTGAGCTACTGCGCCACGACGCCGCGCATGTGCTCGCCGAAGCGGTCAAAGAGCTCTACCCCGAAACCCAGGTCACTATCGGGCCTGCGATAGACGATGGTTTTTATTACGACTTTGCGCGCGAAACCCCGTTTACGCCGGATGACCTTGAGATCATCGAAAAGCGCATGCATGAGATTGTGAAACGCGACGAGGCTCTCATTCGCGAAGAATGGTCGCGCAACGATGCCGTAGATTTTTTCCGTAAGGCCGGAGAAGAATACAAAGCACGCCTGATCGAACGCATACCCGAAGACGAAACCATCACACTGTATCGCCAGGGCGAATTCATCGACCTGTGTCGCGGCCCGCACTTACCCTCGACCGGCCGACTTGGCACTGCATTCAAGTTGCTGCGCGTGTCCGGCGCGTACTGGGAAGGCAACTCGAAAAACGAAATGCTGCAACGCATTTACGGCACTGCCTGGGCGAATGACAAACAGTTGCGACTCTATCTGAAACGCCTCGAAGAGGCGGAGAAACGTGATCACCGCAAGTTAGGCCGACAAATGGACTTGTTCCACTTTCAGGAAGACGCGCCCGGTGCGGTGTTCTGGCATTCGAAAGGCTGGACACTATTCCAGCGCCTGATCGATTACATGCGCAGTTTGCAACCCGGCTGGGGCTACCGCGAAATCCATACACCGATGGTGATGGACCGCGCCTTGTGGGAAGCCTCGGGTCATTGGGAAACTTTTGGCGAGCACATGTTCACCACCGAGACGGAAGACGGTCGCGTGTACGCACTCAAACCGATGAACTGCCCGGGTCATGTGCAGGTGTTCAAACAAGGCATCACAAGCTACCGGGACTTACCCATGCGCTTGTCCGAATTCGGGACTGTTCATCGTTATGAACCATCAGGCGCGCTGCATGGTTTGATGCGCGTGCGCGCGTTCACGCAGGATGATGCGCACGTGTTCTGCACGATGGAGCAGATTACCGCAGAGTCCGTTGCGATCTCGGAGCAGATTCTCGGTCTGTACAAGGACTTCGGTTTCGAGGACATCCGCATCAAATTTGCCGATCGCCCGGAAGTGCGGGTCGGTGACGACGCGATCTGGGACCAATCTGAAGCAGCGTTGGTCGCAGCGCTCGAATCGTCGGGTCTTGAATACACGCACAATCCAGGCGAAGGCGCATTCTACGGCCCGAAACTGGAGTTCGTGTTGCGCGATGCAATCGGGCGCGATTGGCAGTGTGGCACGCTTCAGGTTGACCTGAACTTGCCCGGTCGACTCGGCGCATCCTACGTCGGCGAAGATGGCAACAGACACACGCCGGTCATGTTACACCGCGCAATGTTCGGCTCTCTGGAGCGATTCACCGGCATTTTGCTCGAACACTTTGCGGGCAACTTGCCGTTATGGCTGTCGCCATTGCAGGTGGTTGTGGCAACCATCACGTCGGATGGCGATGAGTTTGCCGCTCAAGTCGTCAGCGATTTGCGCGCCGCAGGTATCGACGCAGAAACAGACATTCGTAACGAGAAAATTGCGTATAAGGTGCGCGAGCACAGCCTTGCCAAAGTCCCCGTGATTTTGGCCGTTGGCAAGCGCGAAGTTGAGGACGATTCCGTTGCGATGCGCCGGCTCGGTAGCAAGCGCCAAACCGTCATCGGTCGTGTCGAGGCCATAGAATCATTGCGAGAAGAAATTGTTTCTCGCGCAACTAAAGACCAGACTGTCTCTTAGCTGTCATCAACGCACCTCAAACTGTGCGCTGACTATCAGATGTTATGTGGAATCGGTCACAGTTCTGCACACCGGACTGATATCGCTACTGTTGCGTGACAATACTCTGCATATACTGCGTACTAAGAGTATCGGATCAATGAATCCGTAGCGCACTGACATCCCAGGATCACAATGATAGACCGCTTCAAGACGCAAATTATGTTCCTGCACCCCGAACCGGCGGTGATGGAGCCGTGCGCGCGTCAATTGGGCAGCGAGTTCTCGGTCCACATGGCAGCGTCTGGCACTGAGGCTCTGACGACGCTAGGCATAACACCTATCGATATTATTGTATCTGCTCACGACCTACCCGGGATGAGTGGACACGAAGCACTCAAAGAGGCGAAAAAACGCTCTCCCGAGACCGCCGGCATTTTGCTCGCATCGCCACATATGAGCGATGACGATTGCGCTGCCTTGGTCGACCTCAAACATCTGGACAAAATACTGCGCGCGCAGTCGAGTGCGGAGGACGTGGTCGCGGCAATTCACCAAACACTGAATCCGTCGGCAGAGTTTGATTTGCCCGAGCCGTTGAATGACGTCACCGCAACGATTGCGAACGAAAGACTGACGCAAACAGGAACGTATCGAAACCCAGCGCTGAGCAGCAGCGGCGGGTTTTCTGCTACACAGGAAATTCCGGTGATTGAACCGGGCCTGGGTCAGCCGGAGCAAGTCTCGGCGAGTGCAATCAGCGAAGTTGAGATTGTCGTACTCACCAACGACTCAAGCTTTCTGAAGACCATCCGCGCAGCGACGGGCACCAGCCATGTCGTGAATCATGCGCCGAATCTTCAGGAAGCGGTGGATATCGTTCGCGAAGGTCGCAGTGGCGTGTTGATCACCGATGCCGCCGTTGCCGTAAAGGACGTAGAGACCATTACGTCGCAATTACGCAAACATATGCCCTCGCTAGTCACGATCGTTGCTGGCCGGCGTGAAGACGGCGAAAAGATGATGGGATTGATCAGCGACGGGCTCGTGTATCGATTCCTGCTCAAACCCATCAGCCCCGGACGATCACGTCTTGCGATCGAAGCGTCGGCCAAGAAACACCTCACGTTGGTCAGCACGGATGTGCCGCTCTCTCCGAAAGAGGTGCAGGCCAAAATGACTGAGACCGGCATCATCAAAGGCGTCACTTTCGACTCGGGGCTGTTCCGCACAACGGACGTTCGCGAATCCGGTATCAGCGCACCGGACATTGATGAGAATGACATGGAGCCAGGCCTGCTCGGCCGCATCGCCGGCCTGCCACCGATCGTGTTAGCTGTGATTGCGATTGTCATTGCCGGCGGCGTGTTTTTGCTCAGCCGTGGCGGTGACGACAGCAACGGCTCAGCTGTTGTCGTGCAGTCGCAAGCAGCTCAAAGCACTACAGCGCCAGCAACACCTGTCGACCCTGCGCAGGCAGCACGTGATGCCATCGCTTCTGGCGACCTAGCCAGCCGCGAAGGCCGACTCGTGACGCCCGGTGACGACAACGCCGTCATGCACTATGCGCGCGCTGCGACGCTACAGCCCGATAACGCAGTCGCACGGGCACGACTCGATGCTGTGCTCCAGCAGGTGTTCGCACAAGTGGAAACAAACTTGCTACGCGACAATTTGCCAGATGCCCGCGATGCATTGACGTCGCTCAATCAACATGTGCCCGGCCATCAGCGGCTCGCTTTCTTGAATCGAGAGCTTGCAAAGGAGACGGCCAGACGCGAGCTAGGACTTATAGAGCAAGCAATCAATGCCGGCAACACAACGAATGCGCGCGAGCGGCTTAACGCGCTGCGTGCTTCCGGCACCGTCGATGGTCAACTGCTGGCACCGTTGCAAGCGCGCATCGATAGTGCCGCAAGCGCAGCCACTGCGCCGCCTGAGCCCAGCACCGCTCAAACAGATACCGCCGCGCTACTGACACTCGCTAACCAACGCGTAGCAAGCGGACAGTTAATCGCCCCGCAAAGCGATAGCGCACGCGATTACTATCAGGCCGTACTCGACGTTGATCCAAGCAATGTGACTGCGCAGCAAGGCATGACTTTTATTGCATCGATGCTGCTGTCGGAAGTACGCACAGATATCGCTCGCGGCGACGCGCTGGCAGCGCGCCGCACGTTACGGGCAGCTGAAGCAAGCGGCGCTGACCCAGAAGAGATCAGTGTATTGAGAGCGCAGATCGCCTCAATGCTGAATCCACAGGCACTCTCAGCACCACGACCGACGCAAGCCACGCCAAGAGCAGCATCACAAACGCCCGCCGCAGTCACGCAAGATATCGTTGACACACCACCCGAACCGCCCGCGGCGATTCAATCCGGTGTCAGCACTGTCGATACACCGGTAGCGGAAGCGCTAGCAGTCGAGGCTGAGGCTGAGACTGAAACTACCACTGACGAAGGCGAATTCGCGTTAATTCAAACGAACAGACCCCCGCCGCGCTACCCGCGTTCGGCGCAACGCCGTGGCCAGCAAGGCTGGGTCGACGTTGAGTTCATTGTTGGCGCAGACGGCACGACACGCGATGTCATTGCCGTCGACAGCCAGCCTGGCTCGGTGTTTGATAAATCTGCGATCGATGCAGTCACGCAGTGGCGCTATGAGCCCTTGGCAACAGAAAATCCGAATGCGTTCACGCGCGCGCGAGTTCGCCTGGAATTTAACCTGACGGATTAAGTGACGATTGTCCGACAGGACTATCGAGCAAGCCTGCCCCAGCGAGACTCTGGTGCATCTGAGCTGCGATCGACAGCGCAATGCTTACCGGTTCGCGCCCACCGATAGCGAGACCCGCCGGACCATGTAGCACTGGCGTCAGGCGCTGCGCACTCGACGCATCCAACATGGCGAGCAACCGTTGTTTGCGATGCGCCGGACCCAGCACAGCGATATAGCGCCAGTGCGTACCGGCTAGTTGCGCTAACAGCGTTGCATCGGTTTGCAAGTGGTGCGTCATGACCATTGCGATATCAAATTCGTCGATATCAACCCGCTGCGACAGTGCTGACGCTTCTACGGTCTCGACGTCGACACCAGGCAATGTCGGAAACTGATCAATGTAAGCGCTGCGGTGATCGCAGACCTGAACGCGCCAACCTAGCGTGACGAGTATTTCGGCTAACGGCACAGCATCGGCGCCGGCACCACACAGCAACGCACGTGGCGCCGGCGTGATAACTAACGCGATACGGCCTTGCGATGCACCGACATCAAACACGCTACGGCCTGCTGCCAATTGCTTGCCGGCAAAGTGCTTGAGTTGATCCTCGCCCTGAGCCTCAACATCAGCCACGCTGGTGAGTCTGTACTGCGTCGTGCTCCAATCAGCAGCCAGTACGCTCGCCTGATGCTCGCGATAGGCATCAACAACGCCGCGCATGGATTGTGTGTCGTGCACAGGTAGCAACACAATTCTCAGAGTGCCATCACAGCCTGCGCCCATTCCCCACAGGGCGTCATGTTCACCGCCCAGGTCGTAGTCGACGACCGCTGGCACGTGCGCGCGCGCGCACTGCTCGGCATGCATCGCAAGATCACCCTCAACACAACCACCGCTGAGCAAACCCTGATAACGCCCATCCTCGGTGATGAGCATGAAATCGCCCGGCTTGCTGTAGGTCGAGCCGTGCGTCTCGATAACGATGGCGACTACCACTTGCGTGCCCGCCGCTATCCACTCATCAAATCGCTCGAATACCCGCGTCTTGTGTCGCATGGCGCATCCCGTGTTATTAGCTGTCCTTCGGTTTGCGCGACGCGCGCTTGCGGTCGGATTCCAGCAGCAGCTTCTTACGCAATCTTATGCTTGCTGGCGTAATCTCGACAAGCTCATCGTCATCGATAAACTCCAGCGCTTGCTCTAGTGAAAAGCGAACCGGCGGCGTCAGCAACAGATTCTCATCGGTACCTGCTGCCCGGATGTTAGTGAGCTGTTTCGCCTTTGTCGGATTGACCACAAGATCATTGTTGCGCGAGTGAATACCGACCAACATGCCTTCGTACACCTCGACCCCATGATCGAGGAACAGGCGACCACGCTCCTGCAGATTAAACAATGCGTAGGCCAACGCCTTCCCGGCAACGTTTGAAATCAGCACACCGTTGTTGCGCTGTGCAATCGCACTGACGACCTTTGGCGCGTAGTCATCGAACACATGGTAGATCAGACCGGTTCCCGCGGTAGCACTAAGGTATTCGGTACGAAAACCGATTAATCCGCGCGATGGAATACGGTATTCCAATCGGCTGCGGCCTTGCTGCTCTGCCGTCATCGCCAGTAGCTCGCCTTTGCGTTCAGCAAGCCGTGTCATGACGTTACCTTGGTAGTCATCGTCAAAGTCGACGGTCAAATTCTCGAACGGCTCCATCACCTGACCGTCACGTTCAATCTCGATGACTTCCGGGCGCGACACCGCCATTTCGAAACCTTCACGGCGCATCGTTTCGATCAGAACCGACAAGTGCAATTCGCCACGACCGGAGACCTTGAATTTGTCAGGATCCTCGAGCGGTTCCACGCGCAAAGCAACGTTGTGTTTGAGCTCCTGCTCAAGTCGCTCTCGAATCTGCCGGCTCGTCAGATACTTGCCCTCTCGCCCTGCCAGCGGAGACTTGTTGACCTGAAAGGTCATACTGATCGTCGGCTCATCAACCGTGAGCGCCGGCAACGCGTCTCCGAAACCACGCGGGCACAGCGTATCCGAGATTGACAAATCATCGATACCGCTGAAAGCAACAATATCACCCGCGCGCGCGGACTCTACGCGCACACGCTTGAGACCATCAAACCCATACAGCTCGAGGATGCGGGCATTGCGCTGCTTACCATCGGCGCTAACAACGGTGAGTGGCTCGTTTGGTTTCACGCGTCCGCGAGTCACGCGACCGACGCCAATAACACCGACATACGAATCGTAATCCAGACTCGACACCTGCAACTGCAACGTACCTTCTTCGTCAACGTTGGGCGGCGGAACATGCTCAATGACGGCATCAATCAGCGCCTGCATGTCACCGCTGCGAACGGTCTCATCATTGCCGGCATAGCCAGCAAGGCCACTCGCATAAATAACAGGAAAATCGAGTTGCTCATCAGTCGCGCCGAGACGATCGAACAAATCAAACGTCTGATCGAGCACCCAATCGGGACGCGCACCGTCACGGTCAATCTTGTTAATCACCACTAACGGGGTGAAACCGCGCGCAAACGCCTTGGATGTGACAAAACGCGTTTGCGGCATCGGCCCTTCGACGGCGTCAACTAACAGCAAGACGCTGTCGACCATCGACAACACACGCTCGACCTCACCACCGAAGTCCGCGTGCCCTGGCGTGTCAACAATGTTGATGTTCCAGTCTTTCCAGCGGATTGCGGTGTTTTTTGACAGAATCGTGATACCACGCTCTTTCTCAAGATCGTTGGAATCCATGATTCTGTCGGGCGTCTCCGCCCGATCTCCGAGCGAACCGGATTGTTGTAACAACTTATCAACCAGCGTTGTTTTGCCGTGATCGACGTGCGCAATGATTGCGATGTTGCGAAGTTTGTCTGAGGACGCCATGCGGCTGCTTCCAGTGTAGAAAGCCGGCGATTATAGCCGTGCACGCCAGAGCAGGTGCTGCTAATTCACCTGATCGGGCAAGATAATTGTGTTTAGCTGCTGTTTAGTAGGAACACGCCACTTCGGACAGCTTACACGCGAGGCCAGAAGGGCCGATCGCCAATGCATCCGGGCGCCTCGGATCTGCCGCACCGCGCTGAAATTCGCCATCAAACACAATCGTCTGAGCACTGCCCATCGTGCGCGAACGCACGTTCACATCGTGTCCGATAGCCTCCAGAATGGCTATGGAGTCAGGACTGAAGCCTGGCTCCATAAACAAACGATCCGGATACCACTGGTGATGAAAACGCGGCGCCGCCACGGCGTCCTGAGCAGACATCTCATGGTCGATCGCGTTCACGATCACCTGCAAGACAACCGTAATGATGGTGCTACCGCCTGGACTGCCCGTCGCGATCCACGGCCGGCCATCGCGAAACACTATGGTCGGCGTCATTGACGACAACGGCCGCTTACCCGGTTCGATCGCATTCGCGTCTTCACCCAACAAGCCGTAGCCATTAGGTGTCCCGGGCTTCGCCGAGAAATCATCCATCTCATTGTTCAACAGGAAACCAGCGCCGGGCACCGTGATGCCACTGCCGTAACTGAAATTCAGGGTGTAGGTATTCACCACCGTATTGCCGTCTGCGTCCATCACCCCGTAGTGCGTTGTATCCGGACTTTCATAGTCAGCATTCACCGCTGGCAACACATCTTCCGATTTGCGCGCGGTGCGCACATTGATATCGGTCGCAATCTTGCGCGCATAACTTTTCGTCATCAACCAATCGACGGATGGCTCATAGTAATCAGGGTCGCCTAAGTGTTTACTGCGGTCTGCATACGCGGTGCGCATCGCCTCGGTCATGATGTGAATGGCACGAGCACTGCCGAAACCGGCGCCTTTAAGATCGAACTGCTCCAACACATTGAGCATCTGGATAATCAACACGCCACCCGAGCTTGGCGGTGGCATCGATACGACTTCATACCCTCGGTAGCTGCCGCTGACAGGCGTGCGTTCTGTCGCAACATAATCGCGCAAGTCCTGATGATCGATAAGACCACCGTTGGCCGTCATTGCCGCAACTATCTTGTCCGCAATCGCACCTTTATAGAACGCATCCGGTCCGTTCTCAGCCAGCTGTTTCAAGGTCCAAGCCAAATCGGGTTGACGCAAAACCTCACCAGGCGCATAAGCGCTACCATCCGATTTATAAAAGGCTTTGAGCGAAGCCGGATCACGACCCAGTCTGCTCTGACGGCGCTCTAGCGCTTCAGCCAGATCACCGCTGACGATCATGCCGTTCTCGGCAACGTCAATCGCCGGCGCCAGCACATCGGCCCATTCCATCGTGCCATACTCAGTCAATGCGTGATGCATCCCGGCGACCGTGCCTGGTACGCCCGCCGACAAATAACTGAACCGTGCTTTGGCGTTATCCACGCTGCCATCGTGGTTCAGAAACATGTCGCGCGATGCACCCCGCGGCGCACGCTCGCGATAGTCGATCGCAATCGTACGCTCTTCCTCGGCGAGATAGACCATCATGAAACCACCACCGCCAAGATTACCGGCACGCGGCAGCGTGACTGACAATGTGATGCCAACGGCAACCGCTGCGTCTACAGCATTGCCACCTTCTGCCAGCACGCTTGCTCCGACCTGGGCTGCAATCGCATTTTGCACCGCAACCATGCCTTTCGTATCGGCAACAGCATGCTGTCGTGCGCCGTAATCGATAATCCCCGGTTGCGCCTGCTGCGCCTGTTGTGCGAGAGCCGGGCCACAGCCGACGCTGAGCGCCAGCAAGCAAAGAGCTGCTTTATTCATCACTCACCTTAACAATTTGTTTGCCATGGTTTTGCCCCTTGAGCATACCGACAAACGCCGACGGAGCTGCACTGATGCCATCAGCGACGCTCTCCTGATAGGTCATCTTGCCTTCGGCCAACCACGCGCGACACTGCGCATCCCATTTGGGCGCAGCGTCGGGGTAATTGCTGACAATAAATCCTTGCAACGTCACATTGCGACCGATGAGGTTGGTCATGCCGCGAGGACCAACAGGCATATCCTCGCGACTGATGTTGTAGTCAGCAATCATGCCGCACAGTGCGATTCGTCCAAACAACGCCATGTTCCAAATCGCCGCTTCAAACTGCGCGCCACCGACATTCTCAAAGGCCACATCGATGCCTTTCGGGAAACAACCGGCGATCGTCTTATGCACCGAATCGACCGTCTTGTAATTGAATGCATCATTGAAGCCTAACGTGTCTTTCAAGTGCGCGACTTTTTCATCGCTGCCCGCGCTACCAGCGACATAGCATCCCATGTTGCGTGCGATTTGGCCGACGACGCTACCGACGGCTCCGGACGCGGCAGTAACGAAGACGTTGTCGCCCTCTTTACAACGACCGACTTCAACCAGACCGACATAGGCAGTCAGGCCAGGCATACCGAGCAAACCCAAGTGATAGGACAATGGGTAGCCGCCACCGTGAACCTTGCGTAAACCCTCACCGGTCGAGACCGAGTACTGCGCCCAATCGAGCAAGCCCATCACCGTGTCACCGACCTCGAACTTGGGATTCTTGCTCTCAACCACTTGCGCGACGACACCGCCGGACAACGGTTGCCCGATTTGAAACGGTGGAATGTAGCTTTTGGTGTCGTTCATCCGGCCACGCATATACGGGTCAACGGATAAATACAGCGTCTTCAAAAGCACCTCGCCATCCGAGATGGTCGGCACAGGCTGCGTATCTTCGGTGAAGTGCGTGTCGTCGACCCAACCGTCCGGTCGTCCTGCGAGAAGAATTCGCTTGTTTTGCATTGCTACGCTGCCTTGTCGTTGAGAAATTGCCGCGCGTCGCGGGCAGGACCCAAAGTATACTAGAACGCAGGCAGCAATCCTGCTGCGGCCAGGAATAACCCACCCAAGATGACGAGTCATACGATCCTGACGCTTTCGGCGATGCTGCTCGCCAGCGGCGCTTTCGCCGGTATGGTCGCAGGTTTACTTGGGGTTGGCGGCGGCGTTGTTCTCGTGCCGGTGCTGTCCTTACTACTGGGGTTTTTGGGTATTTCGGACGACATTGCGATGCATATTGCTGTCGCAACATCGCTGACCGTCATCATTGCAACCGCTATCTCGTCCGCTCGCGCTCACCGCGCAAAACGAGCGCTCGATCTGTCAACCGTGCGCCGCTGGATGCCCGCAATGGCGCTCGGCGCGCTGACTGGCGCGTTACTGGCTCGCACGATCAGTGGCGATGTTCTTCGTGTCCTGTTCGTCGCGCTAGCCTTCATTGTCGGGATATCGTTTATCCGCGGACCCGGCAAGACTGCACCTAAGCGCAACATGACATTGCCGACTATCGGTCACTATGCAGTCGCTCTGTTGATCGGCACGCTGTCCGCATGGCTGGGTATTGGTGGCGGCTCGATGTCGGTACCGACGCTACAGGCGACTGGCTTGTCTGTGCACAAGGCCGTCGGCACCTCTGCGCTGCTCGGCCTTGCGATCGCCATTCCCGGCGCAATCGGTTTTATGATTGCCGGCCAGGGGGTGACAGGACGGCCGGTTGGCAGCGTTGGTTATGTCTACTGGCCGGCGGCACTGACACTTGCCGCAACGGCCGCGTTGCTCGCGCCGGTCGGTGCGAAGTTAGCCCATCGGCTAGACCAGCAACGATTACGTCAGATTTTTGGAATATTCCTGCTACTGGCAGGGTCAAATATGCTGGTGAAGACGTGGTCGTAAGCCTGCGAGGCACTGCGGAACCGGTTTCAGACTGTTAGTATATGCGCGAGTTGCGCAGTGATTTTGAACACATCGTAAGGCTTTGCTATGTCCCCAGATACAGCCGCCCTCGTCAGCGCCGCGCTATTGGCGTATCTGGCGATAGGCGTTGCGTTCAGCGTGCTGTTTGTCGCTTTTGTGATTGATCGTATCGATCCTGCGGCGCGCGGAGCATCACTCGGCGTTCGTTTGCTGTTGGTGCCCGGAGCCGTCCTTGTATGGCCGTTATTAGTGTGGCGCTGGATGCGCTCTCCAAACGGTATCCCTGCTGAGCGCACACCACACAAACAACGTGCCGCAGCAATACAGGATCACACACCGTGATTCGGCCACTGCGCCAGCTCCATCGGCTGATATGGCCGGCGCTCGCATTGGGCATCGGTGTCGCTTTGCTCGGCGCGGTGAACCTCCAACAACATCTCGGGCACAGCCATCGGCACCCGCCTCACGTACCAGCACAAACCGCTCAATTCGTCTGGCAGTGGCACGATGCTACCGGCGAGCAACAGTTGCGGGCCGTCGCGGCAACACCGCTTCGAGCGTCTACCGGAGTCGCTGACGTCTATCGGATGGATGGTGACAAGCCTGTGTTCGTTGCATCACTGGCAGCGTTCCGCGACGGCGTTACGATGCGTCCGTCGGATACCAGCGTTCGTCTTCGCGTGTTTGATGTGGTGAACAACCGATGGCTCGGCCCAGCGATCACGGTATCGGAACGCTAGCCATGTCGAACCAATACCAAACGGTTTTATGGAATCGACAAAAACGTCGCTATGACCTTGCGATTGTCGCGGGGATCGCTGTGTCGATCGCCGCGTTTGCAATGGTCAGTCTGTGGCAGTACCCACAGATCACAGCCGAGACGCTGATTATTCGTGCGTTCGGTGCAACCGCATTCATGATGCTGAGCTTTGTGCTTGCGATTGGCCCACTGGCTCGGCTGGACCGTCGCGCTCTTGCGTTGCTATACAACCGGCGCCACCTGG
>JBCBZK010000169.1:0-6315 GCA_039815365.1 Pseudomonadota bacterium | reverse complement strand
CTGCTACTGAAAATTGAGCACCCGGTCAGCGCCAATAACACCGTCGCTAGCGAGACGGCTCGAGCGAGCTGTTGCAACAATGGACGCATCAAGGGGCAGAATCTCCGTCGTCTTGCGTATCAGCTGTCGGCTCAACGGCAGCGGGCTCAGGCAGTGGTTCGCTGAACGTTGTGCTGAGCGCCGCTATTTTCATGTTCACGATCACCGGGTCCACAAGCTGCTGCGAGTCTTCGTCTGCGATCGCAGCTGCGTAGGCTGCCGCCGCATCGTCGACACGACCCAACGCAGCTAAAGCATCGCCGCGTACCGAACTGATTACCGGACCGTAGACACCCTCAGAGATACCATCAAGCGTTTGCAACGCCGCCTCTGCGTCCTCGCGGTAGATCTGAACGCGCGCCAAACGAGTGGCAACCACCGGCTCAAGCAGCTGACCTTTTTCGTTGGCTAACACTTCGGTGAGCACCCGTTGCGCCTCATCCGTCTCGCCGCGCTGAACGTACAATGCCGCCAAACGCAAGCCAGCCTGACTGGCGTACGGTGTGTCATTGTAGTCCGCGACCAGGCGATTGCGGCTTTGCACTAACAGGGTAATGTCAGATGCATCTGCTGCCTCAACCGCGTCGTCGAACAATAGCGACGCCGCTTCGCTGTGTGCTTGCTTACCCGCTTTCCATTGGGTAACACCAATAAAGCCAGCTGCAAATGCGACCAGGGCAACGATGGTGACTAAGCCATATTGCCCCCACCAAACACGCATCCGCTCTACTTGTTCTTCTTCTGTTAAATCGCTCATGACTCTGCCAGTCTCAAAACCCGCTATGGTAACCGTAAATGCGCTGCGGTAACACGCATCCGGGCACTACTGAAGGCATTAAATGCGCTCGTAGCAGCGCGCTCAATGCCCATTACATCTCGCTCAAGATCGTTGCGAGCTCACTGACAGCAAGCGCCTGTTGCTCGCTGCGATCACGCAACGGCTTGAGTGTCACCGTATCGCTCGCCAATTCTTCGGCGCCAATGATCAACGCATACTGTGCGCCCGACTTGTCTGCCTGTTTCAGCTGCGACTTCATACTGCCACCGCCAAGATGCTGAATGATCAACGCATCCGGTAACGTATCGCGCAACGATTCGCAGACGGCACGGACCTTATGTTCTGCCGGCTCCCCCATCCCGATGGCATAGACTAAAGGTGTGACCACGGCGGGGCTTCTGTGTTCCGCCTCGCACAACGCTAACAGGCGCTCGACCCCGATTGCCCAACCGATCGCGGGCACACTGCGCCCGCCCAATTGCTCGATCAGACCGTCATAACGCCCGCCCGAGCAAACAGCACCTTGTGCACCTAGCGCATCGGTCACCCACTCAAACACGGTTCGGGTGTAGTAGTCCAAACCTCGCACAAGACGGGGGTTCACGGTGTAGGCGATGCCGTGCGCATCCAGCGCCTCACGAATCTGAGCAAAATGCGCTGCGGATTCGCTGTCAAGGTGGTCAGTGAGCACCGGCGCGCCCTGGATAAGGTCTGCCAACGCTGGATTCTTGCTATCGAGAATGCGCAATGGGTTGATCGCCAGGCGGCGCACGCTGTCTTCATCCAGTTGCTCACGGTGCGATTCAAAGTAGTCGACCAGCAGCTCGCGATAGGCTTGCCGCGATGCGACCGTGCCGAGCGAATTGATCTGCAACTGCATGCGCTTGAGACCCAATACTGACCAAAGCCGCGCAGACATCAGCAACATCTCGATGTCGATATCAGGACCAGCGTAGCCAAACGCTTCAACATCAATCTGATAGAACTGACGGTAGCGCCCTTTCTGTGGACGCTCGTATCGGAACATGGGTCCTGTCGTCCACAGTTTGTGTTTTTGGTTGTGCGTCAGCCCGTTCGTGATAGCAGCGCGCACCATGCCGGCAGTCGCCTCAGGTCGCAGCGTAAGACTCTCATCATTGCGATCGGCGAAGGTATACATCTCTTTCTCGACGATGTCGGTTGCATCACCAATAGAGCGTTTGAACAAGTCGGTGTACTCAAGAAGCGGCACGCGAACATGCTGATAACCATAAGACTGGAGCAAAGACTGTACCTGAGCTTCCAGCGCCAGCCATGCATCGCCGCTAGGTGGCAGCAGATCATTCATCCCACGTACGGGACGTATTTTCTCGCTCATCGTCTTATTTCCTTAGCACGGTTGGCTGTCATCGCTTGCAGCTCGCCATTGTATCGCAGCGCGAACGCAAAGCGTGATGGCAGATTAGCGAACCGAGAAACGTGCTGCGCGACCGCGTCGCATCGAGGCACTAATGGCGAACGGCGAGCCATCTACCTGAACGCTGACAGCGTCTGCGACACCTAACGTGACTGCCAGTGGCCGTGTGCCGTCAACAAGCCGCGTCGTACCATCACGCGCTGTGCCATAGGCAAGGCGCACGCCATTGGCATCACGCACCTCAAACCAACACTCGTCGGTAAACGCAAGGCGGATGCCCGGTGTCGATATCGCTTGCGTTGCCGGCTCAGCGACAGGCACGGCAGCCACCGGTGTCGAGGTCGGCGAGTCTTGTTGGGTGCGTGTTTCGGCTCGGGCTAAACGCTGTTCGAATGTCGCGGGTGTGTCGGCCGAAGACGTGTCCGACACGGGTGACTGCGCGTCGCGTTGTGTTGTTTCACCAACATTGCTGACCGACAACGCCGCCGATTCCGCGCTTTGCGCGCCCGGCAATGCCGTGGCGCGTCCGTCATCGGCAAAGAACTGCATTACCGTGTATGTCACACCAGCAGCGACAATCATCGCCGCCAGCGCAATGCCGATATACACGGGTAATCGTGATTTGGCGCGCAGTGGTTTGTTGTACTGCACGATAAGCTCGGGAAGCTCGCTGCTCGTAATGCCGCTCGTTTGCTCAAAGCGCTGTGCCGCCTCTGTTTCGTCCAAACCAAGGTGTGCCGCAACCGCGCGCAGATGCCCTTTTGCGAACACGGTAGCGCCGAGTTCAGCAAACGCCTCGCGCTCCAAAGCATCGACAATGGCGGTATCAAGGTGCAACGCATCGGCCACCGCATCAACGCTCAAAGACTGGGATTCGCGCGCCTCGCGCAGCCATGTGCCAACCGCCATCTGCGCGGGCTCGACATGCGCTTCCGATTGCTTCTCGTCGTCAGCCATACAACAACGTGCGGCCGGTTAGTAGCCGCGCCGCAACTGCCGAGCCTCGGCAGAGTCGGGAAACTCATCCTGTAGTCGCTGCGAAAACTCGGCGAACGCAGTGTCATCTGCAAGCCGCTCTTCCACGCGCGCTGCTAACAGCAGTGTTTGTGCGGTCGCATCGTGCGCGGCGAAAAACCGTTGCAAAAACGCGCGTGCGCTTAGTGCGTTGTTCTGATCGAACTTCAGGACCGCAAGCTCAAGCAATGCGCTGGCGAATTGCCGATCAACCTCTAGCGCTCTGCGGAAATAGCGCTCGGCGCTGGCATCGTCGGGTTTGTCGAGCATGCACACCCCTGCGTTGGTCCATGCCGCCGCTGGCGTTCCATAAATCGGATTGGTCGCCGCGTCGACAAAATACCGCTCCGCTTTCTTGAACTGTTTTTGTCCGCACAGATGGACGGCGTAGCTGTTTTGCACAGCCGCGTCGTCCGGTGCAATTTTGATCGCGTTTCTGAATGACCGGTCTGCCAACTGCGGCTCATCCAACCGTTGATACAAGATGGCGAGCGTGAAATGCGTGGTTGCAACAGACGGGTTCTGCCGAATGGAGCTTTCCAGTCGTTCGCGCGCGGGGCGCAGCTTACCGGCACGCAGATATTCGACTCCCAGTTGGTAGTTATAAGCGGCCGCATCGTTCGGCGACTCTTTCACATTTCGTCTGCTGACATCACCTTCGGTGACGCAACCGCCGAGTACAGCGCAGAGCAGGACAATCGTCCGGGAATATTTCATGCACACTCACCTAGTGAAAGTTGCTGTCGATGGTAGCGCAAAACGCCAACCTCAGGCGAGTAACCGAACACGATTCATCGGATCAAGGTGGTGCTGTGCGACTCCCGAGCCGACGTGTGACGCGGTCTGTGACGCGACCAGCCAACTGCCCGCATGCCGCATCAATATCATCACCGCGTGTCTTGCGCACTGTCGTCACCAACCCGCGTTGGCGCAGACGTTCCTTGAATTTTTCAATCGTCGCCGCGCTACTGCGCTCGAAGGCAACCCCCGGAAACGGATTGAACGGAATCAAATTGACCTTTGCCGGATGGCCGCGCAAGAGATCAGCCAGTTGGTTCGCATGTTTTATCTGGTCGTTGACGCCATCAAGCATCACGTACTCGAATGTAATATGGCGGTTGTTGTGCGCATCGGCATACCGCCAGCACGCAGCGAGCAATTCGCTGATCGGATGTACCCGGTTGATCGGCACTAACTGATCACGCAATAGGTTGTTCGGCGCGTGCAACGATACGGCGAGCGATACGTTGCACTCTTCGGCAAGCTTGTCGATTTGTGGCACCAGACCTGACGTGCTGAGCGTGACCCGCCGCCGGGAGAGCCCATACGCCAGGTCGTCGAGCATGATCTTGATAGCAGGTACGACGTTTCTATAGTTCGCCATTGGCTCGCCCATACCCATCAGCACGACATTCGTGACCGCAGGCTCGCCATTGCTGCGGCGCGGCAGCTCATGAATCGCGAGCCAGACTTGCGCAATGATCTCTGCTGTCGTTAGGTTGCTATTGAAGCCCTGTTTGGCAGTCGCACAAAACGCACAGTCCAGAGCACAACCTACCTGCGACGAAATGCACAACGTGCCGCGGTCTGCCTCCGGGATGAAGACCGTTTCTATCGCCTGGCCGCTCTTCGCCGACAGCAACCATTTCACGGTGCCATCGACCGAGTCGTGCCGGTTGATGAGCTTCGGCAAATCGAAACTTGCTTCTGCGTCCAATTGCTCACGCAACGCAAGCGACAGATCGGTCATATCGGCAACGTCACGTTGCTGGCGCTGATGCACCCACTGGAGCACCTGACGCGCGCGGAATGGCTTATGCCCGCGCGCGGCGAACCACGCCTCGAGCGCCTGGCGATCCGCGCCGAGCAGGTTTTCCCGTGACGTTGCCATCGTTAGAGCGTATTACCCGCGCGTACGGGCGCAGATGCCTTCCGGAAAGAAGAAGTTGATTTCGACAGCTGCGGTTTGCGTCGCATCTGAACCATGCACCACATTCTCTTCAATGCTCGCGGCAAAATCAGCGCGGATCGTACCTTTGTCGGCGTCGGCCGGATTCGTGGCCCCCATCAGATCGCGATTCACGGCAACGGCGTTCTCGCCATGCAGCGCCTGGACCATTACGGGCCCGGACATCATGTATGACACGAGGTCGTTAAAGAATGGGCGCTCTGAGTGCACAGCATAAAAACCTTCAGCTTGCTCGCGTGTGAGCTGCATCATGCGCGCAGCAACGATCTGCAGACCTGCCTTTTCAAAACGGCCATTGATTTCGCCGATCAGGTTTTTCTCAACGCCGTCAGGCTTGATGATGGATAACGTGGTTTCTACAGCCATGATTTTTCAGTTCCTTAAACATAAAGACGCCCGCAACAGCGGGCAATTAAATTGATAAGCGCGGGCAATACGCCGTGGCGCGCGATTCTACTGTCGTCCGGGTGCGTGCACAATCCGTTAGCGCAGTCGCCGCATCGCTCACAGCGCCTCAGCGCCTCAGCGCTTAGTCTTCGCTGACGTTGAAGCTCTCTCCGCAACCACACTCGCCGGCAACGTTCGGGTTCGAGAATTTGAAGACCTCATTCAGACCGTCTTTGACAAAATCGACTTGCGTGCCATCAATCATTGGCAGGCTGGCCGGATCAACGATCACCTTAAGGCCATTCTGTTCAAAGACCTTGTCGTCGTTAGCGACGCTGTCGGCATACTCGATGACATACGAAAAACCATTACAGCCGGTCTTGCGCACGCCCAAACGCAAGCCTATTCCGCTACCGCGATGATCAAGATAATGACGAACGCGCTGCTCCGCGTTGGCTGTTAAAGAGATACTCATTGTCTTTCTTGCTCCTCGAGAGCCCCGGCTATGCGCCGTCTTTGTGTACTGCCTCACCGCTGCGCAACAGCGACTGCCAGGCATCCTCAATCACCAGCAGTTGCGCCAGCGCCTGCCTGGGCAGCGCGAGCGCCGCGAGGCATTCCAGCGCGCTCACCGACTGGGACTGATTGACCCGTCGACACCACCATTCGCAACCCGCAATCAACGATATGTTGCCGAAAGCATTGAATTTCAAGCCTTCTGGCTTGCCACTG
>JBCBZK010000122.1:0-10719 GCA_039815365.1 Pseudomonadota bacterium | reverse complement strand
GTGTTGAAGTGCTGGATAATCAGGTTTTGGGCGGATATCCGACACCGGTCACAGAAGCGGCAGGCACTGATCCTGTATTTATTGGCCGGATTCGAGACGACATAAGCCACCCTTGTGGCATTAATCTGTGGATCGTCGCTGACAATATACGTAAGGGCGCGGCTCTAAATAGTGTGCAAATTGCTGAAATTTTGGCGAAAAATTATTTATAAGCTATTATTGCGACGCGTCGGGTTCGGCATTATGTCGAGCCGGCGGCTGCCATGAAAATTATAACGCCTGCTGCGCAACGGGCTGGAGAATGGAATATGCATCGTTGGATTGCCGCACTTTTTATTGCGGTTTCTGTGTTTGCTGCAAACAGCGCTTTGGCCCTGGGCCTGGGTGAGATCAAGACTCAGTCGGCATTAAACGAGCCGCTAGACGCTGAAATTTCGCTGTTGGGTGCCACACGTGATGAGCTCACCACACTGGAAGTGCGGCTGGCTAGCGCCGAGACGTTTGATCGCTACGGCATCGATAAGCCTGCATACCTGAATACTCTGCGTTTCAAGGTCCGCGGCGGTGCGCAGCCGTCTGTCGAGATCACCTCCACGCAACCCATCACTGAGCCTTTCGTCACGATGCTGATAGAAGCGGTGTGGCCGCGCGGGCGATTGCTGCGCGAGTATACCGTGCTTCTGGACCCACCAACTTACGCAGCGCCGGCAGTCACAGCAGCTGCGCCGGCGGCGACCCGCAGGCCTGCCGCCAGCAACCGCAGCACGAACACTGGCAACATCCAACGCGCACCGAGCACCAACAGCGCGCCGAGCATCACAGGATCGCAATACCGCGTACAGCGCCGCGACACGCTGTGGGAGATTGCGCGCGATATCCAGCCGGACCGTTCGGTTTCAATCAACCAGGTCATGGTTGCTATTTTCGAAGCGAACCCGTCTGCATTCGACGGCAACATTAACCGCCTCAAAGCCGGCGCAGTGTTAAACCTGCCGAGCCAGGACACATTGTTTTCGATCAACCGGAACAGTGCGCTGGCAGAAGTGCAGCGCCAGAATCGTGATTGGCAGGGCGGTAGCGGCGGCACACTCGTTCTCACCGAGCCTGACGATGACGTGCGGCTCGGGTCAGTCACCGGTGGCAGCAGTGGCACCGACGCCGGCAGCGGCACAGCCGCGAACGCGGAGCTTGCACGTCTGCAAAATGAATTGGCCGAGAAAGAGCGGCTGATTGCGTTGAAGAACGAAGAGCTTGCGCGGTTACAGGCTACGCTCGGCAACGTGGACGATGCGGTCGAGAATGCGGCGAACGACGCCGTCGCAGAGCCGCTGGCTGAAGTCGATCCTGCGACAGACGGTCCGTATGCCGGCACAGGCGAAGACCCGGCAGTAGAGGCGCCGATCTCAGCGAATGAAATTTATACAGAAAACGATACGCCGGAGCCTGTTGCTGCCGACGCCACGGACGCAGCAGTTGAGCCTGAGCCAGAGGTAGAGACACCGGCTGCCCGAACGCCAGCGGCGGTTGTGGTTTCCCGTCAGCCAGAGCAAGGCTTCTTCGCCAAGCTTATGAACTCCACGTGGGTCTGGCTGGCTGCCGGTGCTGCGATCATTCTTGGCTCATTTGGCTTTGTTGCGAGCAGGCGTGGTAAAGACAATGATCCGACGGGAACATGGGAATCGCTGGATGCAGCAGATCTTGAAGATCTTGACGGTACGTTAGCCGCAACTGGCCGGCTTCGCGATATCGGTTCTAGCGGCGACACCCAACGCTCACAAGTGATTGATGAGGCGATCGCGAAAGACGCGCTGGAACACACAGCACCGGTCGATCAAACACTGCCGCCACTGTCAACGCCAGCAGCGCCAGCAGCGCAAGACACCGGCGAATTCAGTATCGAAGATACGTTCAGCTCTGACACGGCGATTAACTTCGACCAGTCTGATCCTCTTAAGGAAGCTGACTTTCACATGGCCTACGGCTTGTTTGATCAAGCTGCAGATCTCGTGAAAGGCGCGATCAACGTTGATGGCAGCGATCCTGCTCTTAAAGCCAAGCTGTGCGAAATTTACTTCCAGTGGGGCAATCAGGATGGTTTCGTTGATGCAGCGAACGAGCTCAAAGCCGTCGTCGGCGATGCTGACCCGCAGTGGAACAAAGTGGTCATCATGGGTCAACAGCTGGCACCCGCGCATGAGCTGTTCAGCGGCGCGGTTGTAAGCTCCGATAGCGGCGATCTTGATCTGTCGTTTGATGCTGGAGAAGCCGGCGATATCGACGCTCAGTTGGATGACGGTGAAGCAACCGGCGGATTCACGGAAGTCTTCGAAAACTCGCATGATGATGGCGGCACTGTAGAACAGGCTGCTGATATCAGTGGAATCGATTTTGAGTTCGATGAATCGATGGTGGCTGACGAAGACACATCCACATCGCTCGCGGCAGTACCGAGCAATTCGGACGACAGCAGTGATCTGGATTTCAATCTTGATGACGCGATGTCAGAGCTCGAAGGTACTGTTGAGCAGATCGTCGATCTCGGCGCTGATGAGGACAATACCGCCGTGGGCGGCACTGACGAAATAGACATTGCCGAGTTAGATCTGTCGTCTGACACAACGAATGCGTTGCTGGACAGCGTCTCTGGCCTCGGTGAAGAAGATTTACTGGCGGCGACGGGTGCGACGTCCGTATTGCCCGATGATTACCAGGTCAGCCTCCCGCAGGACCCAGAGGCGACCGTGTTGGCGTCGACTATTTCCACACCTGTTGGTGATTTGGACCTGACGAAGACTGCCGAGATTCCCGATCTTGATGACGAAGATCTGGATGCGACCGGCGTGTTGCCTGCCGTGTCAGGCGAGCCAGCCGATTCGGCGTTCGCGGATGACACAGATGATGTTGATCTCGATGTTGCCGACTTGACGAGCGAATTGCGTGTTGATGACATCAACATGCTTGATGATGCGACATTGGAGCAGCCGATCGCTGATTCTTCTCCGACGAATTTCTCGCAAGATGTGTTTGCATCGGATGATGTCGACAGCGATGCCGATACCGGTTTGAATCTTGCGCTCGATGACGATGGCGAAACCAATATCGCAGAGGTAGGTACCAAACTGGACCTGGCGCGCGCATACGTTGACATGGGCGACCCTGAGGGTGCGCGCAGCATCCTTGGCGAAGTGATCAGCGAAGGCGACGAAAGCCAGCGCGATGAAGCGCAACAGCTGCTCGATAGCTTGAGCTGATAGCGCGGACTCATGCCGCGCATCGCGTTGTGCGTTGAGTACGATGGCAGTCGCTATTGCGGCTGGCAGCGCCAACGGCACTCGCCATCGGTTCAGGAAACTCTGGAGAAAGCAATCAGCCGCGTCAGCAATGGCGCGGCTGAAGTTTTTTGTGCGGGGCGCACGGACACTGGGGTTCACGCAAGCGGCCAGGTCGTACACCTGGATAGCGTTCGCAATACAGTCGCACTGACGCTTGGTGTCAACACGTATCTGCCGCCGGATGTTCGCGTCAAATGGGCAGTCGAAACCGACGATTCGTTCCATGCGCGATTCAGCGCTGAAGAGCGACGTTATCGCTATCTTATTCGAAACTCCCATACGCGTTCTGCGTTGCTTCATCAGCGTTGCTGGACCGTGTATCAGCAGCTGGACATCGCGCGTATGCGTTCGGCGGCAACGGCGTTGGTTGGGCGCAATGACTTTAGCGCGTTCCGTGCCGCCGGTTGTCAGGCTAAGCACCCGAACAGACATGTTCGCCAGTTGCGCGTCGCAGAGCATGCCAACTGGATCGTTATCGACATTACGGCCAATGCGTTCTTGCAACACATGGTGCGCAATATTGTCGGCTTGCTGGTCCATATCGGCGCGGGACGTGCGCCGGTCGACGAGGCGCGACGCGTGTTAGAGACCCGCGATCGAACCCAGAGTGCATCTGCCGCGCCTGCCGATGGTTTGTTCTTGTCACAGGTTTTGTATCCAAGCCGTTTCGGTCTGCCGGGTTGCGATGCGAACGATCAGCCGTTGTTGCCGATACTGCCGCTGTTGCCGCCGTAACGTCTGAGCGGCTGTTTCACTACGCCTTTTTTTTTAGGTTAAACTGCGCGAATGAGTTGGTTTGAAAAACTGATGCCGTCGCGCATCACGACAGAGCGCCGCACGAAGTCCGTTCCGGAAGGCTTGTGGATTCAATGCCCAAAATGCAGCGCGCAGTTGTACCGAGCGGAACTCGCCCGGAACTTGCTGGTGTGTCCGAAATGCACACACCATATGCGAATTGGCGCGCGCGAGCGTTTAGCGACCTTCTTCGACGAAGGAAGCCTTGTCGAGATCGGTGAAAAACTTCAGCCGCAAGACCCACTCAAATTCCGCGATAGTAAGCGCTACCGCGATCGCATTACGCAGGCCCAGAAAAACACCGGCGAAGTGGATGCGTTGATTGCCGCACACGGCGACCTCTACGCCATGCCTGTAACCGCGTGTGCGTTCGAGTTTCGGTTTATGGGTGGTTCGATGGGTTCGGTTGTCGGCGAACGTTTCAGTCTGGCCGCGCGTCATGCGATTGAAGCGAAGACGCCGTTAGTGTGTTTTTCCGCCAGTGGTGGGGCACGCATGCAAGAAGCACTGTTCTCGCTGTTCCAGATGGCCAAGACCAGCGCCGTGCTTGCCGAGTTGTCAGAGGCCGGTTTGCCATACATCTCTGTGCTGACGGATCCCACGACCGGTGGTGTCAGCGCCAGCCTTGCAATGCTGGGTGATGTGAATATCGCAGAACCCAAGGCGCTGATTGGATTTGCTGGACGGCGAGTCATTGAGCAAACGGTGCGTGAAACACTGCCCGACGGATTCCAGCGCGCTGAGTTTTTGTTGGAACATGGCGCCATTGATCGCATCGTGGATCGGCGGACGATGCGCGAGGATATCTCGGACATTCTTCGCAAACTGCAAGGTCAACCAATGCGTACGCTAGACGATACGGCAACGCTCAAAGCACTGGACCTTAGCGAGTCTGACGACTAACGATAGCCCGCCGATGTCGACACCTGCAGCAGGTCGCTTAGCGCATTGGCTAGCGCGTCTTGAACAGCTAGACCCGTCCAAAATAGAACTAGGCCTTGAGCGAGTGACGCAAGTGCTGCCGCGGCTCGACCTGAAACAGCCACGATTGACACTGACGATTGCCGGCACGAACGGCAAGGGTACTTGCGCGCAAATGCTCTCGCATTTGTTAGTCGCGAACGGTCTTCGCGTAGGGCGTTATACGTCGCCGCATTTGCAGCACTTCAATGAGCGGGTCGCTATTGACGACGTAGCCGCCGATGATGACGCATTAGTTGCTGCGTTCGAGCGCATTGACGCCGCACGAGGTCACGTTCATCTCACCTATTTCGAATTCACAACACTAGCCGCATTAGTCATTTTCGCGACGCGCCAAGTCGACGTACAAGTACTGGAAGTGGGGCTCGGTGGACGGCTGGATGCTGTGAACGCGGTCGAGCCTGATGGCTGTTTGCTGACGAATATCGCGCTGGACCATCAGCGCTGGCTTGGCGATACGCTGGAATTGATTGGTGCTGAGAAAGCGGCAGTTTTCAGACGGGAAACGCCTGCGATCGTTGCAACGCCTGCGCCGCCGGAATCGGTGTTGGCAACCGCGCGAGGCGTCGGCGCGAACTTACTCGTGCGCGACAAACACTTTCGCGCCAACGTCTCCGGTGATGGCGCCAGCTGGCGTTGGCAGGGCGTTGCACGCGCTATCGATGGGTTGCCGTGGATGGATGCGGCGCAGACTGCCAATGCGGCTGGCGTTCTGACGCTACTTGAGGCGGTAGGTCAGCTCAGTGGCCTGGATGATGCGACGTGTCGTGCGGCAGCGGTGTTTCGGCCTGCCGGTCGTATTGAGCGGATTGCGTCATCGCCGGCGATCGTTCTGGATGTCTGCCACAACGAGGATTCCGTGATGCGACTCGCTCAATGGCTGGAACACAGTGCGGTGCTGCCGCAATCGCGAACGATTGTTTTTGGTGCTATGCGCGACAAAGCCATAGCGGAGATGCTCGCGCCCTTAGCGCCGTACGCGACCCGCTGGGTGGCAGTTGCGGCACCTGGCGGGCGGGCCATGCCTTCTGACGCGCTAGCGCAGCAGATCAGCGCAATGTCCGGTGCCGCCGCGTTGGCAGCGGGATCACCTTGGCAAGGCATGCAACATGCACGTCGCGTGACACCCGAAGCCGGAGAAATCATTGTGGCCGGGTCGTTTCCAGTCGTCGGCGCAATTCGTAGTCGGCTATAATCCGGGTATGGACCGACCTGTGAAAGAACGCCTGATCGGCGCAATCGTGCTGGTAACAGTCGCATGGCTGTTGATCCCGGTGTTTTTGGATGCACCGTCGTCGCAAACGGCTGGTGAAGACACCTGGGTCACGTTGCCGCGGGCTGAAGAAGGCACGACACCGGCCGTGCCAACACGGCGCGAAACAATTGTGCTGCAGGAGCCTGAACGTCCGGAGCCGGACGATGAGCAAGCAGTCGCGAATTTGCCGGCACCCAGTGCAGTCGTTCCATCGACGCGCGACGAAACCCCTCTGCCAAACCCGGATTCGGTTCCTGCGCAGGTTCAAGCGGCTGCAGTTGACGAACCAGAGCGAACGCCGCCCCAGCAACCAGCGCCGTCGCGGGCTGCATCAGCTGAGTCGGCAGAGCCGCAATTTGTTGCGCAAAGCGCTGCGGTTGCTGATGAACCGCCAGCCACCCAGAGTGCGCCGCCAACGGCGCCTGTCGAGACGGCACGGCAAGTCACGTCAGGTGCGCAAATGTGGGCTGTTCAGTTGGGCAGTTTCTCGAATGAGGGCAATGCGCAGCGACTCGCGGCGCAGTATCGCGCAGATGGTTTGTTGGCGTTCGTCTCCAGGGTTGAGCAAGGCGGCCGTACGCTACACAGAGTGCGTATTGGCCCGGATACAGATCGATCGGTCAGCGACGCTATCGTTGCGCGTTTGACTGCCGCAGGGCAGACCGCACGAACCGTGCCTCACCCTTGATCGGTGCTCGCAGATAACGCAACGACCGTCGCATTTGATACCATTGCGGCGGTTCAAAGCAGCGTTTCAACGGTACGACATTATTAGATTGGGTCTTTATCGCCATCCTCGGCGCGTCGATGCTGGTCGGCGGATTTCGCGGTTTTATCAAGGAAGCCGTCTCTGTAGGTTCTTTGTTGATTGCTGTCTGGGCTGCATTTCACTTTTCTCCGCTAGGCGAGAATTTGCTGAGCGAGTGGATCGGTTCTGCGGCGCTACGCACGTGGGCTGCGAGGATTGCCATTTTTGCGCTCGTGCTGATGCTGGGCGGGCTGGTCGGATGGTTGATATCCCGATTTGCGAATCAGGTTGGCCTGACGAGCATGGACCGGATGTTTGGCGTCGGCTTTGGTTTTCTGCGCGGTGCGATAATCAGTGGCCTTATCGTCATCGTTGGTCCTTACATCGAACTCGACAAAGATGACTGGTGGCAGCAGTCGACACTGTTGCCGTACGCTCAGACAGTCGCTGAAGGCATCAGTATTCTTGCCCCCAAAGCATTCGACTACCTGCGCGAGGAAATTATCGTGACGCCCGATTCGACACCTGCTTCTGCCGATAGCGATGTTGCGCCAGTCCCGGACGTCGAGGCGGGGCGCTAGCGATGTGCGGTGTGGTTGGCATTGCCGGGACCTCACCCGTCAACCAGGCTATCTATGATGCGCTCACCGTCATGCAACACCGCGGTCAGGACGCCGCTGGTATCACCACGAGCGATGGCCGTAACGTCTTTTCACGCAAGAAGAATGGTTTGGTTCGCGACGTGTTCCAGCAACGGCATATGGAACGGTTGCAAGGCAACACGGGCATCGGCCACGTACGCTATCCAACAGCAGGCTGTTCCAGCGCCAGTGAGGCGCAGCCGTTCTATGTGAACTCACCGTACGGCATTGTGCTTGCGCATAACGGCAACCTTACCAACGCCGATAGCCTGTTCGAGATGCTGGCCGGTCAGGATCGCCGACACCTGAACACTGGCTCGGATTCGGAGGCGCTATTGAACGTGCTGGCGCATGAAATCGCGCAGCAACCGGGCGAAATGCTCAAGCCTGAAAACATGTTTGCAGCGGTTGAGGCGTTGCATCGCCGCTGTGTCGGCGGTTATGCGGTAGTTGCGATGATTGTCGGACACGGCATTGTCGGTTTCCGCGATCCTTGGGGCATCCGTCCACTGGTGCTCGGCAGTCGCCATACTGCGGACGGCGTGGAGTACATCATCGCCTCTGAGAGCGTCGCGCTAGATGCGCTTGGATTCGCCCGCGAACGCGATGTGGCGCCAGGCGAGGCAGTGTTCATCGACAACAATGGCAGGTTGCACGCGCAGCAGTGCGCACCGCGAAAGTCTTACTCGCCCTGCATTTTCGAGTACGTCTACTTCGCGCGTCCCGATTCTATTGTCGATAATATTTCTGTCTACAAAGCGCGTTTGCGTATGGGTGATCAGCTAGCAGACAAAATCCGGCGCCTGCGCCCTGAGCACGATATCGACGTAGTAATCCCCATCCCTGACACCAGCCGCACAGCAGCCGTTCAGGTTGCTCACGGACTGGGCGTGAAATACCGCGAGGGTTTTATCAAGAATCGCTACATCGGCCGTACGTTTATCATGCCGGGGCAGGCGATGCGTGAAGCTTCCGTGCGCCGTAAGCTCAACGCTATTGACCTTGAGTTTCGCGGCAAGAACGTTCTATTGGTTGATGATTCAATCGTGCGTGGAACGACTTCTCAGCAGATCATTAGAATGGCACGCGATGCCGGTGCAAAACAGGTGTACTTTGCGTCGGCGGCTCCACCGGTGCGTCATCCGAATGTGTACGGTATCGACATGCCTGCAGCGCACGAACTTGTTGCGCACGGGCGAAGCGAAACAGAAATTCAAAAGGAGATCGGTGCTGACTGGCTGATCTATCAGGATCTCGAAGGGCTCATTGAGTCTGTTAAGCACGATCACAGCAGCATCACTGAGTTTGATACGTCATGTTTCTCCGGTAAGTACGTCACCGGCGATGTCTCGCACGAATATCTAGCGCGGTTGCAAGCCCAACGCAACGATATTGCGATGCACAAGTCAAAGAAAGCCGAGGAGAAAGCGGCGCAAAGGCGGCAGGCTATCTCGTAATGGTTGCGGTAGCTGAGACAGGCGGACAGATTGCGCCGCAGTTCAGTGCCGATGTACCGGAAGCAATCCGGTTGTTCCTGCAACAGCCTTCTTCCATCGCATGGGCTGAGGGACTCGCGGGCGATGTGCCGACACTGCTCCACGATCACGCCAACTGCGAACTCAAAGCGGCCGCCAGCGCAATGTCACTCTTGCACCGTTATGCACACAATGATGCGCTCGTGTATCAGATGTCGCGTCTGGCTCGTGAAGAGTTGCGGCATTTTGAGCAGGTGAAAAAATGGTTGAAGCGTTATGAGATTGGACATCGCACGGTGTCCGCGGCGCGCTACGCCAGCGGGATGCGCGAGCACGTCGGCGCACACGAGCCCCAAAAACTGATAGATACACTGATCGTTGGCGCATTGATCGAAGCACGTTCATGCGAGCGCTTTGCGTTGATCGCGCCTTTTCTCGATGCGCCGCTCGCTGCGTTCTATCGCGGTTTGCTGGCGTCCGAATCACGACACTTTGAGCACTACCTGGCGCTGGCTGAAGCCGCAGCGCAAACCGACATTGCCGAGCGCGTCAGTGAGCTGCGTGTCATTGAAAACGCGTTGATTGCGATTCCGGCTACCGAGGTGCGTTTCCACAGCGGTCCGCCCGCCACATAAGTAAGCGTGCTAGCGCGGCAGCGTTTTCAGCTGGTAACCGTGCTCATCCCATATCCCGACACTGCCTTGCGAATACCAGTCGCCCAGCACAAGGCGTCGGGCATGAGAGCCATCACTGAGCGTGATGTCATGCTGAGCCGGTCGGTGCGTGTGGCCGTGCAACAACGTGTGCACAGCGTGCGCTTCCAAGGTTGCGATGATGGCGTCCTCATTGACGTCCATAATTTCCTCAGTCTTTTGTGCGTTGCTGGCGGCACTTTCGTTGCGTGCGTTTCCGGCCAGTTGCATTCTCGCGGGTACGGGTAGTGACAATACCTGCGCTTGCCATGCGGGATCGCGAACGGTACGACGCACTGCCTGATACTCCTCGTCATCTGTGCAATACAGGTCACCATGACTGAGCAAGACGTTCTCGCCATGGAATTGATGCACCACCGGATCTCGGAGCAGCGTACAGCCGGTGCGCTTGGCAAACGCATCACCGATCAGGAAGTCCCGATTGCCGTGCATGAAATAGCACGGCACGCTTTGCGAGTACTGAGCCAGTGCGTCCTGCACGGCGCGGAAATGTTCGTTCGGGTCATCGTCACCAATCCACGCTTCGAATAAGTCGCCGAGAATGTACAGCGCATCTGCCTGCGCTGCCTCGTCGTGCAGAAACTGTAGGAACTGCGCCGCGATCTCCGGCACGGATTCGTGAATGTGCAAGTCAGAGATAAAGAATGTCGACATACTGCTGTGCAAAAAGCGCATCACAGATTGCCGTTGCGATGCGCTGAGCGCCGCAAAGGCCCGTTTCGAAGCTTCGGCTTCTCCCCCATGCCAGGTGATGGCTGCTTCGAGGGTCGCTGCGCGCC
>JBCBZK010000118.1:0-11011 GCA_039815365.1 Pseudomonadota bacterium | reverse complement strand
GCCGGAACCGAGTCCGTGGTGCGGATGGCGTATGACCACAACGGCCGCTTGATAAAGCAGGTCGCGGCGCGCGGCGATACGACAACAGTCGAAGACTACATCACCGAATTCAGCTACGACGGGCTGAACCGCATCACCAGCCAGGTATCGCCCGAAGGGCAGTCAGTTACATCCAGTTACACGGACACGGAAGCCAGCGGCACCACAGTGTCAGTCACCACCGCCAACGGGCTTCTGACCGTCTCCACAATGGATCGCGCGGGCCGGCTTATCTCCGTCAATCGCTCGGGCGGCGGCAACGATTATGGTAGTTCGGCGTTCACTTATGATTCGCTTGGCAGTCTGCGCTCGACCTTGTCACCGAACGGCGGGCGTAGTTATCAGTTTTACGATGCGCAGAATCGCCTGCAATACAGCGTTGATAGCACTGGCGGTGTCACCGAGACAACCTACGATCTGCTCGGTCGGGTGGATCAGCAGATTCGCTATGCCACAGCCGTCAACACAGCCAGCTGGTTCAGTGGCGGCTCGGTGACAGTCAGCACGACACAATTCGAAGCCAGCTGGAAGCCCGTTGCAAATGCACTCGATCGGACAATCGACTTCGGCTACGACCTTTCGTCACGTTTGATCTCGGAGAGCGACGGCACGCTACAGACGCAGTACACCTATGACGGGCTCGGCCGCTTGATCAGCGAATCGTCTGGCGCACTCGATGGGTCCGGCGAATTCCGTATTCAGCATCACTACTACGATGCGGCGAACCGTAAAATTGGTACTGTTGATGCCGAAGGCGCATTGGTTGAGTACCGTTACGACGCAGGCGGTCGGATGGTAGAGGCTGTCGCCTATGCGGAAATCGTGCCGCAGTCCGTCCGTGCGCTCGGCTTTGATACGGCGCTTGCCGCCATCGCTGCCTCGGCTGATGATCAGCACACGCATAACTTCTACGATGACAGAGGTCAGCTTGTGGCCAATGTCGACGGCGAAGGGCATTTGGTCACGTTTAGTTATGACGCGGACGGTAATCTCACGCAGCAAACAGCGTTTGCGAACAGTGTCTCGGTAACGGCACTTACGGCGGCCGTTGCAGCCGGTGTGCCGCCAACCGTTGCCACGAATGCCGATGATCAACAGAGCAATAGCGAGTTCGACGAAGCCGGGCGTGTCACACAGACCACCGACTACATGGGCAACATACAGCAGTTGTTCTACAACACCGACAATCAAGTCGTTCGTATTGAGCGCTTTGCAACCGATGATACTGGCACCGTTCGACGCCAATTCATGCGCTACGACGAGGCCGGTCGTCTGACAGGTGAGTTGAGCGCGGAAGAAGCCCGTAGTCTTGCTGCTACCCCAAGCGACACCGCGTTGGATACAGCAATAAACAATGAAGGCATATCGCGAGTTTACGATACGGCTGGGCGACTGACAGCGCTGACCGATGAAGTCGGTAACAGCGTCTGGCGTTTTTACGATACCGAGAATCGCCTGCGCTACAGTGTTAACGCCGAAGGTGAAGTGTTCGAAACCCGCTATACGGCTTTCGGTGATGTCGATCAGCAAATCGCTTACGCGACACGTATCAGCACAGCAGGTTTTGCGGGCGGCGATATCACGGCCGCGTTAACGAACCGGGTCGCTGCAGTGTCGGGCAATACTGACGACCGAATTACTCGCTACACCTATGACGATCGCGGGCTGTTGGCACGCGAAATCGCTCGCGTACTGGACACTGCGCGTGCCACGCGCGAGATCTACACAGACTACGACTACACAGTGTGGGGTGAAACAGCTCGGGTGTCGCGTGCGACAAGCTTCACCAATGCGGGTCTGCGTGTTGCAACCGACTACCAATACGACTTGCGGGGCTCACTGCGCTTTGCAACACAAGCGGCGGGCACAGCAGACAGTCGAACTACAGAGAGCCAGTACGATGCATTCGGTCGTATGGTGAAAAGTATCGATGCGCTCGGTCGCGAAGTTGATTACGAGTACGATCGCGCTGGCCGCACCATTCAGGTTACAGATCCGCTGGCGCGGACATCAATCACCGAATACGACGCCTTTGATCGTGTCGTGCGCGTGCGGGATGCCTTGAACCGCGAGACGACGTTCGATTACAACGATGCGACGCGCACCTTAACGACTAGCCTGCCCGGCGGCGTCTCGACAGTCACACGTACGAACCAATTCGGCGAGACCGTTGAAGTTATCGACCAGAACGGCGTCAGTACCCGCTTTGAGTACGACCACGACAGCAATCTGACCGCGACAGACGTTTACACAACAGATGGCATTGAGCGTTCTACAGCGAACTACGATGCGGCGAATCGTGTGATTCTTGCGGTGGATGAGTCCGGCCGCGAAGTGAGTTACGAGTACGATGCAGCTAGTCGTATCTTCCGCTCCATCGTTGACCCGAGCGGTCTCGCGCTCGAGACACAGTTTGACTACAACGCTTTTGGCGAGCAAGTGCTAGTAACCGATCCGGCGAATCGCCAAACGCAGTACATTTACGATCTGCAGGGACGCATGATCGAGACGATTGCGGCGCCTAACACCGGCGCCGAAACGCGTACGCGGATTTATCACGACACGCGCGGTCGTCAGGTTGATGTCGTGACCGCGGCAGGCAGCAGTGCCGAGACAACGACGCGCTATGTTTATGATGATCTCGATCAGCTGACCGCAATGACGATTGACAACGGCGGGCTCAGTTTCACATCGACGATGAGCTACGACGATGCGGGCAATATGATTCGCTCTATCGCAGCGGATGGCGGCAAAACGCTCTATCAGTACGACGATGCTAATCGTTTGCGCTACACCTGGCGATCCGAGTCCGCCACCGAAGGCTATCTGACGGAGGTACGCTATGACGCACTGGACCGTGTCATCGAATCACGTATCTTCCATGACGTTGTTGCTGCCCAGGCTGGGGATGTACTGAACGTTACTAGTACAAACGGCCAGAGCTTTGCGGCCAGTCACAATGTTTACGATGCGAAAGGTGATCTGCGCTACAACGTCGATGCCGAAGGCTATCTGACCGCAATGGGATATGACGGCGTTGGTCGGCAAACACAAACGCGCCGTTTCGAGAACAAGCCGGGTGCCAACACGTTATCCGCGCTGGATACATTCGCGGCCAATGCTAGTCAACTATCGGCCTCCGTTCTATCTACAACAATCTATGATGACCGCGGTCGCCAACGCACCGTGACGTACTCTGATGGTGCTGCCTATCAGTACGAGTATGACGCAAGTGGTCAGATGACCAAGAGTGTCATGCCCGATAGTGTCAGCGAGCAGCGCTACTTCACTGACGCCGCGGGACGACAGGCATATCTTCTCGATAGCACTGGGGATCTGACACGCAACGTATTCGATGCTGCTGGCAATATTGTCATGACACAGCGCTTTGAGGGCGACGTACTGGGCAGTACGAATTTCTCGGTCATGTCGAGCGCAGAAGACGTCGATGCCGCGATGGCCAGCATGTTCGCGGCCGATGAAGGTCGCGCTCTCGCGACGCAGACGCAAACCTTTTTCTACGATACGGCCAACCGCCTGAAATTCACCGTCGATGGTCTAGGCCGTGTTGCCGAACAGTTCTATGACGACGCGAATCGTCTCATTGAGACTCGACGCTACGACGCAGCCGATGCAGGTATTAGCCAGTCGGCCGGTGTCACCTTGACGCAGCTCGAAAGCGCGACCAACAGTGCTGACTATCGCAGCAGCGCGCATGTTTACGATCTTGCTGGCCGAAAGCGATTCATTATTAATGGTGGAGAGATCGGCGGCAGCTATACCGGCCGAATCTCCGAGATGCGTTATGACGCTGCCGGTCGTGTCGTAAGCGAAATTCAGATCGGCCGCGACTACACGCAAAACGGTGCGTTTGATCTCGCCGCTGTAGCAGCATTCGCTGACGCTACGGCAGCGCCACTTCGCCGCGAGACCGTCAACGGCTACGATGATCTCGGCAGAATGGTCTCTATGACCGACGCGCTCGGTCAGACAGAGCAATACGAATACGATGCGTTTGGGAATCGCACGGCTGTTATCAACAAGGCCAGTCATCGTTGGGAATACAGCTACGATGATCGTGGCAACCTGTTGCGCGAGACGTCGCCGAGTGTCACATTCTATGTTGCTAACCTAAACAATACCGCCGCCCCGTCGGTCACGGCACAGACACAGCAGATCGTGACTGAGATGGCTTACGATTACCGTGGCAATGTGGTTAGCCGAACGGAAGGAATTCGTTTGCTGTCCAACGGCAGCGAGAATCGCTCACAGGTGACTGAGACAACGTTTGGTTATGACGAGCTGGGTCGACAGACGACTGTTTCCTATCGTGTCGGCAATGGCACGCACGTCACGTCCGAGACAGCATTTGATGTCATGGGTAACGCGGTAGCTAATCGCGACGTTCGCGGCAATCACAGCTACAAAGTCTACGATGCCGAAGGGCGTCTGCGTTACGACATTGATGCAGAAGGTTTTGTGACCGAGACGCAGTACGATGCTTACGACAATATCGTTACCGTCACGCGCTACGCTGACAGACAAGCATCACTGATTGGTAGCATCAATACGCGGCATACGATGGACTCGATGGCGGCACGTTTTGCGGCTGGCGACTTTAACTCTGCAGATAATCGAACCATTACCCATACCTACGATGCATCCGGCAATCGCATCAGCACTGTTGCGACGTCGGTAGACGGCTTCGATGCTGTCAACGGCGCAGCTTACACGGGCGCGCCGGAGACGCGCTTCGAATATAACGGCTTTGGTGAGCTTTGGCGTGAGAGTCAATTGCGAGGCATTGAGGATGGCGCGCAACAGTGGTCAACGACGCTTAACTACTATGATGCTAACGGGCAACGCGTACAGACGGTCGACGCGGGTGGCTATCTAACCAATACCCTGTACAACGGTTTTGGCCAGGTGTCACGGGTGACAGAGTTCGCGCGAGCTGTTTCTGACAACGCGATGTCAAACGCCCAGTCCGATTCCGCGTTGGCAGCGCCGGCGGCAAGTCGCGGTTTCTTGAATGGCGCCGCCAATAACTTCAACCATGGTCGGAATGATGCGAGTCTTGGCGCAGACCGTGCGCGCGAGTACGAATACGATGCCCTCGGGCGTCTCAGCAATGAGTTTATGCTCGATGTACAGCATGCCAGTGTCAACAACGGCAGCGTTTCAATTGCAGAGGAGTCGCGCTACCTGACACAGGCGACCGACTACGACGCGGTTGGCAATATTACTCGTGTGATGGACGCGGATGGCAATGCGTTGGTTACAGGTTATGACCTGCTTGGCAGGGCTATTTGGACGAAGGACGTCACCCGCGATGCGCTGCTGCGCACACAGGTGGGCAACGCTTTTGGACTCGTAGCGGGCGACTCGATCACGGACGGCCAGGCTACGCGCAGTGCGCTCACTAGCTTCGCCTACGATGTGCATGGCAATCTCGTGATGGAGCGCTCCTATCACAACGGCGCCGCAAGTGACGTGAACCTCGCGCTCAGCAGTGCGAACTTTGACAACGCTAACGACAAGGTCACCTACTACGGTTACGACGATGCACGCCGTCGGGATATGGTCATCGATGCCGAAGGTTACGTCACACGATACGAGCATGATGCGTCCGGCAATGTCACAGCGGAGATCCGCACGCACCAATACGAGGGCGACGCGGGCACATATACCGCGCGCACCCATTACACATTCGATGCGTTGAATCGCCAGATCACGACCGAAATTGAACTTGGTGCAGCGAACCAGTTGGCCGCTGCGGCGACGGGTAACCAACGTATTGAGACGATCTACAATGGCTTCGGTGAGATCACTGGTCGCGGAACCAGCCGCACCAACTACGAAGAGACCTTTGTCTATGACCTGGCAGGCCGCATGGTCAGCGGCACTGCAGCCAACGGCAGCACCAAGACTTACAGCTACGATCTTGCCGGCAACATGATCGCAGAGGCGACCCCAGGTGCAAACGGCCAAGACGATTCGGTTGTTGTGTACCGCTATGATGATCTTGGTCGCAGCACACGTGTTGATCGGCCTTTTGTCGAGCAGTCCTACAACAACGGCGTGACGCGATTTATCGGAAGCAGCGCCGAGGTGACCTACGATCGTTGGGGCAATGTTGTTGGGCAGACAGAACGGATGTCCGAATGGGGCGCGCTCGACGCCAACTCGACGCCGATCAGTGTCGATGAGGTCTCGTACGCGTACCACTACAACCAGTACGACCAGATGGTTTACCAGCGTCAACCGCTGACGAATGTTGTCGGAGAAGATGGTGGCGAGTCCAATCTTGCGCCGACGATTGAGAGCTACTATGACCTGCTGGGGCGACAGATCGCTCAGCAAGATGCACGTGGAAGCCTCCGCTTCATGACCTACAACAGTGCAGATCAGTTGATAAGCCAGACCGACGCTTTGGGTAACGTAACGCAGTTCGCCTACGATCTGTTCGGTCGCGAGGTTGCACAGCAAAAAGCCAATGGCTATATCACTACCACCACCTACGACCGGCTGGATCGCAAGGTCGCGATTGGCGATGTACGATTTGATCAAGGGGATCAGGCCTATAGAAACCAGGCGCTAGTAACCCACACCTATAACTCACTGGGTTATCAGACCTCGTCGTCATTCGTTATGTCGGTTGATGCGAATGACAACGACGTGACGTCGACGAGTGTCACGCATTACGATGTGCGCGGCAACGTCATCCAGAAGCAATCGGCCGCCGGTATCGTCACGGACTATGCATACGATAGTCAGGGTCGGCGCGTCAGTCAGCGCAATGGCCTCAGTGGTACGGCAGGTGCCGACGTGCACGAGTTGGCCTGGACTTACGACTACTTCGGCCGCATGCAGACCTACAACAACCTTAACGGCGTTGAGTATGTCTATGTCTACGAGCAGGACTCCGGCCTGTTGATTTATAAAGGTACCGATACGCAGTATGCGAACTACGATCCGAACAATCCCTATGCGGATAACAGCTCACTGGGTGTCACCTACGAGTATTACAACAACGGTGCACTCAAGCGTCTGAATGATCGCGATATCGGATTGGTTGCCGAGTATGAGTATGATCATCTCGGTCGTCGTACCTATGAGTATGTAAGCGGAACCGATACCAACTCGCTAACCAACGCGCCCGGTACCCAGAATCAACAGGGTACTGGACAGCTCTATTCACAGATTACTCGCACCACTTACGATGAGCACGGCCGAGTCTACAAAGTCGTCACAACCGATTTGTTGCAAAGCGGCGGCCTCGATACGATGGAGGCGATCTACGGTTACGATGAGAACGGAAACCGTCGCTACACTCGTGTGTCATCGCGTTACGACTCTAGTGCGCAGCCGGTTAACAACAACGCACCGATACCAAACAGCAGCGCCACGTTCAATGGCACGCTGACCGTAACGGAGTTTCAGGACCTTGCTACGCCACATGTGGTTGGTACCGATCTGTTTACAGATCCCGATGGCGATACGCTGGTCTACGAGGCGCGACTGCAAAGCTATCGTGTTTATGGTGGTCAAAGTGGTGTCATTGTTATTCCGGATGGCACAGAAAACCTACCATCGTGGCTAACGTTTGACGCCAATGGCAATACGCTAAGTCTCGATGTCAATTCGCCACCTGGTACCGCCGCTGAGTCTTTTACCTACTCAAGCCGGGTGCAGCCAGGCGAATACGATATCGTTCTAACAGCGCGAGATCCGTCAGGTGCGACGACAACCCGCACTTTTGTGTTAACGGTGCTCGATGGTCAGGTCGCGAACACGCCACCGCAGACCACCGGCTCTATTCCGCAAGTCACCGTCAGCGAAGGCACGACCATAGACGGTGTGTTTCTGCAGGCCTATTTCTTCGATCCGGATCTGGATGAGGAAGCAGGCGAAAGGTTGAGCTATCAAATCAACGTGCCAGGCTTGTCCGGTAGCGCTACACAGGTCATTGATGACACCTTCATACGGTTCTCGCCGGGTGGCAATGACTCCGGTGTCTACACGGCTACGGTTACCGCGACGGATCCACAGGGTGCCACCGCACAGCAAACCTTTCAGATCGTCGTTAACGATGTAAACCAACCGCCGGTAGTTAATGCCGGTCTTGCCAACCGGTCAGTTAACGAGAACGCGACGCTGATGTTCGCGATTCCGGGTAATGCGTTTTCAGACCCGGATAACAATCCCCTCACGTATACCGCTACGGTGAATGGTGTTCCAGCTGGTACTGGTGCAGCCAGTTGGGTGACACTAGCGAACGGCCAGTTTGTTTTCTCACCGGGCTTTGATCAGGCTGGCAGCTATACGGTTGCTGTCACCGCTTCTGATACTCAGGGTGAGTCAGTCAGTACGTCGTTTACGTTGACGGTACAACAGACAAACCGCGCGCCCACAGTCGGTGCGCCAATACCCAATGCGTCTTTGAACGAAGGCCAGACCGGATGGACCCATGTGATCCCTACGTCGTCGTTCACCGACCCGGATGGGAATACGCTGAACTACGAGGCCCGGTGGGTCACAACTGAGCTGGTGTTCTTCGGCTACGAAGACACCGTACCGCCGACGCCGATCTATCTGCCACAGGAAGTAGAGGCCGATCTACCGAGCTGGCTGAATTTCAACCCGACCACAGGCACCTTCAGCGGTGTGCGCAATGGCATCACCGCTAACGAGACCTTCGTTATTCGAGTCCGAGCAATTGAGACCAGCACCGCGGAGGCCTACGAGTCGGGCTATCAGGACTTCACCCTGCAAGTGCTCGCGAGCAATGATGCTCCGGTAGTTGTCAATGCGATCGCGCCGCGCGGCGTGGTGGAAGGCAATACCGTCTCGTTCAGCGTACCAAGCAATGCCTTCTCAGATCCCAATGGCGATGCGCTGAGCTACACCGCAACGATGGGTGGCGTGCCAGTCGGCACCGGTGCTGCCTCCTGGATTACGCTAGCCAATGGCGTGTTTACTTTAGCGCCGGACTTTCTGGATGCCGGCAGCTATACCGTGAACCTCACCGCCAACGATGGTCGTGGTGGCAGCGTCAGCACATCGTTCACTGTTACGGTTTACAACAACAACCGTCCGCCTGTGGTCGCTATACCGATACCTAACCAGTCGATCAATGAGGGCACAACGCCATCCTTCCAGATTCCTCCAGGAACATTCAGCGATCCGGATACGGACGACACGCTGACGTATTCTGCGACGCTGAATAACGTTGATGTGGGTACCGGACTTGCGAGTTGGGTCACGCTGGTCGGTGATACGTTCTATTTCTCACCGACGTATGATCATCAGGGCAGTTACACGCTGCGCGTGTTTGCCGACGATGGCAATGGCGGCGTCGAGGAAGATGTCTTCACGCTGACCGTGAATGACATCAACCGTGATCCGACCGTCGCCAACCCTATTCCGACACAATCTGTTAATGAGGGCACACCGCGGCCATTCCCGATCCCGTCCAATACCTTCTCGGACCTGGACGCCGATACGCTGCAATACACGGCGACGTTGAATAACGTTGCTGTTGGCACCGGATCCGCGAATTGGGTGACGCTCGTCAACGGCGTCTTTACGTTCTCGCCAAACTACAGCCAGGCGGGCAGCTACACGGTGCGGCTAACCGCGAGCGATGGGCGCGGTGGCACAGCGGTCGATGTCTTCACACTGGTTGTCAACAATGTCAACCAGGACCCGATCGCCAATACGATCCCTCCGCAGTCAGTGACCGAAGCTGTACCGCGAAACTATGCCATTCCTGCCGGCACTTTTGTCGACCTCGATGGTGATTCGTTAAATCTGTCGGCGACGCTCAATGGGGTCGCTGTTGGGACCGGCAGTGCCTCCTGGGTCACACTCTCAGGCTCGACATTTACGTTCTCACCCGGCTACAACCATGCGGGTAGCTACACCGTACGCGTCACAGCGACAGACGGTAACGGCGGTCAAACCCAGTCGACATTTACTCTGACAGTTAACAACAACAACCGTGCCCCGACGGTCGCGAATGCGGTACCGAATCAGACGGGTCTTGTTCAAGGCTTAGCTTGGAGCTACTACATACCATCCAGCACATTCACCGATCCGGATGGTACATCGGTCAGTTACTCGATCGACTCCATGCCAAGCTGGATGTCGTTTAATTCAGCGACACGCCTGCTCTACGGCACACCGCCATCCGGGGGTACCTGGAACGTTGTCGTACGTGGTTCTGATGGCGCGCTTTCCGTGACGGATGTGTTCCAGGTGACCGCGCGCGCCAACAGCGCGCCGCAGATCAACGCGCCGGGCGTCTTCAACTTTGACAACCAACCAATTTTTATCAATTTTAGCCAATACACGTCGGATGCCGACGGTGATTCTGTCAGTTACTCGCTGAGTTACACACCGCCAGGCGTGAACTTTAACTCTTCTACGGGGGTCCTGAGTGGCACGCCTGCTCAAGGACAAATCGACAGGCAGATAACGGTTACCGCCAGCGATGGTATTGCGTCCTCCTCGGATAGCTTCTGGTTGTTCTACAGCGCAGGTGGTGTGATTCTCAATTCCGTCGCTGGTGGCGGCGCAGAGCTCGATAGTGTCGGTGGAGGATTCCGACTTGCAGAAGAGCCGCAGACTGCCTCGCTAAACAGCTTTGGCAGTGGTCTTTTGAACGGCAATTACTATGACATTGCCTGGAATACAGGTTTTTCAGATTTCACGTACTCGATCACCCCTGGTAGTACGATTCAGGAGACACAAAAAGAGTATTGGTACACCTACGATGCAGAGAATCGTATCAAGATCGCTGAAGGCGTTCTGAATACGACCACCAATGCGATCGAAATCGCAAGCGGTCAGGGTTCGATTATTGACTACGACTCTGTCGGGAATCAGGTGCGTCGTGTGTCCAAGATAGGCAGCAACTATTTCGTTGAGGCGTTCCGCTATAACCAACTTGGTCAGTTAACTCGCAGCG
>JBCBZK010000157.1:0-7557 GCA_039815365.1 Pseudomonadota bacterium | reverse complement strand
CCCATCGCACGCAGATTGAAAATCTTTTCCTGGCTCATTTTGTCGGGCAGCACCAGCACCAAGTGGTAACCCTTGCGCGCTGCTGCCATCGCCAAACCCAGCCCGGTGTTACCCGCGGTCGCCTCGACAATGGTATCGCCAGGCGTGATGTCGCCGCGCGCTTCAGCCTCACCGATCATCGACACGCCAATACGATCCTTGATAGACCCGCCCGGGTTGTTCAGCTCCAGCTTCAGAAACAAGCGACATTTGCCTGTATCGAACTGGGTTACCTCAAGCATCGGGGTACGGCCGACCATCTCAAGCACACTGCTGTAAACTTCCATCCGACGCTCCTCAAAATGCGTTGGCGCGCAGCATCAGAGCCGCGCTTTTCATAGTGTCCCGCAACAGCGGGCTTTGTTCGGAGAACTCACCTGAGCGGCGATTGTAAACCGATGTCGATTACGGAGTGGCGGAAGCTTGCATGCGGGCAACTTGCCACTGTGAGCGAGACGACCGCACTCGAGGCTGATCTATTACTGATGCACGTGCTCAAAGTGTCGCGCGCGGCGTTACTTGCAGCCCCGGAGCGGATCCTCTCGGCCACCGATATCACCCTCCTGGACACACTCGTGGAACGACGCCGCGATGACGTACCTCTGGCGTATATCACCGGTTCCCAGCCATTCTGGAGTCTGGATCTGTGCGTCAACAGCGCAACGCTGGTGCCACGAGCGGACACCGAAACACTCGTGGAACAAGCACTTGTGCGCGTCGCGCATCACGGGCCCAGTCGTGTGGCAGATCTTGGTACGGGCAGCGGTGCGATCGCATTGGCGATCGCCTGCGAACGACCAGACGCGACGATCATCGCGAGCGACACTTCACCAGCGGCGTTGGACGTCGCGCGAGACAATGCGCAGCGGCATGACCTTCGAAACGTCAGTTTCTGCGCAAGTCATTGGCTCGATAACTTTGATCACGGTCTGTTTGATGTCATCGTCAGCAACCCGCCTTATGTCGAATCCGGATATGCTGAGCTTGAGCGATCGTTGCGCCACGAGCCGCGCGTTGCGCTGGCCAGCGGCGCGGATGGTCTTGACGATATCCGGCATATTGTCGCGCAGGCGCCCGCCTACCTAGCGAGCGGTGGATGGTTGCTGCTCGAGCACGGCAACGAGCAGGCAGTTGCCGTCTCCGGTATCCTTCGCGCAGCAGATTTTTGCGAGGTCTCGACCTATCTGGATCTGGCTGGCAATCCACGCGTTACCGAAGCGCGTTTTACACGATAACTGTCAAGGACAACTCATGGTCATTATTGAAACCAACCACGGCGACATTCATCTGGATCTCAACGATGAAAAAGCGCCAATCAGCGTAGAGAACTTCTTTCGCTACCTCGACGAAGGCTATTTCAACGACACGATTTTCCACCGTGTGATCCCGAATTTCATGATTCAGGGTGGTGGCATGGACGTAGACATGAACCAAAAGCCAACGCATGATCCGATCAAGAATGAGGCGGACAACGGCTTACCGAACGTACGCGGCAGCATCGCAATGGCACGTACCAACGTTGTTGATAGCGCGACGTCCCAGTTTTTCATCAATCTGTCCGACAATAGCTTTCTTGACCATGGCGGGCGTGATTTCGGCTACGCGGTGTTCGGCAAAGTCACACAAGGCATGGATATTGTTGACACGATCGCAGCAGTCAAAACGGGCAACCATGGCGGACACGGCGATGTGCCCGTTGAGCCGGTAAAAATCATTAGTGTGCGCCGCGACGGTTGACACGCGCTATGCACGGCACGCCTCGCTACCCAACTTTGGTAGCGATGGCGTACGTGCGCTCGGCAATGCGCATGCATTGATCATCGGCATTGGCGGCACGGGATGTGCCGCTGCCACAACCATCGCGACGGCAGGTCTTGGCAGCGCAACGTTGTGTGATTTCGACACCGTAGATGTAAGCAACCTGGCCCGCCAAACACTATTTAGCGACGCCAGCGTTGGCGTCAACAAAGCGCGTGCGGCGCGCGCCCGTTTGCGCGCTTTGCGACCTGCGATGCCGATGGATGTCATCAACCACAGAATGTCTGCAGATGACCTCAACAGTGCCGTTGCGCGAACCGATATCGTGCTCGACTGTACAGACAATTTTGCCAGCCGTTTTATGATTAACCGTGCCTGTGTGGCTAACGCGAAGACTTTGGTCAGCGGTAGCGCGATTCGCTGGGAGGCACAGCTTGCCGTGTTCGGCGGTGATTATCGTGTGTCGCCCTGCTATGCCTGCGTCTATCGCGACGACGACGAGTCTTTTGACGACTGTGCGGGCGCCGGCGTGTTGGCATCGTTGCCTGCTACCGTCGGCACGATGATGGCTGGCGAGGCAATCAAGGCGCTTACACAGCCACATCACGACCGATCGACGCTGAGTCTGTTTGATGCACTGAGTTGCCAGTGGCAACAATTGCGAATCCCTAAAAACCCTGACTGCACTGTGTGCGGACAACTTCCCGAGGCCTGATCATGACCGACACCATCACACTGTATGCGCACATGTTCTCATCGCGCGCCGAACGCTGCCTTTGGACGCTCAACGAGCTCGGGCTCGAGCATGACGTCAAACGCATCGATTACAACAAGGGCGAGCTCACGACGCCCGAGTTTCTGGCGATCAGTCCGGGCGGCAAGATTCCAGCGCTCACGCATGGCGACCGTTCTCTCACAGAGTCGACCGCGATTTGTGAGTACGTTGCAAGACTCAAGCCTGAAGGTCGCATGTTGCCCGAGACCGCCGATGAGCAAGCTGACTACTCACGTCTGATGCACTATTTGATCACCGAGGTAGAGGCGTACCTGTGGGTCGCCGACCAGGCCGGTCGCCTGAAAGCACTGTACCCCTGGCCTGACGGTACTGCTGAATTCGCGAAGAAACGCGTCGCCAAGAACATTCGAGCCGTCGCTCATATGATGGATGACAGTAGCGAATTTGCGTGTTGCGGTCGATTGACCGTCGTCGATGTACTCATGGTTCAAATCATCGGCTGGGCACGCATGTACAAAATCGACATGCCTGAGAAATTGCTCGCCCATCGCAAGATGATGATGGCACGCCCTGCATGCCCGGAATCAATGAAGCCGAAAAGCGCCGCCTGAGACAATCAGGCAGCGTCTTTGGTTGCCGTTCGGCCTGGCACGTACCCCAGATTCGGTGCAAGCCAGCGCTCCGCGTCTGCTTTGCTACAGCCTTTACGAATAACATAGTCGTCAATCTGATCTTCACCGATCTGACCGACGGCAAAATAGCGGGAATCAGGGTGGGAGAAATACCAGCCACTCACTGATGCCGCCGGCGACATGGCGAAGCTGTCCGTTAACGTGACGCCCGTATTGTTACTTGCATCTAACAACTCGAACAACGTCGCTTTTTGCGTGTGGTCGGGGCAAGCCGGATAACCTGGCGCTGGTCGAATACCTTGGTATTGCTCGTCGATCAATGCCTCGTTGTCGAGACCCTCATCAGCGGCATAGCCCCACCACTGCGTGCGCACCATTTTGTGCAGGTACTCCGCACCTGCCTCAGCGAAACGATCAGCCAGCGCCTTCAACAGAATTGCTGAGTAGTCATCATGTGCATACTCAAATGCCTGAGCGCGCATTTCTGCACCATGCCCGGCCGTGACCACAAAGCCGCCAAGATAGTCGTCCAAACCGCGCTCGAGTGGAGCTATAAAGTCAGACAAACATTCCTGTGGTAGATCTTCACGGCGCTTTTTCTGCTGTCGCAAGCACTGAACGTCTGCGAGGACGTCCTTGCGCGCTTCGTCACGGAACACCCGGATATCATCACCAACGGAACCTGCCGGGAAAAACCCAACACTCGCTCGAACTTCGAGCCAATCGTCAGCAACGATCGCCTTGAGCATTTCTTGCGCGTCTTCATAGAGCGATGTCGCCGCTTCACCGACGACACTATCGGTCAGAATATCCGGATACTTACCGTGAAACTCCCACGCGTTAAAAAACGGCATCCAATCAATGTACGGCACGAGGTCTTCACATTTGATATCAAGGAAGGTCTTGACGCCAAGATAACTCGGCTTAGGCGGCACATAGCCGGACCAATTTAGTAATCGCGCGCGAGCACGGGCTGCGCTTATTCCCAGTGACGGGCCTTTGCGCTTTTGCCCAGCATGCCTGACACGACGCTTCTCGCAATCCGCTTTGATGGTTTTGACGTAGTCGTCGCAACCGGCACCCACCAGCTGCTGAGCAACGCCGACTGCTCGCGACGCATCCTTAACGTACACGACCGGTCCATCATAACCTGGATCAATCTTCACCGATGTATGCGCCGGCGATGTGGTCGCACCACCAATCAGCAACGGTTGCTGATGACCCAGGCGTTGCATTTCACTGGCGACGTGTACCATTTCGTCGAGCGACGGCGTGATCAGACCGGACAATCCAATAATATCGGCCGACTCACGATCAGCGGCATCAAGAATGTCCTGACATGACACCATGACGCCCAAATCGATGACGTCAAAATTGTTGCAAGCCAACACCACGCCGACAATGTTCTTGCCGATATCGTGTACATCACCTTTGACGGTCGCCAGCACAATTTTGCCGTTGCTCTGCTTCACGCCATCGTTTGCTTCTTCGATAAACGGAATCAGGTGCGCGACCGCTTTTTTCATCACACGCGCGGACTTGACGACCTGCGGCAAGAACATTTTACCGGCGCCAAACAAGTCACCGACAACGTTCATGCCATCCATCAATGGCCCTTCGATGACATCAAGAGGACGCGTTGCCGATTGACGTGCCTCTTCGGTGTCTTCCAGAACAAACGTGTCATTACCTTTCACCAACGCATGTTGCAGACGTTCCGACACGGCAAGTTCGCGCCAGCTCATATCGCTCGCCGAGACACTGGCGCTGCCGGTACCGCGATAGGTTTCAGCAACTTCAAGCAAACGCTCGGTTGCATCTTCACGGGTGTTCAACACGACTGCCTCTATCGCATCACGCAAGGCCTCTGGCAAGTCCTCATAGATCGCCAATTGCCCTGCGTTGACAATACCCATTGTCAAACCTGCGCGAATCGCGTGATACAAGAACACCGAGTGAATCGCTTCGCGAACCGTGTTGTTGCCGCGAAACGAGAACGACACATTAGATACGCCGCCGCTAACGAGCGCATGTGGCAGACGCTGACGGATATCCCGCGTGGCTTCTATGAAATCGACACCATAGGTCGCATGCTCTTCAATACCAGTGGCGACCGCGAAAATATTCGGATCAAAGATGATATCTTCCGCCGGGAAACCAACCGTCTTTGTCAGTAAATGATACGCACGCTCACAAATCTGTGTTTTGCGTTGTAGCGAATCAGCCTGACCGGTTTCGTCAAACGCCATAACGATAACCGCAGCGCCATAGCGCCTGACCAGTTTCGCCTGTTGGATAAATGCAGCCTCGCCTTCCTTGAGACTGATTGAATTGACGATCGCCTTACCTTGAACCCGCTTAAGCCCTGCCTCAAGTATTTCAAACTTCGATGAATCAATCATGATCGGCACACGAGCGATATCTGGCTCGGCTGCGATCAGATTCAAAAAACGCACCATCGCGGCTTCCGAATCGAGCATCCCTTCATCCATATTGATGTCGACGATTTGTGCGCCGCTTTCAACTTGCTGCAAGGCAACACTTACCGCGCTGGTGTAATCGTCGGCTTCAATAAGTTTGCGAAACTTCGCTGAGCCAGTGACGTTGGTACGCTCGCCCACATTGACGAAAAGACTGTCACTATCGATGTTAAGTGGCTCGAGGCCTGCCAAACGACAAGCGGGCTCAATGTCGGGAATCACGCGGGGCGCAAATCCTGCGCATGCCTGTTTCAAGGCTGCAATGTGTTCAGGCGTCGTACCACAACAACCGCCGAGCAAGTTGACAAACCCGCTGCTGGCAAACTCAGCCACCGTCTGCGCCATCGTTTCCGGCGTCTCATCGTACTCGCCGAATTCATTCGGTAATCCTGCGTTCGGATGCGCACTGACGCCGGTATCCGCGATACGGGATAACTCCGCCACATAGGGACGCATATCGTCGGCGCCCAACGCACAGTTCAGCCCGAACATGAATGGCTGCGCGTGTCGTAGCGAATTCCAGAATGCCTCTGTCGTCTGACCTGACAGTGTGCGGCCGGACGCATCGGTAATCGTCCCGGAGATCATCACCGGAATACGTTCACCGCGAGTCTCTCCAACCTGCTCGACCGCGACCACGGCAGCTTTCGCATTCAGCGTGTCGAAAATCGTCTCGATCATGATGAAATCTGCACCACCCTCGAGCAGCGCTTTGGTTGCCGCGCTGTAGGTGTCGACCAGCGTATCGAAATCTATATTGCGAAATCCCGGGTCATTCACATCCGGGGACAAAGACGCCGTTCGGTTCGTTGGCCCGAGCACGCCAGCGACGAACTTCGCTTCGCCGGTTTTCGCGGTATAGGCATCGGCAACGTCGCGTGCCAGCCGCGCCGCGGCGAGGTTTAGCTCCACGACCAACGCTTCCATACCGTAGTCAGCCTGCGACGGTTGATTGGAATTAAACGTGTTGGTTTCTACGATGTCCGCACCTGCTTCAAAAAACTGCTGGTGGATATCGGCGATGATCTCCGGACGCGTTAACGTCAGAAGGTCATTGTTACCCTTAACGTCTGACGGCCAATCAGCGAACCGTTGGCCACGATAGTCAGCCTCCGTCAGCTTATGCGACTGAATCATCGTACCCATAGCACCGTCCAAAAAGACGATGCGTTCTGCAATCAGCGCCTGCAGCGCGTCAAATCGGTCTGTTGCAGTGTTCATGACGCAGCCTTTAGTTGACGCAGACCAAGATTGTGGCAAATAGCGTAGGTAAGCTCAGCGCGATTCAGCGTATAAAAATGAAAATCGTTTACGCCCTCTTCGCGCAAGCGGTTCACCTGCTCGATCGCCACATTCCCTGCAATCAAATTGCGCGTACTCACGTCTTCGTCCAAACCTTCGAAACGCTCATGCAACCATTGAGGCACTTCGGTACCGCACATCTTGGCGAATTTGAGCATTTGACCAAACCGGGTAATCGGCAAAATGCCAGGCACGATAGGCACCGTAATGCCGCGCGCGACACAAGCGTCGCGGAACTTCAGGAAATGCTCCACTGAAAAAAAGAACTGTGTGATCGCACGATTCGCACCTGCGTCGATTTTGCGTTTTAGGTTATCCAGATCATCGTCACGTGATCGCGCTTCCGGATGTCCTTCCGGATACGCGGCAACCGAAATATCGAAGTCACCAATGCGTCGCAAGCCGGCGACCAAATCTGACGCATAATGGTAACCGTCCGCGTGGGCTTCGTAGTGATCCTGGCCTTTGGGCGCATCACCGCGCAGCGCGACCAAATGACGAACTCCGTCGTCGAGGTAGCCGCGAGCAATATCATCGATCTCACCGCGACTTGCACCAACGCAGGTCAAATGCGGCGCTGCGGTAAGCCCGGTCTCACGGGCAACCCGTT
>JBCBZK010000008.1:0-49000 GCA_039815365.1 Pseudomonadota bacterium | reverse complement strand
GCGCGCAGCGGTGATGCGTTACGCGGCGTCGTGAGTCTGCACGGTTTGTTCAAGCCGCCGCCGGGGCCGGCAAACGCAATCACAGCAAGAGTACTGGTACTGCACGGTTGGAACGATCCGATGGCAACGCCGGACGCTGTTGTCGCGCTTGGCGAGGAAATGAACGCCGCTGGTTGTGACTGGCAAATGCATGCGTATGGTCAGGCGATGCACAGCTTCACCAACCCAGAGGCAAACGACGCAACTTCCGGCACCGTGTACAACCCCGATGCCGATAGACGCAGCACTGATGCCATTGCGTATTTTTTGTCGGAAATTTTCTGACACTCGAATGTGAACGCAATAAAGCGCGCACGCCACCATCAGGGAAACTGCCATTAACGCAACCGCAACAAGACGATCATTTTTACTGGGCACCGCGTTCCGTCGGGCACTGCCGCAAGTCATCGCTGCGTAGAATGCTGTTGATCAATCACGTCTTTCGATGCGTACTGTTGCTGCTGCTGGCAATAACAGCACGCGCGCAGACCACGACCGACGCTTCACAATTTGTCACCGCAATGCAGCTGGGTAAGAGTTTTTATGCGCTCAGCGAAAAAACGGCTGTGCGTACAACTTTGTATCAAGCATTAGTCGACGCCGTTGGTGACAGTAGCGCTCAAGCGCTGATGCAAGAGCATCTCGCACGCGCTGTCGAGCAGCGCCAGGACGTCTGGAATGATAATCTGCTGAGCGCTTATCGCGCACACCTCACCGACGCCCAACTGCTGTCGATTGCCAATCAAGGCAAGGCGTCACCGCATGCCGCCGTGTTTTTAGAGAGCCGCAAACGCGTCAGCGACGACATGCAGGTGATGTCGGCTGACTTGTTGCTGGAGACCGTTGCTGAGGGTCTCAACGCGGCGCTTAGCGCCGCATCAGCCAGCGAACCAGAATCCGAATCAACGCAACCATAATTAGACAGGGACGTTCACATGCTCACATTCCAGCGCATACGCTTCGTTTGTCTCACCGCACTACTATGCGTCAACGCGAGCGCCGCTGATGTCGGCGACACGCCGCCGGACGATCTCGGTAAATTCGAGGGCAACCGCATTTTGTTATCGGACAATCCCGGCACGGTACGTATCGTAACTTTCTGGGCAACATGGTGTCCGCCATGCCGCAAAGAGCTTCCAGTGCTCGCACAAATGCAAAACAACGTAGGCACAGAGGAACTGCAGGTGTACGCCGTTAACTACAAGGAAAGCCCGCGCGTCGTCAAAAAACTGCGGCGTCAGTTGCCCGATACCGATGTCGTGTTCTTGTCAGACCGTAAAGGTCTTGTCGGAGAAGCGTACGGCGTTGGCGGGATTCCGCACATGGTCATCATCGGCAAGGACGGCAAAATCGCCTATCGTCACGTCGGCTATGCCGACTCTGTCATAGACCGTCTCATAGAGGAATTGAATACGTTACTAGCTGCCGAGGGTGAGTAGCAGCGAGATCGTCTAGCGATTCAAAAACGAGTATACGAACGCGACGAACACCAAGAAGGCAATAATCTGCGGCAATACAGGCCGTCGCTTGACGACATAGTCTGGCATGCCGGCATGATTGCTGTCTGGCGCCGGTTGTTTGCGCCGTTGCCGCTTAACGGGCGGCTTACCGCCCTCGCCCATCGCTAGCGGGCGCTCCTCTTCGACTACGTTGGCTTCGCGTAACGAGCGCGACAGATGATCGACCATGTCCTTTGCCATTTTCAATCCGAAGCCCTGCTCTTCGCGCAAGGTCTTGATCGCCGCGATCTTGCGTCCGGCGCGGATGTGCATCAGTACTTTTTCTGAGACTTTAGTGGATTCCACAGCGTCGCTCCCGTGAATAGCGTTTCAATATACGCAGACCGCGCATGACATACCATCAAAGCGCCGCTATTAGCGTCTTGCCGAGCAATGCAAACAACGTCAGGCTACATAGAGCGAACATAGAAAACCGCATGACGACGTTACTACTGAAAATCTGTACTAACGAATGGACAACACGCAATCCGACGTAGACTGACGCAATGATCAGGCTGAGCCGGTCACCGCCCGTCGTCAGCACGATATAGAACATCAACGCGTAAAAGACCGTTGGCTGCTCATGCAGATGATTGTAGTTATCCGCCACCGATAGTACGCGCGGCGGCAGTTTGGTTTTCCATTCGCCGCTGGGATGTCGTGCTTTATCAGGGTGGATTCGCGCAGCTTGCATCGCCGGTATCCGCGTTGCGTATAGCCAGAACCACATGACAGCGGTCCAAACGATCAGCGCCAAAACAGGCGTCAAAAAAGTCGCGTTTGTCATGGCGCAATCACATGTTGTTCCATCAACTTCAGTACTCGGCGATACTCGTCGAGCCATGAATCTGCATGCGTAAATCCATGCGGATCCAATGGATAGACGGCTAACTCAAAGTCTTCTTTCTGTAACTCAATCAGGCGTTGCACTAACAACACAGAATCCTGAAAGAACACGTTGTCGTCTTGCATCCCTGCAGCAATTAGCAGTGGCTTGTCGAGCCCGTCAGCGAAAAAAATCGGCGAGCTTTTTTCGTATGCTTCCGGGTCGATCAATGGCGTGTTTAGAATATTCGATGTATAGCCGTGGTTGTAGTGCGCCCAATCGACAACGGGTCGCAACGCAGCGCCAGCGGCAAACAAATCCGGGTCACGGAACAGCGCCATAAACGCCATGAACCCACCGTAGGAACCACCGTAGACACCGACGCGCCCCGGATCGACATTGTAATTGTCCACTGCCCACTGCACGCCATCCTGGAAATCCTCAAGCTCAGGGTGACCCATCTGCCGATAGATCGCGGTACGCCAGTCGCGGCCGTAGCCTTTGGATGCGCGATAGTCCATATCAATCACGATGACGCCACGTTCCGCTAACAGTGTGTGGAACATAAACTCACGGAAATAGTAAGGCCAACCCGCGTGCGAATTCTGCGTGTAACCCGCGCCATGCACGAACATGACGGCCGGATATGTCTTCTCAGCATCGTAGTCGCGTGGCAAATACAGCTTGGTGTAAATCGGGCGGTCAACATGACTGGAAGGCACTTCCACAATGTCAGGAATCACCCAGTCATAGGCTTTGTAAGCATCTGTCCGCGTATCGGTAAGCTGTGTCGCCATACCATCGGCGATACGCACGTGATAGAGATCCGGGTGTTTATCAAACTCCGAATGACGCACGGCGAGCGCCTCGCCGCTCGGCGAGACGTTAAACTCATTCACGCCACCTAACGCTGTCAACTGACGCAGCTCGCCACCGTCCGCAGGCACGCTGAAAATTTCCCAGGTACTCGGGTGTACCTTGTTGCTGCGGAACGTAAGCGATGTGCCGTCAGGCGTTAGCGCGACATCGGAGACAACAAACTCACCCTTGGTCAACGCGCGATGCTTGCGCGCCGACAGCGACTTCGTGTAGAGCTGCGAATAACCGGACTCCTCCGACAATAGCCACAACCTGTTGTCCGGCAGCCAACCGAAATCGTTGTGCGCATAGTTGATCCAGGCCGTGTCAGTCAAACGGTGTTGGGACCGCAACGCTTTCTCGTCTTCGTCCGTGTTGACCGTGACGATCCAACGATCCTTGTTATCGCTGGCGAAAAGCTGCATGGCAGCGATGCGACCATCATCGGACCAATCGACGCCGTAGATATAAACACCCCGTTGCTCTGGCGCCTTCAGTGCTTTTTCGACCGCCGCCTTGTCTGCACCGCGTTCAGTGTGCCAGGACAACGCAGATTTACGCAGCGCCGCTAATGGGTCTTTATCAATACCCGGCAGATCGTCCAACGAGAGTTGCATCGCGGTGTTCGCATTGATATCGATCAACCACGCCGTATGTGTAGGTGGTATGTTGCGTCCCACACGCTCACGCAGCTCGCGTGTTTCGGTGTAACCACTTGCCGTCATATAGTTCGGCATGATGCCTTTCTTGCCGGCGTTGTCGCCGGCCGCTCGCGTTATCAGCACCAAGTGCTGCGCGTCTGGCGACAACGACTGCACAACCCGCTGCTGATCCTTGCCAAGATACAGCGGCAAAGGCGCACTCCCCGGCCGCGCACGCTGCTGCGCCAGGCGATGCTCTCGAGCAACATCTTTGCGACGCTGATCTTCAACGATATCGGTATAGATGCGCTGCTGGTTGGCTCGAAGTGTATCGAAACCTTTATCGGCATTTGGGTCTGCAGCGAATTTCACATCCAACAACTGCGTAACGCCGCCCGTTTCAAGATCATGCAGAAAATACTGATCACCTTTCGTGTAAGTCACAGCGTTGCGACCAACGACGAATTTGGCATCGCCTGTCGGTGCAGCGGTTGACGTTAACTGACGCACAACGCCATTCGGCAACTCGCGCACAAAGACATCGCCATGACTGATCCAAACGACGGCGTCACGCGTTTGATTAAAGGCACGTGACGCGTTTGCTGTCTTCGGCATCGCTGCACCATCAACGCGCTCTATGACTTGCGAGCCAACTGAAACACGAAACTGATCGCGAATTGTCTCGCCGGTTCGCTTCTGTTCATAGTGCACATACAACCCGTCATCGCTCCAGAAGGGACGCTCAGGCTGGTTACCGATCCAATCCGGATCGGCCATGATGGTCTCGAGGGTAACGGGTTGCGCCGCATGCGCAATTCCAGATAGAGCGAATACCACAAGGCATAACCGAACTAAGAGAGACATGAGCGACCTCGCACATTTTGACGTGGGCTCATGGTAGCAGGACTGACCGCCAGAGGTGATGGTCGCGCTCTTGATCCCGCTGTTGTTTTGTCGCGGCTGTTACCCCGCTGGGCCAGTGCGGCCGTAGCCGCACCGCTACCGTTCGGCAGCGCTAAGGAACCCGCATTCGGTAACGCACACTGAACACGGTCTGGCCGGTACCGCCGGCTGCCTGCATCGTGCCGCCGGGGTTGATTCTCAAAAACCCGACCGCAGCATCTGTGCCGTTAGTGTCCGCGGAGGGATCATAGTTGTAGTTAATACCATCCGTCGAAAACTCTATATCATCTGCGTCGCTGTCTAACGCCGTGAACATCAGGCTCAGACCGCTCGAACTTGCACCGGCGCCATCGATAAACTGCACCGGGCCTGTGCCTGGTGACAGATCATCAACCACCAATTGCAATTGCGGCGGCAAGACATCGGTGATGACGAGCGAATCCATATCGACGGTACCGCTGCCGGCATTCACAATGCGAACCTCATACTCGACAACAGCGCCCGGAATTGCGTACGGATTGGTATCGCCATTGATCAGATCCGAGACCGTGCGTACCGTTTTGAACACCGTCAACTCAGGGCTTGCAAACAACTCCTGTGCACCGAGGATAATCACAGGCTCGGGCTCCACATAGCGACGCACAAGGATGTTGCGTAATCGCGCTTGATCCTGCGCCGTCATCACGGCGACAAACCCGCGACCCGTTATGTTTTCGTTATCCGAACCTGACGTTAAAATGTTACCGGCGTTGGGATAGCCTAGCGCGGCCCACGCCGCACTATTGTCCTCATCCCAAAAGCGCAATTGCGTCGGCCCACCACCGAACGCCGCTAGCGCCTGACGACGCCATGTATCTGGCACGATGTCACCAGGGTTAGCCGGTGGCAGTACCGCGTTTTGGTTGCGTTGCCGCCGCATGATCGCGCCATCGTGTGAGTAGCCGTTCGCATTGCCGCAGCCTGACTGAGGGAACTCCCCGCGGTTCGTCGTGTAGTAGTGGTTCGAGCTCTCGCTACCACCGCTGCCGGATTGAATAATACCTCGCACCAACACACCCGTTGTCATGTTGATCGGGAAACAGTCTGTGTGGAAAAACTCTGCCTCGATGAACACATCGCGCTCGTCGACGGCAAGACGATAGCCACTCGTGAAATTGTCGCCGTTGCGGTAGGTATAAAAACCTGCCGCATTGTAAGCCAGCGAGTTATCCCAGCCATTGCCGTGAAAGTTGTCGACACGCCCGCGGATGTAGCTCGCGCTGCGGTTTACACTGGCGTCGTCAAACCACAGGTAGACATTGCTGGTCGTTAACGCTGCAGGCGCACCGGCGCTCGGGTTGCCGTAATACACATAGAAATCGTCTTCTGTTGCAGCGCCCGCCAAGGCGATAGGTGACGCGAATCTGATGTCAGTCTGCGTCGTATTGCAGCCCAACACATGACGGTCCAGTTCCTGCCAGGCGGCGCCGTCGAAAAACAGCACGCGCAAGTCGTTGCAATCCGACCGCATCTGACTGGTGCTGATCAGCGCCTGCGTATCCAATCCGATACTGCGTAGCGTGTAACCGGCATAACCGCGATCCGGCGTGTTCACACCGGTCTGCACGGCGACGTTCTGCCGATACACAAAGTCCGTATCCCACCAACTGCTGGTGATCGCATATGCGTTCAGGCTGGCCGCCATCATTGCGACTAAGGCGCTTATTCTCTTTAGCATGATGATCAAGTTAAGCTGCATTCGGCACGATTGCAAAACTGTTGGTTCGTTCTGTGATAAACCTTTGATAGTGTAAGTTTGTATGCAGCAATGACAACGATAGGGGAACACCGCGATGAGCGACGACACAACGCAAGATCTTGATTGGCATCAGGTCGCAACGGTTGATAGCTTACCTGCCGGACGCGTCACCACAGTGACGGCCGGCACCCGTTCAATGGCATTGACGCACATCGATGGCGGCTTCTTCGCAATGGATAACCATTGCCCGCATCAAGGTGGTCCGCTTGGCGAAGGCTCTATCGAATCCGGCACCGATGGACAGTGCTGGTTGCGCTGCCCGTGGCACGGCTGGGACTTCGATCCAAAGACAGGTAAGTCGCCAGGTGCCTTTGAGGACGAAGGGCAAGCGACCTACCCGGTAGAGATACGCGATGGTGCCATTTTCGTTGGACTGCCACCCGAGCCGGCGCACGCGACAACGATCACTGATGTGATGGCACAAACAATGGTCAATTGGGGCGTTACGAGCGTTTTCGGTATGGTCGGCCACTCGAATCTTGGGCTCGCCGATGCGCTGCGACGGCAAACCGCCCAAGGTAGTCTCAACTACTACGGCATCCGCCACGAAGGCGCCGCGGCGTTCGCCTGTTCCGGATATGCAAAACTGAGCGGCGCGCCAGCAGCGTGTCTGACCATCGCCGGCCCTGGCGCGACGAACTTGCTCACCGGTTTGTGGGACGCCAAGGTCGATCGTGCACCGGTACTGGCGTTAACCGGTCAGGTTGACGTGCAAGTCTTCGGTCCTGGCGCGTTCCAGGAAGTCGATCTTGCGGCAGCGTTTGAGCCGGTCAGCGCTTTTAGCCAGACTGTATTGCACACATCCAAGCATGCCGAATTGATGTCGCTGGCCTGTAAGAATGCGATCGTTCAACGAGACGTCGCGCATCTGATTTTCCCCGACGATGTGCAGACGTTGCCGGCCGATGCGTCCGCCGTCGCCGCGACCCCGGAAGGTCGCATTGCCAGCGATAGTATTGCGCCGGATCCTGACGCAATGGCCGCGGCAATGACTCTATTGAAGGACGCCAAGCGCCCCGTGTTCATCGTCGGTTACGGTGCACGCGAACGGATGGACGATATCATCGCGCTCGCGGAACACATCAACGCTCCAGTCATGACGACATTTAAAGCCAAGGGGCAAATCTCCGACGCTCACCCGCTCGCCGCTGGCGTGCTAGGCAGATCCGGTACGCCGGTCGCGAGTTGGTTCATGAACGAGTGTGATGTCATGCTGGCGTTCGGCGCATCGTTCTCGAACCACACAGGAATCACGCCCAAGAAACCTATCATTCAGGTCGACTTCGATCGCATGACGCTCGGTAAATTTCACCCTGTCGCAGTGCCACTTTGGGCGGAGGTTGGCGTGACGGCTCGCATGATGCGTGCTGGTTTAGGCGACAGCGCCAATAGCATTGACCAGCGCCCCGAAGTTGCCGCACGCTGGACAATCTGGCGCGACGAAAAACGCAGTCGTCGCGACGATTCACAAGGCAACGGGCTGAACTCTGCCGTGCTATTTGACGCGCTGAGCGATGCCGTACCTGCCGACGCTGTGATCGCGGTTGATGTTGGGAATAACACCTATTCTTTTGGCCGCTACTTCGAATGTAAATCGCAACGCGTACTAATGTCCGGCTATCTGGGCTCGATCGGTTTTTCGTTCCCGGCGGCTATCGGTGCATGGGCCGCAACGCAGGATCAGCCTGAGTTCAAAGGTCGCAAGGTGGTATCCGTCAGCGGTGACGGCGGCTTTGGCCAATACCTGGCGGACTTCACAACGGCTGTGAAATACCACATGAACATCACCCATGTGCTGCTAAACAACTCCGAGCTCGGTAAGATCTCGAAAGAACAAAAAGCCGGCGAATGGCCTGTTTGGGAAACGAGCCTGCGAAACCCGAGCTTTGCGGCCTATGCGAATCTATGTGGTGGCAAAGGCTTCAAGGTGACGTCCGTCGACACGCTGCGAGACACCTTGGCCGAAGCAATGACCCACGATGGCCCAGCACTGGTTGAAGTCATTACAGACGTCGACTTGATCTAAGCCCGGTCAGAACGCCAAAGCTAGGGATGATCGAGGCTTGCAAGCCACGCATCGTCCGAACCCTCGTTCACATCCGCGAACAGCGGTGTCGACAGATAGCGGTCGCCGGCGTCGGGCAACATCGCAAGGATCGTCGAATCCGCGGCGGCGCGCTTAGCCACTTTCAGCGCCGCGGCTAGTGTGCCGCCGCCAGAGATACCCGTGAAAATACCCTCTTCATGCGCCAACTGACGCGCCGTTGTTATCGACTCATCGCCGCTGACTGGCTCAAGCTCATCGACCACCTCACGGTTCAGCACGCCCGGTATAAAGTCCGGCGTCCAGCCTTGGATTTTGTGTGGTTGCCACTCATCTCCGGCAAGCAACTGAGCGTTATCCGGCTCGGTGACCACAACGCGAATATCCGGTCGCGCTTTTTTGAGCATCTCGCCTGTGCCCGTCATCGTGCCACCCGTACCCCAACCGGTGACCCAGTAGTCGAGACGACGATCGGCAAAGTCGCTCAAGATCTCCGGGCCTGTGGTCGAGCGATGGAACGCGGGGTTTGCCGGGTTCTCGAACTGGCTCGCCCAAAACCAACCATGTTCTTTTGCCAGCGTTTTGGTTTTCTTCACCATGCCAGTACCGCGTTCAGCGGCTGGCGTGAGAATCACTTTGGCGCCCAAGCCGCGCATGACCTGACGTCGCTCAACAGAGAACGTCTCCGCCATAACGGCAACGAACGGATAGCCGCGCGCCGCACACACCATCGCTAATGCGATTCCTGTGTTACCGGAGGTCGCTTCGACGACCGTCTGCCCCGGTGTCAAAACGCCGCGCCGCTCAGCATCCAAAATAATGGCGTATGCCAGGCGATCCTTAACCGAACTCATCGGGTTAAAAGACTCAACTTTCACAAATAGATCAACGTGATCGGGTGCAATGCGATTCAGACGCACCACGGGTGTATTGCCAATCGTTGAGAGTATGGAATCGTAAATCATGCGGTCTACCTCGTGGTGAAAAGACTGTCTGTTACGCTGCGTCGATCTCGCCCATGATCTTTTGCAGGTTTGCCATGGCCGGCATCATGTGGCCACGCAGCTTATCAATGATCGCTTGTTTCTCGGTGTCTTCTTTGCTCACGCCCGCCACTAACTGACTAAATCCATCGAGACGATTACCCAACAACCACTTGCGTAGCGCCTTGTCTTGCGACCAACGGAACTGGTTCATCATGAACGCCGCCGTCATGCGCGGCCAGTCGGTCACATGGTTTGGCAGCGGCACGACCTGACACAGCTCTTTCTTCACCGCTTCGTCATCATAGGCAGCCTCAACGTGCGCAATCAGTGCTGCACTGAATACCGGTTGATAGCTGCGCACCGTTTGCGGGGTAATGAGATCGCCGTCGAACACGGGTTTGATCTCGAGGTTCGTAATCGCGCTGGCCGAGCAGTCAATGTGCAACTGATCGGGACCCGTCGGAATCTCTCCGTCTGCAAGCACAATACGGTCGGCTTCAATCGCGCTGACCCGTCCCATCCGCACAATGTTCTTAATGGTGCGCAAGGCATCAAGCTCGAGTTCACTCACGGTCGCTCCGTGGAACATTGCCGGCTGTACCGTTTGGTCAATGCGCACCATTACGGCGGCCTTTTCCAGCCGTAAGAACAAATCCTGAAGATCACTGGCCTCGGCGATTGCCTGCATCTGATCGGCTTGACCGCCAATGGCGTTCTCGAAGAATTCCGGCGCTGACTGCGTGTTGCGTCGGTTTATGAGCCAGGCATCACGCGGCATAATCCAGCGAATCGTGTCAGGATCAACGCCGCGCTCCAGCAACCATAAGCACGCATCGATCCCCGTCTTGCCACCACCGACGATCACATAGCCTGCCGGCGGTGTACCCATCCGAGGCAAATCATTCAATGGCATGAATCTCACACTATCGGCGATAGAAAAATTGGGCGTATGCGTCGATGGCACAGTGGTCTTTAGAAAACTGCAATCGACTGTCTTGCGTTTGGCGCTCACATGATAGTGATCGCCGGACGTCAACGAGCGAAACTGACCGTCGCCCGTGTATTCGCACATCGGGTAGTAGCTCACGCGACCGGATGGCAGAAACTTGTGGCGCATCACGTCGTCAAAATAAGCGCGCACCTCTGCGCCTGACGCCAATTCGCCAAGCCCCTTATTCAGACCGACGGTGTCTTTGCGACCTTTGCTGAGCTCCTGCGAGCTTACGCCGTAAAATGAAGACGGCTGGTGCAGCGTGACGAACGGGTAAGCGTCATTCCAGTGTCCGCCTGGTTGATCGTGCATATCAACCATGACGATATTGGCATCTGTCTCGTCGAGCAGGACGTCGGCGAACGCCATACCCACGGCACCACTGCCAATGATCAGATAGTCCGTTTCAAGCTTGTGCTCGGTCATTGTCGCTGTCCCGCCTATTGAGTTGATAGGGCGAGTGTAACCCACCCTGCGATGCGACCGGCAATAGGGCTTGCTGCTGACGCCGGACTCCGTACACTGGAGTGAACTTTGACGCGGGACTGCAACATGCCAACACCACTCACAGCACTGATCACCGGCGCTTCTGCCGGTATTGGTGAGCAACTCGCCAACGAGTTTGCAAGCCACGGGCATGACCTTGTGCTGGTCGCCCGACGCAAACCGGCATTACAAAAAATTGCCGAGCGCTTGCGTGCGCAGCATGGCATCAGTGTGACCGTCAAGGCCGCTGATCTGTCATTGCCGGATGCGGCGCAAACACTGCACAAAGCGCTGGGGAAACAACACATTGATGTGTTGGTGAACAACGCCGGCGTTTTGAACTCGGGTCGCTTCAAACACATGGATGAAGCCGCAATCGACAATATGATGACACTGAACATCGTTGCGCTGACGCAACTATGCCGGACGTTCATCCCGGCAATGGTAAAACGCGGAAAGGGCAAGATACTGAATCTTGCGTCGATCGCCGCGTTCCAGCCGATTCCGAATCTTGCTGTTTACGCGGCAACCAAGGCCTACGTACTCTCGCTCAGCGAAGCCTTGTCGGTAGAGCTTGCCAGCAAGAATGTGAGTGTTACTGCGGTCTGTCCGGGATACACAAATACCGACATGTTGCGCGGGCCGGTAGACGCTGGCAAAGCGAGCATCCCTGAGTTTGTGATGCTTGCGCCGGAGAAAGTCGCGGCCGATGCTTATCGTGCCTGTATGACCGGTGACGTCATCAAGGTTCCAGGCATTGGCTATTCAGCCGCGATTAGTACAACCCGTGTGCTACCCAAGTGGCTTGTGCGAAAACTCACCGCACTCGGCACAGGTATCAAACGCTAGATGGCGGCCGGATCGGCAGCGCCACCCATAAACGGGTAGCGCTGACGATGCATCACGACGAGTGCAACAAGGCAGCTCCATGCCAGCACTGCCATCACGAAGAGCGCAGGCTCACCGCCTTCCGCGCTGCCGGGGAACTCAACAGAGATACCCAGCGGTGTGAATAGATGGAAGAAAATCGCGCCGGTCAGCACGCCGGCGCCGAGCAACGCACCCCAGTGGCGTGTGGCTGGCACTAACAGCAAAATGCTGGCGATCAACTCGAATGTACCAACGCCGTAAGCGCCGTAGCTTGCGAACGGCTCTGCAATGGCCGTCAGACCAATGCTGCCAAACCAGGCACCGATCGTATCGAAAATGTACAGCGTCTCAGGCGCGCCGGTGAACTTGAACGGCAGCGACTGCAGAAAAACGAATACGGGGAACAGGAACAGTAACCAAGGAAGATATTTTTTCATCACGGAATGCCTCATTTTTTTAAGACGAACAACGCAGTCTGTATCTCCCTGCCGCGTGGCTCGCAAGTTTGTCGTCTAACCAGACCGCGTCGGTTCCGTTTTTATTCCACGCTGCGCCTTTCTCACCGATTGATGTTGACAATGCCTTCGATAGGTCACCCGCGACTACGGCTCATTATCGCCGAACAACTGCTCCGCCAGATAGGTGAACTCAAGCGCCGTACGTTTCGCGCGCGCTTTTTGATTCGCCGCTGCTGAATGCCCGCCATCGGTGTTCTCGTAGTAGAGAAACGCTTTTTCGGCCGCCTGAAATTTTCGCGCCATCTTGCGCGCATGTCCCGGATGTACACGATCGTCTTTGGTCGACGTAACGAACAAAGGCATCGGATAGTCTGCTTCCGGGTCAAAATTCTGGTAGGGCGAAATCGTTTCAAGAAACGCACGCTCCTCAGGGACATCAGGATCACCGTACTCATCAACCCAGGACGCACCTGCAAGCAGCTTGTGATAGCGCAACATGTCCAGCAGTGGCACTTGCACGACAACGGCGTTCCAAAGATCCGGGCGCTGCGTGATCATAACGCCCATGAGCAAACCACCGTTCGAACCACCCATAATCCCTAAGTGCTTGCTACTGGTAATACGTCGACTGATCAAATCTTCGCCAATAGCGATGAAGTCGTCATAAACAACCTGACGCTTCCCTTTAAGCCCCGCCTGGTGCCAGCTAGGGCCGAATTCGCCGCCGCCACGAATGTTGGCGAGCACATAGGCACCGCCACGCTCGAGCCACATCTTGCCCACACCACCGGAATACGTGGGTCGCAGCGAAATCTCGAACCCGCCGTAGCCGTAGAGCAACGTAGGCGTCGTCCCATCCATCGGTAAGTCTTCGCGGTGAACGATAAAGTAAGGCACGCGCGTGCCGTCTTTCGATGTCGCTTCAAACTGCTGCACTGCAAGCGCATCAGTATCGAACCGTGCTGGTAGTGCTTTGAGTGGGGACAGTGTTTCCGTGCTCGTGTTATAGCTGAGCAGCGTGTCCGGCGTCAGAAAACCCTCATAGTTGATGAATACTGTCTCGGATTCCTTATCAGAAAAACTAATGCTCGCCTGACCGGTGCCGGGCAAATCAATCGCAGTCGTCGACCAACCATCATCACTACGCGACAGCGTCAGCAGCTTGCTCGCCACATTGTCATTGATCGACAACAATGCCGTGTCTTTTGCGACAGAAACGCCGTTGACGGCTTGCCGTTCGTTGGCGCGGAAGACGAGTTCAACCATCGGTAACTCGCGCGTCGCCATGAACTGCTCGAAATCAAACGCAATCAGATCACCGGTTTTGAAACGAGTGCCTTGATCAGGCACATCCCAATCCTGTTGCAACGTCACAAACTGGGTTTTGCCGAACAAGGCGCCCATCTCGGATTTCGGTGGTAGCGGTATTTTGACAAGCTCATCACCCGCCGCCCACAGCATAGACCGCGTAAAGAAAGTATCGGCCTCAACGGCGCCGTAGATTCGAGTGCCGTCGGCCGTCTCGCCTGCCCATGGCCAGACGCCAACATCTGTTTTGTCGCCTGCGTGCACTGGCGTTGCAGACTCAAGCGGCGTACCGCGCTTCCACAGACGAACGCTCGAAGGGTAACCGGATTCTGTCAGCGTACTGCCATCGCCGTTCCAGTCCGTCGCAATCGCCAGCGTATTCTCGTCTACCCAGGCGGTGCCCAGCTTGGCTTCCGGAGTGACAAAACCACCATCGACGAACTGCTTGGTACCGAGATCAAATTCACGGACGACAACCGCGTCCTTGCCACCGTTGGATAGCGACAGCAAACACAACGAGTGGTCTCTGCCTTCTGGTTTGAAGCAATCTACGCCTTTGTAGACCCAGTTCTTGTCTTCCTGCTTCGCGAAAGCGTCAAAATCCAGAACGACCTCCCAATCCGGCGCCTCTTCCGCATAGCTCGCAAGAGTTGTGCGCCGCCATAGGCCACGAACGTTGGTTGTGTCCTGCCAGAAGTTATAGACCAAGCCGTCGCGAATCACGCCATAAGGAATGCGCTCATCGGACGTCAGCACGGTCATTGATTTGTCGAGGTTGTCCTTGTACAGCGCGCTTTCGGTAATCTCGCCGAGCGATCGTTCGTTTTGCTCCTCTACCCAGCTGATCGCCTCTTCACCCTCGACCTCTTCCAACCAGAGGTAAGGATCATCGGCGGTTGTCTCGTCGGTCATAGTGTCATTCTCATCAGCGCGCGACACGGTCGTGTCGGCAGGATCGGGAGTCTTGGAACAAGCGGCTGCTAATAGGGAAAGAACCGCAACAGTGAAAAATCGCAACATCAAGATGTTCTCCAAGAGAGGGGTTGCGCTTTAGTATAGCGAACCCTCAGCGCGACGCGAGTTGCACCTGCGAGAGGCCGGATGGCTCAGATGCCTTTTTCTCTGAGGAACGCTGCAATCTCGCGAACACTGGGCACATCGAACAAGTCGCTGATGTCGAGCATACCGGGGAACTTCTCGTCGATGCCAAGAACGACTTCGGACAAGGTGAGCGAGCTCACGCCGATTTCGAACAGATTGTCGTCCGCGCCGACACTAACGCCGCCCGTAAAGCTGTTACAGATGCCCAGTAGCTCAGCGACCAAGGCCTCTTCCCCGTCTGCTGGTGGTTTGCCGGTGTCCTCATCTGGCGGTGAGAGCACCGCGACAGAGTGCGCATAGTCACCTGCAGCATACTCACGCACGAGGTGCGCGCGTTGCACTTTACCGCTCGTCGTGTTCGGTATTCTGGCAACCGGTATCACATGATCCACTTCTATCCCGACAGCTTCCGCAAGGCAGCGACGAATCTCTATCGCCAGCGGCGCGATATCTTCGGTCGCACCACGGTGCAACACGAATACCAGTAACGACTCCGTGTCGTTGCTGGCATCCAGCCCTGAACCGGCGACGACCACTTTGCCTAGATCCAGTCCGTCGAGCTTTTCGAGAATCGTCTCAAGATCGTGCGGATAATAATTCTGTCCGTTGAGAATGATGAGGTCTTTCTGGCGGCCGGTAATGACCAAATCACCGTCGACGATCATCCCGCAATCGCCGGAGCGCAGCCACGCATCATCGGCGAACAGCGCAGCCGTGGTCGTCGGGTCCTGATAAATCGCGCTCGTAATACTCTCGCCTTTCAACAGGATGTGCCCAATATGCGCGTCTGGCAGCGGTTGGTCTGCATCGTCAACAATTCTTATCTGAACGTCGCGCAACGCGCTACCGACCTTGACCAGCAGCAACGCATCCGGGCTTGCCGGATCACAAGCGACATACTGCTCGCCGATCGCCAGATGGTGACGGTCAACGCTGACGGTCTGGTACGCCTTATCGCGCTCACCCATGGAAACGCCCACCGTTGCTTCGGCCAAACCGTAGACCGGAAACATACTCTTGCGCGGCAATCCGTAAGGCTCGAGCGCGTCCATGAACGCTTCACAGAGCGGTACGGAAATCGGCTCGGCGCCGTTTAAGATGAGTTTGATACGCGACAGGTCGATCTCTTGCGGAAGACCTTTCCGCTCGAACAGTTTCAGGAAATGCTTATAACCGAAATTGGGCGAGCACAACTGTGTTGCCTGAAACTCACTCGCCTTGATCATCCACAGCAACGGCCGCCGCACGAACGCGCTGGTATCCATGATGGCATGATCCATTCCCGCCGCAAGCACCGTCAGGTGATAGCCGATCAGACCCATGTCGTGCGTCAGTGGCATCCAACTGAGCGACCGCTCTTGCGGCCCCCAATCCGCACCTTCTGCGATTGCACGGATATTGGTGCAGACGTTCAAGTGCGACAAACAAACGCCTTTAGGGTCGCCCGTTGACCCGGACGAGTATTGGATAAACGCAAGATCTTCTGGCGACACCGTTGCGACCACACCGGCGTCGCCATCAGCGATATCCACGGCAAACAGTGTGCGTTCATTGAGTATTTCAAGCACCGCTGTTTGCTCGTGGGTGCGCGCAAAGTCGACCAGCTTGTCACGCAGTTCTGGCTCAGTCAGTAACTGTGGTTGTTGTAGCTGGCGAAGAATGCGGAACAGTTTGAAACGATGCTCATCGGAAATACCAACCGCAACGGGAACGGGCACAAGCCCGCCTAACACGGCAGCCCAGAACGCAACGGTAAAAGCGTGGTTGGACTTAGTGAAGATCACAAGCTCATCGCCTGGGGTCATACCGCTGCTCTGCAGACGTCCCAGTAACACGATTGCCTCGTCGTACAAAGCAGACGTCGAACGTTCAGTGATATCCGTTTCACCGTCGATGAATTGAATGGTCTGCTCGCGATGGCGCGCATCTAACAGCACCTCGGATAGCGCGTCGTAACGTTTCACGCGTCGGTCTCCCTCAAATGCGGCTTCAAATGAATGTCATTGGCAGCGCGAAGGTTGATCGCGTACTCACAACTTGGCGCTTCGTCATTCACACGCTCAAAATGAAACTTTGGCAGCAGTGTTGCGATGTGAATTTTCATTTCGAGAAAAGAAAAATACTCGCCGATGCAGCGCCTCGGGCCCAAAGAAAACGGGAAAAACGCCGCCGGCACGCCACTACCAACGGGACGTTCGAAACGTTCAGGCAAGAATGTATCAGGCCTATCCCAGTGGGCTGCATCGCGTTGCACAAGATAGGGTGATAAATAGATATCTGTGCCTTTCCCGATCGCGAAATTGCCGAGTGTTTCGTCTTGCAGTGCCTGCCTTGTGTACAGCCAGACGGGCGGATACAGACGCAGCGTCTCTTCCAATACGTGTTGCGTATAGCGCATGGCGTTGGCGGCGTCTGCATCGCTCGATTGGGTAGCCGACTGCTGCGCAACATCATCAAGCATCTTTTGCTCTACGTCTGGTGCACCGGCAACGAGATACCACATCCAGTTCAGGGTGTTTGCCGATGTCTCAAAACCGGCGACGATCAGCGTGATCATTTCATCCAATAGCGCTTTATCGGAAAACGGCTCGCCGTTCTTGTCTCGCGCATCCAGATACATACTCAAGAAATCGTCATCATCGCTATTGCGTGCACGACGTTTTGCCACCAGTTCGGCGATCCACTGGCGCAGCTCACGTACGCGTTTGACCATTGCCAGATCGCGCGCAGCATGCGGCGCAAGAAACGCAAAAAGCCCTTCCTCCGCAACAGCTGTTTCGGGATCCACATCATCGCCAAAAACGCTGATCAGAATCAGCTCCAGCGCAAAGTCGCTTGTCTCACGTGTCATGTTCAACGTAGCGCCTTGCTGGGCAACCGTGCGCCAACGTGCGATGCGACGTTGTGCGCAGGCGCGCATATGCTCGGTTAGGCGATGTATTTGACGCGGCTTGAACGCCGGTTGAATCATCGTACGCGAACGCCGCCAGATATCGGCGTCGCTCACAATCAGTCCATTGCCCAATAGCATCTTGACGCGTTCAAAGCCGCGCCCTTTTCGGTAGTGCGTATGCTGTTTCACCAGAATCTGCCGAATCAACTCTGGATCGCTGACAACAACGGCGTTGCGCGAACCCGGTTGCGGCACATGTGCGACGCGGCCATAGCGCGCCGTCACGTCGCGGATGTGGTCAAGCGTATCTTCGTTGATGCCCAACGCTATGGGCTGGGCAGGCCCTGGCGGGCGCAAGCCGGCGCAATCGGTAGGCATAGCTCAACAACGGGTGCGGTGAATCGACATAGCCTGCCATTCTACATTGACCCGGATTCACCGGATACCGCAAACTTTCGGCTACTGCCCATGATGAACACCTATGAACAGCCCTGAGCCCGACAAAGCAAACCTCAGCCGCCGAAGCAGCACGTCGCAGCGCGAGCTAACGCCGCTACGTCGTCTCTATTTCTTTCTTGGCATGCCCGTGCTGCGCGGTATCTTGCGACTGCTGGTGTCGACGTATCGCTACCAACCGATGATCGGCAGCGAGCATCTCGCCGCCTACCGAGATGGCAAAACCCCCATCGCACCATGTTACTGGCACCAGCATCACGTACTGTGTTCGACCGAAATACGCCGCTGGATACACGATGGATTCAAACCCTGCTACCTGATTTCCGGCTCTGTCGACGGCGATGTACCAGAGCGTATCGCGCGCGCATGGGGCGCTGAAGTGATCCGTGGGTCTGCGAATCAGAGTGGTGCGCTGGCGCTCAGAGACATGCAGGCAATGATGCGTAAGGGATTCTCAATCGTGACCACGGCCGACGGGCCGCGCGGGCCGCTGTACGAATTCAAAGCAGGTGCGGTGATGATGGCTCGAATTGGCGGCGTGCCGATATTGCCGGTTGCGGCGGCGGCGGATCGTGCGTGGTATTTGAAACGTTGGGACAAATTCATGATCCCCAAGCCGTTTGCCCGCGTTGTCATTGGCATCGGCGCACCCGAAGTCATCGATAAGTCCGTCGCACTGGACGCGCTCGAACCACACCGCGAACGCATTCAGGCTGCAGTCATGTCCGTTATGCGATCCTGTGAGCAAACACTTAAGGAGCATCACTAATGCGACCATCGATCCGACAGTCGAGGCTATTGCTGCTGATCTTTGCCTCGCTCATAGCGAGTGTTGCGCCCGCACAGGAACTGGCACCACACGAAGCGCGCTACAAGATCAAAGCAGGTTTTGCCAGCGGCGAGCTGACAACCAGACTCGATCTGGTGGATGGTGCTTTTGTTGCACAGCACACCGCCGACCCGCGTGGGCTGGCAGGCTTGGTTGCTGGCGGACAGATTGTTGAACAATCCACGTTTGTGGTTCGTGACAATGCTGTGCATGTGCTTACCTATACGTCAAACGACTCTTTGTCTCGCGACAAAGGCAACACGTCGCTGTCTTTCGACTGGAAAGCGAAAAAGGTCTCAGGTGCTGTGACGCCCGAAGGCGGCGCATCGCAACCGGTTGACCTGTCGTTAGCCGACCCGCTCCACGACAGACTATCCATTCAATACCAATTGATGCTGGACTTGCTGCGCGATACCCCAGCGACGACCTACCGCCTGTTTGACGCCGATGGCAACAAGACGTTGACCATCACGCGCGTCGGCAACCGCACCATCAAGGTCGGTCGTACCCGATATGATGCGATCGGCATTCAACATCAGGCCGAAGGCTCATCACGCACAACGCTCATGTGGTGCGTACCCAGTCTTGGCTACCTGCCAGCAATGATCGAGCAGCGCCGCAAAGGCAAACTGAAAGTTCGTGTCAGCTTGCTCAGTTACGACGCTCTGCCGATGGAAGACGTCAGCGCGTTGCCACCAAGCGAGGTGTCAGCATCATGATGAGTTCTTTCTTCGTCTCGACCTGATAACGGGACTGAAACAAACGCCCAAGCAGCGGAATCTTGCTCAATACCGGTACCGAGCGTCGCGCTTCGGTTTGCTGGCTCTGAATAAGCCCGCCAATAACGATCGTCTCGCCGCTGCGTGCGCGCACGAGCGACGATGCCTGACTGATATCCAGATTTGGCGCCGTGGACTGCACCACACCATCGTCGTCAACAACCTCACTGACGCTGGAGACGCGTGTCACCACAGGTGAAACGTCCAGCGTGATCCAGCCGCTACCGGATATCTGTGGCGTAATCGACAATACAATGCCCTCCGTCACCACTTGCGGCACGTCGGTCGCAAAGGTCTGGGAACCGGCCGCTGTCGTATCCGTGCTTTGCTCTTTGCGGAAGAACGTTCTGTCGGTGCCAACTTTGATCAACGCAGACTGGTTATTGAGGGTGCGAATATGTGGCTGCGACACAATATCCACCTTACCTTGCTCGGTCAGTGCCTGAACCGCCGCCGTAATGCGATTCAGTCCATTCTCGATGCTAAGAAAATTCACATCAGCAGTCGGCGGTAATGCATCAAGCCCGCCTGCTGGCGAGAGAATAATTGTCGACAAAGAGCCCTGTACGAAATCACCGTCGCCGTTACGCACCAATCGCGACCAATCAACCCCGAGACTGGCGTCGTCATTGAGCGTCACCTCGATAATTTTGACTTCGATGTCGACCTGCCGATAAATCGCATGATTGAGCGCTTCAATGTAGCGCTCAATTTCGCTGACACGCCGATGCTGGTCAGTGACCTGCACAGTACCTGCGAGTCGGTTAATCACGAGTCGACCTTCTTGCGAGACCAACGCACCAAGCTGATCCTCAAGTTCGGTCCAGAAGTCTACTTTGTCAGTTTGTTCAATAGATATCTGGCCAGCCTGACCATCCCCACCGCCACCGCCGCCGGAACCGCCTGCTCCGCCGCCACCGGCACCGCCGCCCTGGGCGCTCGAGCTGACCTGAGCCTGACTGCTACCCGACCCACTTCGAATAAGTCGGATGTAATCGATGGAAAAACTTCGTGTCTCCCATGATTTGATGAACACAATATTACCGCGCCGCTCCCAGTAATAGCCGCTGGCGCCAAGCATCGACTCCATCACTTCGCTGAACGGCAGATCGGTCAGCTCGACGTTGACCTTGCCGACAACGTCTTGCTCAACCACGATATTGAGACCGTAAGCCTTACCGAACAGCTTGCACGCCTGCGCAATGGGTAACTCACGCGCAACGAAACTGTACAACGGCTCCTCATCCTCGAGCACTGGCTCCGTGACGACGTCAGTGGAAGTCACTGACGGCGCTGGTGCCTGAATCGACCATACCCGATCACGAACCGCTCGTTCGCGGTCATAATCACGTACGCCGGGCTCGGCGAACATCGTGCAACCGCTGATGCCGGTCGTTGCAAAAAGACTCAGCGCAATCAATGCGCGCTTCCATGTAGATTTCATCATGGTGTCACCATCACTTCCTGTGATTTGAAATTGTAAAGATCGACAAGCCGAACGCCGTTCACTGTTACGTCGACCAGTTTGTAACGATCAAAGCGTTCGCCAATGCCGCGAATTTCACCGTCAATGACGGCGTATTGATGGCTGGCGGAGCTCACAACTGCGTCAATCTCCGGCCAGACCTCAGGAGCATTGCGGCGTACTGCTGTAGCAACCTTCGATGCGCTACTCACTTGTGCCTGCACCTGCTCAATTGCGTTGGCGGCCAGCGCTGCCTGCGGTACAAACGGATCGCGTGCGGGATCTGTGTTCCATGCGATCGCAGCGACGTTAATTCGCTTCAGATCGCGCTGTGCGCTGGAGAACTTGAAACCTTGCTCTGCTGTTTCGATACCGGACCCATCGTCTGTCGCTTCAACGAGAAAAGCGTCAGGATCATCCACATCCACATCGACGACATCGACCGGCGTGTCCGCATACTCGCCCATGAGTGTCACGACAACGTTTTTGTAAAGAATCCACACAGCTAGTGCGGCGAGCCCGGCGACAACCCACTTGTTATTGAACATTGGCTTGCTCCGCTCGCACACTGGCGTGCACCCAGACCCGCAAGGTCGCATCGACAGATTGCGCGCCGCTGCCACCTCCGCTCAACGAGGCTTCCACAATTTCGACATACCAGGCAGTGCCAACAACGCGTTTGAGAAACTCCAGCGCCCGCAGGTAAACATCATCAACCGACGCGGTACCACGAAGCGATACGTCAATCGGTAACTCCAGCATGTCGTCGATTTCGGACGCTTGCCCTTCTCCTAAAACGTAAGAGAACTCAAGACCAAGCTGTTCGGCGTAGACACCTTTTTCACGCAACCAGATGGCAAGGCTTCGATAGTCAACAAACACACGTCGCGTATCCGCGTTCTGCACTTTGTCGGATATCTGTTGCATTTTCTCTTGCGACCAGTCTGCGCGCACCGCAAGCAACGTCGTTTCAATACGGCCTAACTCCGCCATCGCAACAATGTTGTCGTCAATATGATCGACCCGGTAATGCAGCGAAAAGAACAACAACCCAAGACTCGCCAGGGCGACGACAGCGAAACCGACTTGGTATGCCCGGCTGACGTAAAGGCGATAAACGATACGATCGAGAAAGCGCTGAAGCAGAACTAGCCGGGCTTTCTTGGGGCTGTCCTGACGCGTATCGTCAAGCCGCTCGGCAGGCTCGGGTTCTTCAACAATCTGCAATTCCTGAACGGTATCGCCGACGGCGACCGCGTCATCACTGAGTTGCAGCTCAAACAATGAACTATCCACTTTGTGAATTGCTGAAGAGTTCAGCGGTACATCGTTAGGGTCGTAGTCGTCGCGTAACGTCGTCATCGCAGGCTACCTACGATTTCGAAGCCCACATCACCCGACTGAGATGCCTTGCCTTGTTGCAATTGTTGCATCCAAGCTTGCTCCCAGGACACGGTAATGATCGCGTTCCACGGCTCGTCCGTCATTCGTGTTTGGAGCTGCGCAAGCAAAGGTGCGAGCTCACCCAATGGTACGACTGAGCGCCCGCGCAACGTGACGACCCAGTCTTGCGAGTCATGGGTCACAGCCGCATCGGTCAATACCAGACCGGGCGGCACCATGTCGCCCAAATGACTCAAGAACAACGCTGGTAGGTTAAATGCGTCAACGTTCAATATGTCAAGCTTGTTCGCCTCGATTTCCATTAATGCAACTTCGGCATTGAGTTGATCCAAAGCGTCGGTTTTGGCAGCCATCTGGGCTTCTATTGCTTGGCTATCAAACCGATGACTTAGAATCGTTACTTCGACGAATACAGCCACGGCGATCGCAGCAACGGCGGTCACAGCTGACATCAGTAAGCCGGTGCGTACCAGCGTCTTCGCACTGATCGACCGGCGCGCCATCAGGGGAATGAAATTGCTCGACAAACCTTGAGGCAACGCAGCGACCTGTCGCATCCAAAACTCAGGCTCCGAAGCACGCTCGTCGAAACTGATCTCGGCATCTACTTTTTCGTTGAGCACCTTTTCAGCTTGTGATGCACGCTCACCCAGTAATGACGCCTGGCGAATGTTCCCGCCAATGCGCTGGCGTGCATAGCCAATGGTGCGATTGATATCCAGAACTAACCGACCATTGTTTTGCGGCGTCCACGGATAGCTCAGCTCGCGCACGAACAGAATTTCACCGTCGTCGCTCGAAATGAGCATTTGAGTACGATCGTCGAACAGCGCGATGAGTAGCAGCGCGCGTTCATTTTCTACCTCAAGTGCGGGCACAAACTCCGACATGATCTCGGTGAGAGGCACTAACAACTTGGGTGTGAGATAGAGCTCTTCGCAAATTCGCATCACGGCATCGAGAATGTCTTTAGGCATCAAGTGCAGTAACACGCCATTGACGCCACCACGCGATACGGGGTGTGCACGCCACGCGGCGCGCCCCTCGAACGGCTTGTCGTTTTCCACGTGACGTTGCAGGAACTTATGCAAATCACGTTTCTTCAGCGGTGGGATTTCAAGAAACTCGTGCGTATGCAAATCGTCTTCGTAGGCGATTGCGACAGAGCCGCCTTTGCTGATGTCGACGTGGTGCGCCGCCTCGTGCATTGCGGCGCTCAAACTGTGCAAGTCAGTCACGGGCGTTGGAGATTTCCAACTCTCAACGACGGCGCCAGCACGCAACTTGGCAATGCGGAATTCGCCATACGCCCATTCAATGCCGTAATCGATACTCATGGCCTAACCCATTCGAAAGCACTACCCGTACTCTCATACCGCACACTTAAGTCCGCATTCACCAGTGCAGCGCTGGCGAGTGCGCCAGTAGGGTACGGGCCTGAATACAAGGCAAGTTCGCTGCCGTCGATGACGTAGCGAGAGAGCAATCCGTCAACACCCGTGCTCGCTGCGGGTACCGCCAGTTGTGCAGAGCCGTTAAGCGCATACGCAACCTGAGAGGTCAGTTGATTAATCAGCAAGACGCGATGAAACAAGCCACCGACGTGTCGACGTTCGATCTTTAGTCTGTCGCTTTCAACGATTGCGGCGCCTGCATCGCGGTCCCAAATGGCATTGAATACTGCGGTATCATTGGCCTGCACGCCGACGTTGGCACTCAAGCTGGATATCACCATAAAACGCGGAGACGCGGGCGCTGCCGTCAGGCCGCTAGACTGCGTATAGCCGTCAAATCCACCTGAGGCACTCACAAATGCCGGGTCAAAGTAAACGCTTCGGGTATAGCCCCGTTCATTCTGTTGGACAGCCAAAGCCGCACGTGAACTCGTTGTTGCGATAGCGGCGCTCCACGATGCAACCGCGCGACCTGGCACGATTCCCGTATCGCGAATGTAGCGCTCGAGATCGTCCGCGAGCTGCGCAAGATTGTCTGTCTCAGCAGCGGCGTAAGCATCGTCGACAGCATCAATGAGACTCGGCGCAAGTACAGCCGACAGAATGGCAAGAATCGCCATCACAGCAATCAGCTCCATCAACGTAAATCCGTCGTCGTGGCGAATCGGCGCGGGACTCATCGACCTAGCCCTGACACAAGCGTGAACATTGGCAGGAACAGCGAGCCTGCGATCAATCCAACGACACCAACAAGCACCAACGTGATCATCGGTTCAACTACGGCAAAAACGCGCTTTATCTGGCGGGGTATTTCCTCATCAAAGCGATCGGCGACCTGTTGCAATGTTGTATCAAGCCGACCTGAATCCTCGCCGACTACGACCATGCGAAGGGTCAAACTGGATATAACATCGTGCTCGCGCAGCGCGTCAGAGATCTTCCCGCCTTGCTCAACGGTGTTAGCAGCGTCGGAGATCGCTTGATCGAGGACGAGGTTATCGGACACGCCTTTTGACAACCGCAGCGCCTCTAGAATAGGCACACCGGCTTTGAGCATGAGTGCGAGACTATGAACAAACTGGGACTGTACGAGCAAGCGCTGGATGTAGCCGAACACTGGCATGTTCAATTTCATCTCATCGATACGAAGCGCGATTTTCGGGTGCGTCGAACCGATTGTTCGCATGAAAGCAAATAGACCGCCAACCAACAGAAATAGCAACCACCAGTACTGTTCCATGAACGCGCCAAGATCAACGACCGCTTGCGTCAGCGCGGGTAGCGCAATGTCGAGCTCTGCGAAAATTTCGGCAAACTGCGGTACGACGAATGTCAGCATCAGGACAACCAGACCTGCTACGGCACACAAAATCATCGCCGGGTAAATGCTCGCCTGTTTGACGTCCGCCAGGATGCGCTCTACCCACTCAAGGTGAATCGCAAGATCGGAGAATACCTCTTCCAGATTTCCGCCGGTCTCACCGGCCTGCACAAGGTTGCATACCTGCTCGCTGAAGACGCTGGGGTAACTTCGCAAACTGGTCGACACATCAGTACCGGCGCGAATGTTGATACTGACGTCCTCAAGAACTTGCTTGAGCGCCGGATGTATCGTCTCCTCAGCCATTGCGCTAATGGTGTCTGCGACCGGGATCCCGGCCATCAATAGGGAGGTCGCGCCGGTGAAGAAATCGATTAACTCGCGTCGCGGCACCTTGAATTTTTTCAGTCGTCGTTTGGCCGATTGCTCTTTTGCATCGATTAACCAATAGCCGATTTCGCGAAGCTTGAGCTCAAGGGCATGCTCACTGTCAGCGAACATCGTTCCGTCCGAGGGACGACCATCGCGATCAACCGAATGATATGAAAAATCAGGCATATCGAATGTCAGCGGACGACCCGCAGAACCTCCGAGAGCGTCGTTGTACCGGCTATCGCTTTGTTCAAACCATCATCAAGCATGGACGTCATCCCGCCTTGAACGGCTAGCGCCTTGATCTCCGCAGCGCTGGCACCCTCGATGATAGGTGCATGAAAACGCTCATCGAGGCTGAGAATTTCATAGATCACCTGACGGCCACGATAGCCCGTCGAGTTACACTCTTGGCAACCGGCGCCTTCGTACAGTTGCGTGCCAGCCACTAAGGAGTCCGCCAGCCCGAAAGAATCAACAAGCGCATCAGACTGCGTGACCTCAGTCTTGCAGTGGCTACAGATCCTGCGTACCAGACGCTGCGCCACGATAGCCGACAACGCTGGCGGCAACATGTAACGGTCTACGCCCATGTCGATCAACCGCGGTATCGCACCGACAGCGTCGTTGGTGTGTAACGTCGACAGCACCAGATGCCCGGTCAGCGCCGCACGCGCCGCCATCTGGGCAGTTTCAAGATCACGGATTTCCCCAATCAGAATGACATCAGGATCCTGCCGCAGCAGCGCCCGTAAGCCCGCCGCGAAGTCCATCCCGATATCCGGTTTAATTTGCGACTGACGAATCGAATCCATGGAGTACTCAATCGGATCTTCCAGCGTAAAAACGCTGCGCACGTCCGACTGCACCAAACGCAATGCGGTATATAGCGTCGTCGTTTTACCGCTGCCGGTCGGACCGGTCACCAGGACCATGCCGTAAGGCATACCAACCATTTTCTCGAGCTCAGTCTTATGTGTATCGGAGAACCCGAGATCGCGCATGCTCAGCCGATCCGTGCTGCGATCCAGGATGCGCAGCACGACACTCTCACCTGAATTCGTGGGCAGTGTCGACACACGCAAATCGATGAAATTCTGACCGTAGTCAAAACGAATTCGTCCGTCCTGCGGCACGCGTTTCTCGGTGATATTCAGATTCGCGATCAGTTTTAGACGCGCGGTTAACGCTGGCTGAATCAGTTTTGGTATCAACACTTCCTGACGCAAGACACCGTCGATTCGCATTCGCACGCGAACCACTTTCTCGGCCGGCTCGATGTGAATATCAGTGGCGCCTTTTTTGATTCCCAACGAGATAATCTGGTCGGCAAGGCGCACAAGGGGCGACTCATTGACGGCTTCATCTTCGCTGGGCAGATTGCCGGCGACCATGATCTGATCAATCGTGTCGGCAATGGATCTGCCTTGCGCGTAGTGGCGTGCAATCGCGTCGAGGATATGACCCTCGGGCGCAGTAACCACATTGATCGTGTAGCCGGTTTCGCGCTCGAGATGATCGATAGCAACAACGTTAAATGCATCCGAGAATGCTGTTTTCAGCATGCCGTCGACGACAGACAGCGGAATCAACTTGTATCGCTTTGCCGTTTCGTAATCAACGAGCTTGAGAATGTCTTCATCGATATGCGTAGTGCGCACATCAACGACTTCGGTCTGTGCATCACTTGCGAGTGTTTCTGTGATGACCTCGGCCGACACGAAACCGAGCTCGATGAGCACTTCGCCCAACAGCTTGCCGCTGCGCTTTTGCTCGCGCAGCGCAAGGTCGAGCTGCGCATCCGTCAAAACGCCAGCAGCCTTCAAGCGGCTGCCCAGCGTCATTTTGGTGCGACTACTCGCGGCAATCTTGTCGGTCAGCGAACTCCAGTACGCTGCCGTCCGATCTGTCTGAGCGCTCATTGCATCAGCCTTATGGAGACGGGCGGTTAGTCTTGCGCGATATAAACCAGCATGATGCTTGCGTGGTCACTATTGGCGCCGTACCGCTTAACCCGCCCTGCTGCGTTCCAGGCACCATTCCCTGTAGTGACATCGGCGTCTCCGTCCAGAATGTCGCTCACGCGACGTGCTTCGGTGTCCGAAACGCCATCAACGCGCAGAACTACAGCGCTGGACGTGTCCACCGTGCCGTCACCGTCGAGGTCGAACTGGTAATCAGCACCCGTCTCTACCTGGATGCGACGAAAGCCATCTTCATTAAACGGATTGCCTAACTCAGCCTCAATGTATGGACCATTCCAGCCGGCAATCGGGCTCGACGGATTGTCCGACAACAGCTGATGGTTGCCGGCGTTGCTTGAGGTAGGCTCATGGTCGGGGAAATCACCAGTATCTTCGTAGAAACGTGCCACAGCGGTGCGCATCACGTTGACATCTTCTACAAACGCCGTAATCCGCGCGTTGCGAATCGCATCAAAAATCATTGGGGTCGCCATGGACGCAAGGATTGCGATGACGGCAACCACGCCGATCATTTCCATCAGCGTAAATCCAGCTTGTCGCTGCTTCATTGTCTCTCTCCAGATAGGGAAATTTACTTCGTCTCTAGAGAGCGGCAGATCGCGGATGATCTTTAGGGTTTTGGCCGGCGTTACGACCGCCTGTCGGTCGATAACGGTGTCGAACTGTGACGGACGTCACACTTTCGTGCGCCCACAGTGGGGCTACAAGCCGAGATTGCTCAGATTAATCGTAGCGGCATCGAAATTTGTTTCTGCAATGCGCGTTTGCAATCGGGCCGTGATCTCGCGAATTCTTGCGTTAGCAACCGCTTGCTCACGGACATTCACGAGGAAGAAATCGCTAGCGCCATTGCGAAAGCGCGTGCGCTCCGCTTGCTGCAGCTGCTCGGACTGATCGACTTCAAGGCTTGCCAGCACAGCGAGCTGCTCGGCATACCTCAGCCCGAGCATGATGCCTTTGAGCTCAAGGTCGATTTGCTCCTCGAGCTGCTGACGTTCGAGTTGCAACGCATCCAGACGTGCCTGGGCGGCCGCAAGCTTACCCTTGGCGGCCCGGCGCTGGACCGGTACCGAGAAATTCAGTGCGACAATCGTGTCCGTGCTATCGCGCGATACGCCACCCTCTCCGACACCACCAAGACCTTCCGCAACCTCCAGCTTCAAGTCGAGCTGTGGTCGTAAATTGTTCTGCTGCAAGCGAATGCGCGCCGCCGCCCGCTGGATGGTATTTTGCAACCGCGCTAAATCCGGGCGATCGGCAATGGTCGCCGCGACGCCTTCAAGCGTACGCAACGGCACTTCCTCTGTCAGCGTCAGATCCGTTGGCAAGCGGGCCGCTGCCGGTACCACGGGCACACCGGCGTCATCACGCCAATACAACGCCAGACTGTTCGCAGCAAGGCGGTAATCACGCTCGGCCGTCGTTACAAGGCTACGTCTTTGGGTGATCGTCTGTTGATTCTCAATCAGGAAGATTCGCGCTCGCGCGCCGCTCTGCACTTCGCTGCGCAAGCCGACATCGCGCTCTTCCGCAATGCCGAGTAAGTCTTTGTAAACACGCAATCTTTTGCCCGCGGCGACCCATTGCCAATAGGAGGCAGCCGCTTTTTGCTGGATACCGATCTGCGAGATCAGCACATCGTAGTCGGCGCCCTGGGTCGCAAGCTCGGCATCTGTCAGCGCAAACCGCCGATCATCGATCTGTCGATCCTTGAGCAATGACAAAACCAAACCGACTTTGGCTTGACCGCCAAAGTTGGTGAAATTGACGTCTTCGTAAATCGGAAAATCGCCGCTCGAAATGCGATATTGGCCGTAGACGCTAGCGCCGAAATCGCTCAGTGGCTGCTCTGCTTTGCCGACCACCGCAATGCCGTCGTAAAAACCACTGGCACGGCTGAAACCCTCTGTCGTGACCTTCAGGTCGAACGCACCTAACGCAGTGGTAGCCGCTTGCGCGGTCGCTTCGCGCTTGGCGATCGCTGCCTGGATCGCAGGAACATGTTGTCGACTGGCGCGCAGGACGTCTTCCAGCCGCAGGACATCGGCCGCAGCGTTAGCACCTGTCACCAACAATACGATCGCAAGCAAGCGCGCTATCACGTCACGTACCAGCGCCGTTCGCCGGAAAATCGGGCGGGAAGTTATTGAGCTGACGCCAGACTTCATAGCCGGCTGTCACCTCGTTGAGTAATAGCCATCCGCGCACTTTTGCACCAAACCGGACGAAATCATCATCGGGCCACGGGTTCGGGTCCGCAGGATCTTCAACCAGCAGCACGCGAAACAAACCATTGGCCTGCGCTGATGCGTCCACCGAAATCACTAACGCGCCAAACGTGCCGACAGCAACCGATGGCCAGCCGCTGAATTGCACTGCCGGCCAACCTTCAAACTGAAGGCGCGCCTTCGCGCCACGCTGCACCAAGGCAACGTCACGTCCACTGACATACAACTCGACCGCCCGTTTGACGTTGTTTGGCACGAAACTCGCTACTGGTGCGCCGGCAGAGATATAGGTCGCCGCATCGCCGGCATTGACCGACAAAATCACGCCATCACGAGGCGCGGTTACTGTCTGCACTGACTGCCTGGAGATATTGATCTCAACCCGATTGAGCTCGGCCGACACTTCTGCGACCGTTGAACGCATGTTTTGCACTCGGATTTGCGCCCGCTCGAAATTACGCCGTGATTCGAGCCCTTGCTCGAGCAATTCACTGGTTCGATTCAGATCAATCTCTGCAGTTTCCTGCGTGCTCCTGGCAGCTGCAAGCTTGGCCGCCACCTGCGCACGCTCTGCCTGTAATCGCTGTAACAACAACGGATCATTGTCGACGATCTTGACGATCGGATCGCCAATCGACACTTGCATGCCGTCTTGAACGAACCACTCCTGAATACGCCCGGAAACTAGAGCGTTGATCTCCTGCTGGCGATCATTCGGGTTCAGCGCCGTGACGCGACCCATGCCTGAAGTGGTTTGAATCCACGGCACAAACAGCAGAAAGAGCGTGACCAGAATAATGGCAAGGCACAGCATCCACGCCACCGCACGTGTGACCCTCGGCGTTTTTATCGTAGAAAGTGTCGTGAAATATTCGTTGTGGTGTCGCAAGTTAGGCATCGGTACCGCCTGGTTTCGTGTCATTCACACCGGTCTCGGTTCGCGCACGCGCATCGACGCGCTGCGCGTAGTGCTCAACGAACGTGTCGCGCTCGGTAAACACGCGTTGTTGGCTACGCCCCATATACAAATAGTGTGAAAAATCGGTTGTGACATCACGATTCGAGAAATAGATAACGCTCGTGTCATCGCAGGCTTGCAAGACACGCAAGGCGCGCATCAGTATTGCGTAAGGCAACATGTCATACAGCTGATTGAGCACGAGCAAACGAGGTTCGGCAATAATCGCAGCCGCAAGCTTTAGCTGCATCATCTCAGCAACTGAGAGCGGCCAGCCTGTCGATGCTATGCGGTTGTCCAACCCTTCGTCGAGCTTTGCGACAACCGCTGTCAATCCAACGGTTTCCAACGCCTCAACAAGCTTTGGTGAAGAGACGTTCTCGCCACTCAACGCAAGAAAGTCGCGAATCGTCATCTCGGTTGCGTTCGGACGATCCAGCACCATGACCTCGTGGCGCAATGCATGCGCCTTCATCGCTTGGGTATCGACGCCACCGATCGTGATGTAGCCGCCCGTCGGCGAACCATGTCGCTTCATGAAATTGGTAAACATGCGTTGCACGGCATGACTGGGCGCACGCGCAAACGTCAGTGATGCTGCGGGCAGGCCAAAACTGTAACGTGCCTCAATCCCACGTGCGCTGCCGCGTGCTTCGACCATGCTGAGCGCAGAGCCTGGCAGTTTCTCGTCTCCGCCCGAGGCCTCTTCCTGCTCGATATCGTAAAAGAACGACAACTCCTCTACGGCGGCACACAAGTCATAGAAATAGGACAAATACGTGCCTAGCTGCGATAGACCCATGAAGACGGCCGACAGAACAAGCTCGGCCGCCACCAGCTGCCCAATCGACAGCTCCCCTTGAATCACAAGCCAGCCACCGAGACCCAACAGTCCAGCACTTGCGAACGCGTACAACAACAAGAACGCGACGGCTTGCGAGAAATAATGCGTGAAGTGTCTGCGGTGCTCCGTCATGTAGTCCGCGGTTGCATCATCCGTCTGGCGCAGCGCTTTGTCGATATGACGGCGCGTTTTGAAGAAACCGTTCGATGCCGCCAAACCTTCAATCCACGCGGCAGTCGCGTGCTTCTTGTGCGAGAGCGCCATGGCGCTTTTGATCGCGCGGCTACCCCAGATCAGCCAAATGAGCCAGATCAACGTAATAATGACGAGGTTAAATCCGAGGAACAGCGGATGATAGAGAGAGGTGAGAATAAACCCGACAGCCGCCTGCAACAGGATAGAGAAACCGCCGACCAACAGATACGGGATCCGCTTCATGACGATAATAATGTCGAAGTATCGATTAAATAGCGGACCGGTACTGTTGTCCTCAAAGAACGGGTTCAATGCATACATCGCGCGCAGCGAAATCTCGGACACCATGCGCGCGTAGAAGCGTCGACCGAACACATCCACAAGGTGCAGGCGCAACGCGTTAAGTGCAACGGCAATCAACAATAGCACCAGCAGCGTCAGCGATAACACCACCAAAGGCGCTGTCAGACCCGTATTGACGATCGAATTGATCAGCATTTGCACGGAAACCGGCGTTGCCAACGACAGCAAACCAATACCGATGCCATAGATTATGGCCAATGAATAAAAAGGTCGCTCCGGGCCAAGAATGATCCCGACAAAACGAAACAGCTCGGCGAGCGTCCGCTGCTTTCCTAGCCCGTTATCTGCCATAAAATCTCGTTGTGCTAACGACGAATAGAGTTCGTCATAATGAGTGGCTGTCTAGCTTACGAGTTTATATGTCAATGTCTATGTCTAAATACGCAGAAATTCCGAAGCACATGAACCGTGATCACGAACCAAGTCGGATTTCAGCGCTTTTCACGGCACGATAAAGACATTTTCTTGAATTTCGACGTCAATATCCGTATTTCGACGAATAATATCCGATAATTTTGTGACTTTGACCATCGCTACTTCCGCCGGTGTCAGGCTAGCCTCGTACCAGAACCGGTCGCCGTCGCGCAGCGCCTCGAACTGATCTACCACCATGTGGTGGAATAGCTCGCCCAATGCAGAACCCGGTAACTTCGTTTCTGCCAGCCCACCTACCCACAGATCGACCGCGTCAACATCGTCATAGGCGTCAGCCAGACGCGCCCGTAGCATCTCGCTGTCGGTCATAGCCTCGAAACCCGAATAACGCAACATACCCATGGCTTCGCGTGCGTCATTGTAGCTCGGCAAACCGTGGTCTCGGCCTCGTTGGATATTGAGCGCTACCAGATCGAATCCACCGCTCCCCGGAGCGCCAAACAGTGTATTGCGAACATCGTCGTCAACAAATGCATCGATATCCTCGCAAATCTGAGCCGCGAGACCACGCAGGATCGGGTCGATACCACCCTCGCTCAATAGTTTTGAGGGTGAGAAGAATGCGTCGCGCAGCGACAGGTGACCGTCGTCAATCATCGCACCGGAAGCATCGAGTCGCATGATACGCCCGCTGAGCATACTGTGGCCGAGCCGATAGGCCGCTGTCGAAAACGCATTCGCGATACGTGCATCAACGGACTCGTCGTAGCCACGGTACGGCGCGAGCGCACCCGCTCCAAGCAGCACCGGCAAGAATTCGTTATAGGTGATTGCCTGCATAAACGCGCCGACCAGACGTCGGGCTCGCTGATAGATCTCATCCCCGTCCATTGTCGGATTCGCCTCGCGGAGTTCCCCGGCAAGTCGATTGTGCTCGCGCACGAAGAGTGTGTGCATTGCGGTCAGGCCTAACTGTTCATTGGCACGCACGTCGCCTGCCAAAAACAAGGTAGAAGCACCACCACCGGCGTTCGCAAGGCCATCGTGATTGAACGGCAACAAGTTGCCGGCAGAGGTGCGCAACCGCCCTGTGCCATCGTTAGTGCGCAGCGCCGCAGCACGGTCGGTGTCCGAGCCGTAGACATTTGACGCATCAATCCAGCCGGTGATTTCGTTAATTTGCTGCCGCGGGTTCACGGCTGCATCACCAGTAGCAGCATCGTAAATGGATCGGTTGAATGCCAGAGTGACGGCTCCGGTAGCGTCAGGATCAAACCACGGGTCACCGGTAGGGATCGGCACATTGTGTGGCTCAGCCGGTACGACGCCGTCAGTCAAATCGATATCGTGATCAAGAAACTGACCCCACTGCCATAAGTAATCGCTTGCCCGTCGCGCATTCGCGTGATCGCCCGGCTGGGCACTGACAGCATTGCTGATACTGCGCGCCATTGGCCTGGTGGTGCCAGCGGGCGCTGCCATCAGATCACTGTAATCAGCGGCAAAACGGCGCCGCAGCTGACTGTGCGATGCATTCATATCCGGCTGCAACAGGTTGTTCTTCGAACCGTCTAATGTGCGAAACACGAGCACATCAGTCAGATCATCACCGGAAGGCTCTGCCTGTCGTGCGATCTGCAAGATCGGCGACGTACTGACATCTGCGTTAGCTTGCGTCGCTACATTCGTGTCGTTATCGCAGGCACCAAGCAGCAACACCGCCGTAAGAAGCACTATCCGTGGGTTCATAGGTTGTCCACCATTGTTATGCGCGATAACGCTAGCGCCGTGACCCTCGCTGACTCGACGTAGTGCTTGAACATCGCTGTTTTATTGTGGGCGCAGCATATCCAGAAGCAGGGCTTGTGTCCGTGATGCGCGAACCGCCAGCTTGCGTGAACTGCATCACGGTTTGTGCGTCACTTTACGTAACGTTGCAATCACTATTGGACGTAATCTGGCGACCATAGATGGCGCTCGCGCGATCAACCGGTTTTGGAAACACCCATGCACTGGAAACTGCGTGATCGTGTATCAAAAATCCCTGATAGGATATGGCGGCGAAAACAGCAATCGGGGATTCGTCCAGTGGCGCACGTTCAGCATGTTTGGTCGAGGTTACGCAGCAACGCCATTGTTGCCGGCGCAATGCTGTCGCTCGCATTCAGTGTCGCCGCTAGCGCACAGTCCGACGTCCAGATCACTGACCCTACCGCACTCAATCGCGTACTTGACCAATTTGTCGAATCAGGTCAATACCCGTTTCTATATGCCCGACTGGAAAGCGCCGAAGGTCGCGTTTTGTACGAGTACAGCGCAGTGAATGACGCATTGCTGCCGGGTGTTACGGTCGACGGCCAAAGCTGGATGCGTGTTTGGTCGATGAGCAAGATAGTGACGATTGCGGTTGTCATGGATCTCGTCGAAGAAGGTACCCTCAGTCTCGAAGACCCTGTCAGCGATTACTTGCCGTGGCTGTCCGACCTGCAAGTCGCTGTTGATGCCGATGGCCAATCGCTGTCATCGCCGGAGAGCGCGGCCGCAAAGTGCCCTCTGCAAACGGTTCCTGCAACGCAAACACTGACGGTAGAACACCTGTTGAACCATACCGGTGGTTTTTACTACGCAGTCACGGGCATCGACTGTCTCGACGAGCTCGCTGCCGAGGCGAGCCTGCCAACGGCGCGCAACACGAAAGCGTTTGCGAAACGCCTCGCTGAGCTGCCGTTGATCCACCAGCCGGGCGAGCGTTATTACTACGGATTGAACACGAGCGTTCTTGGCATGGTCGCCGAGCGCGCGACAAAGCGTTCACTCAAGCAACTGGTTGAAGAGCGCATCAGCAAACCGCTACGCATTCGTGGCTTGCAGTATGGCTTGCCCGACGGCGAAACACTCCTGCCGCTGACGACCGTCGCCGATGGCACATTGCGTCTGGCGCAAACGCAGGATCTGGATATTTTCGGCGACGCGCTGCCCGACTACGACAAAGGGCGCAAGCTCTTCCTCGGTGGTGAAGGCATGTTGGCAACGACGGATGGCTACGCCGACTTTCTGCGCGTCCTTCTTGGGCGCGGCGCACTGTTCGGCCAGCGCTTGCTCGATGAAGCATCCGTTGATGCGATCACCGCACCACACACGCAGCTTGATAACCCACAAGGTCACAATGGCTACAACTTATGGGTTACTAACGACAATGCCCCTGTACCGAACCTGTGGATGGGCGGTGGCTATGAAGGCACGCACTTCTGGATTGATCCGGAGCGCGGTTTCGTCGGCTTGTTGATGTCCCAGGTTCACGGCGTACCGAATTTCGGCCAAGATCTGGAGAGCGCATTTCGAGCTGCCGTTTACGAGGCTATGTCGAGCGCGGTTGCACCCTGACGCCGGTTCAGCGCCCGCGCGACAAACTGCAACGCAATTGTCGCCACAAAACAGTATCCCGCCATCACGACCATCTGACGCGGTAGCGCAATGCCGTGATCAATCAACGTGCCGGTAACGCCTGGGCCGAGCGCTGTGGACAACACCATCGCGGAAACAATCATCGAACGCACTGCACCCAGATGCTGTGTGCCGTAAATTTCGGGCCATAGCGCACCGAGCAGTGTCGAGGAAATACCGTAACTCATGCCAATCAGCACGATCGCGACGAACAGCGTCCACGGTGCACCGGCTTGCGAGAGCACCAGACACGCCAGCGCTAGTGGCAGCAAGAAAAACGGCAGTAGCCGCACTACGCCAAAACGGTCAATGAGCTGACCAAACACCAGCGCCACGACAACAGTCGTTGCCGCCATCAAAATCAATGAGCTTGCGAACAAGGTCGGCGGCCAACCCTGCAAAGCGGTCAGGTAATCCTGATGATAGAAAATGGTGGTACCGATAAATGCGGGTGCCAACACGCACGTCAGCAATACCCAGAACACCGGGTCACGAGCGACCTCACGCCGCGTCCATTGCCGGACATCTCCCCGCAACGCAACGTCATCGGCGAATTGGGCCGACGCTTCGCGCGGGATAGAAAACGCCCACACAGCCAACGGCAATCCAATGACCAACAACACGGCCGCTGATGCGTACCAGCCATACTCAAATCCATACGTCGCTGCGACCAGCGAAAACGCGATAGGCAACGTTGCCTCACCACCCTGATGACCAAGCACGACAAGTGACACCGCGCGGCCACGCGCCGCGACGAAAGAGCGGCCCGTGGTGGTCAGCGCGATATGCGTCATCATTCCCTGACCTGCCAGTCGCAACAAAAAGATCCCGACGAATAGAATGGCGACGGTCCACGCGCTCGCCGCCAGCAGCGAGGCAATCGCTAACACGGGCATGAACACAACAACCATTCGCCGCACCGGCCACACGTCGATCAAACGCCCGACGAACGGTAACGCCATCGCACTGGCAAGCGTAGCAAACATGTACAACCGACCGATCTGTCCATGCGTGAGATCGAACATGGTCTGCCATTCGGCGATCGAACCAGAAATGAAATAGGTCTGCCCAAAGCTTGAACAATAGGTCAGCAGAAAACCGCCGCCGATCCAGCGAAAGTTTTGTTTCACAAAGTGGAGCATCGCCAGATGGTACAGCGCATTCAGATCAACACCACAGCTAATTGTCGCTGGCAGCCAGATTGCTGATAAGACCATGATGCGTTGAAAATGCTATCTTGCACCCGTCTTAGTAGTACCGGGAACGTCCAATGCGTGCTGTGCAATTTCTTTGGGTTTTGATACTGATCGCATTGTCCGGCAATGTGCTCTCGCAACGCTCGATTGACATACCCGAAGACTTGGCGCAATGGCGCGATTGGGTGCTGCATGATCAGGGTGCTTACCAATGCCCGTTAACCTCAGAGGATCGCCAATGTTTATGGCCCGGAACTCTGACGCTGGCAATTGACGCGAGCGGCGCTATTTTCACACAGTCTGTGTCCGTCATCGCGACGTCGACGACACTCGGGCTGCCAGGCTCGCTGAAAGTCTGGCCCCAGGACGTTCGCGTCAACGGACAAGCGTTTCCGGTCACGGAATCGAACGGAACACCGAGCGTGACACTTCCGCCGGGCGAACATCGAATTTCCGGTGCACTGCTATGGCAACAACGCCCCGCTCGATTGCAAATTCCCGCGACGACTGGACTGATCGATCTCAGCATTGATGGCGCGCCCGTTGCACGCGCGGACAGAACTGCCAACAGCATTTGGCTAGCCAGGCGAAACCGTGCCGAGAGTAATGCGCAGGATAATATCGAGACGGTCGTCCATCGCTTGGTCAGGGACGACATGCCGACACGACTGCTCACGCATATCGAATTGGATGTTTCCGGCAGCGTCCGCGAGACTGAACTCGGCGCTGTGCTTCCCGATGGTTACATTCCGATAACACTATCCAGCGTGCTGCCCGTGCGATTTGAGGCAGACGGTACACTCAAGGTGCAAGTTCGCCCTGGCACGTGGCAGATCAACCTTGACGCACGCGCCGCAGGTACCCAAAACGCCGTTACGCTAGGCGATAACGGGGCCAACATGCCCGACACGGAGATCTGGAGTTACGCAAGTAATGACCGATTGCGCGTGTCCACGCCGAGCGGCGTTACGCCGGTTGATCCTGCGCAGACCGATGTTCCCGAACCCTGGGAAAACTTGCCAGCGTTCCGCATCCAGGTCGGTGAGACACTCGCCATCGACGAGCGCAGCCGCGGCAAGACGGCGGGCGACAACCGACTTACGCTAAGACGCAGTCTATGGCGTGATTTCAACGGCGGCGGTTTTACGTTTGTCGACGCCGTCAGTGGCACAATGGTGCGCGACTGGCGTCTGGATATGAAAGCGCCTTTTACGCTGCAAGGCGCACAGAGTTTTGGTGACAACCTTCTGGTGACGCGCGTTGGCGACACTGCCGCAACCGGTGTCGAGCTGCGCACGCCTAATGTAGAGGTCGCCGCAAGCGGGCGCGTTGACAATCAAATGACGCTACCGGTCAGCGGTTGGCAATCACGATTCGATGATGTGCGGATGTCGATTAACCTGCCGACAGGTTCACGGCTGCTCGCGGTCGCGGGCGCCGACACCGCACGCGGTACCTGGGTGGCACAATGGCAGCTGCTCGACTTTTTTCTGGTCCTGCTCACCACCGTCGCAGCCGCACGCGTGTTCGGGCGCGCGATTGGTGCACTCGCTTTGGTCACGCTGCTGATCACTATCCATGAAGCCGGCGCACCCGCATTTATCTGGTTGAACCTCTTGATTGCGGCGGCGCTGGTAAAAGTGGCGCCCAAAGGTCGCTTGCTGCAACTCGTATCGACCTATCAGCGCTTAAGCATTGTCGCGCTAGCATTGCTCGTCATACCTTTCGTGTTGATTCAGATGCGCGCTGCGATCTACCCGGATCTCGATCCGCTTGGCTTTCGTTTCGGCGCAGTCCCGCAAGCACGCGTGCAGCAAAGCGCGCCGCCGCGAGACGTGGAAAGCGACGCAGTTGCTGAACGCGCAGCGCTTAACTATGTGGAACCAGCCGTTGAGTCTCTGGGCAGCATAACGGTGACAGGCGCTCGGTTAAAATCATTCAAACGCTACGCAAGCGATGCATTAGTGCCGGTCGGTCCCGGCACGCCGGAATGGTCGCAAGTGACCTACAACCTCGCGTGGCCCAGCCCAGTCAGCGCGGAACAAACGATGCGACTCATCATCATGCCGCGCTGGCTCGTTAGTGTCTGGCGCGTGCTCATGGTAGTGCTGGTCGGTGCTCTGACGGCTGTGTTCATACTCGATGCATTGAAACGTCTTGCGCCGCCGAAATGGTTGAAGCCTGACGGCGCAGCGACAGCAGCCACGCTTGCAGTCGCGTTAGTGACGCTAGGCACGCTTGTACCCCCTGCCGCTATGGCTGATGACTATCCGTCACCAGCGTTACTCGACGCGCTACGCGCGCGCCTCACTGCACCGGAAGACTGTGAGCCCAATTGTATTTCAATGACGCGCGCCGATGTTCGGCTCGACACATCGACGCTGCGCATTCGTATGCAAGTCGATGCGCTCACCGACATCGCCGCGCGTCTGCCTGGTGCTATCGAGGGCTGGCGCCCAAGCAACATCAGCGTCGACGGTGTGCGCAGTCGACGTGCATACCGCGACGACAGCGGCGCGATCAACGTGCTGATAGAAGCTGGCACACATACCATCGTTGCAGAGGGGCCATTGCCAACAGCAACCAGCTTCACGGTGCCGTTCCCGCTAGCACCTCGACTGATTCAGGTTGACGCAACGGATGACTGGTTTGTCGCAGGGCTCAACCAACAGCAACTTGTCGGCGGCGCCTTACAGCTTACAAGACAGCAGACTGGCGACGATGACAGCGAGCGCTGGTCGCCAAGTCGCTTCCCGGCATTCGTGCGTGTGGAGCGGCGTATTTCGCTGAGCCTCGATTGGAGCATCGATACCGTCGTCACGCGCCTGTCTCCTGCCAACGGTGCGTTCACGGTAGACATTCCGCTGCTTGACGGCGAACAGGTCACCAGTGAGTCGATACCAATCAACGATGCGACGCAAACCGCCACAGTCGGTTTCGGTGACGCCGGTACGACTGTTCGCTGGCGCTCCAAGCTGCCGCGTACATCGCCTGTGTTGCTCACGGCAGGTCAAAGCAGCGACTACTATGAAACCTGGACGCTGCAAATCGGCAGTTCCTGGCGCGTCGAGTTTGACGGGGTGCCGGAGAGCCTTGCAACCACCGGGGATGCATCCTATCGCGCCGCGGTGTTTTTCCCACGACCTGGCGAGACGCTAACCGTTGATGCGCAGCGACCTTCGGCAGCAGCTGGGGAAACGCTCGTCTTCGACGATGTCAGTATCACGACGGACATCGGCCAGCGCTTGCGCAAGTCGGTGCTTACGATCAACTATCGCGCGACCCGCGGAGCGCAGCACAGCATCGCGCTTCCGGCTAGCGCTACCGTGACACAGGTACTCGTTGACGGCGCGCGAACACCGCTGCGATTGGAAGACAGTGCACTGAGCGTGCCGATTCTTCCAGGCGAACACAGTATCGAAGTGTCGTGGCAAGAGGATGCGGACATCGCACTGCTCAGCACGTCGCCCGCGTTCGATCTGGGTATTGCAGCGAGTAACATTCGAACGCGTGTCGAGCTGCCACGCGACCGGTGGATCGTTGTGGTCAGTGGCGATGGCCAAGGTCCGGTCATTTTGTATTGGTCGGCTCTGGTCGCACTATTGTTGATCGCGGCTATTCTCAGTCGACTGCCATTAACGCCGTTGAACCTGATTCAATGGTTGTTGCTCGGCCTTGGCTTTAGTGTGTTCTCGTGGCCGACGTTTTTCTTGATTGCGGTGTGGCTGTTGTTGCTGGGCAGCAAGCGACACTGGCAACCGGCAGGCAACGATACGCTCTACAACCTCGTACAGTTTGCACTGGGTGGTCTGTCAATAGTGACGTTGATGACCACGGTGGGCACGCTTTCCAACGGCCTGCTTGGCGGGCCCGAAATGGGAATTACCGGCAATGGCTCGTACGCTAGCTCATTGCTGTGGTTTCAGGATCTGACCGATGGCGCGATGCCAGCCGCGAGCGCGGTATCGCTACCATCATGGTGCTTCAAAGCACTCATTCTGATTTGGGCGTTATGGCTCAGTCTTGCACTGCTGCGGTGGTTGCCGTGGGCATGGCAGCGACTGAACGACGGCGGTTTATGGCGTTCCAAAACACCAACACCGGCCGAATAGATGCACCGACGTTGACGCCAATGCGAGTGCATTGGCGTCAACAATAACGGGTAGCGGCTAGAAGCGGTACAACACGCCTACTGACAACATCGAAAGATCGGTATCGTCGAGGTCATAGACTTCGTACTCACCGCGTACTTCCAATGGGCCAAGCCCAAACGATGCACCAACTCCATAGGCGAGATCGGTACCATCATCAGACGCATCTAATCCATTTAGCGATGCGTCGACTTCCCACGCGATCACACCGAGCTTGCCGTAGATATCGATGAGACCCGCGTCCAGGGCAACGATGCCCCACGCATTGAGGCCTGTTGTATCGAGGGTCAATTCCTGTCCGGCGATATCAACTTCGGGTTGGCCAAAGTCAACGTAGCCAAGCTCAGCGGAAATATTGACCAAGGGTAGATCGAATGTAAAACCGCCGAAGATCTCGGTAGCGGTGTCGTCCTCATCGATGCTGTTTGGCACATTCGGAATACCGATGTCGCCAATGTCTGCTTCCAACGTTGCGCCACCCGCAGCAACGCCCAAATAAAACCCGGTATCTGCCTGTGCTTCAAAAGGTGCTGCCGCCAGCCCCAAAATCACAATAGCGCCGACCAGTGTCAGTTCTTTCTTCATTGTCATGACAACTCTCCATCAGGGTTAGCCCAAGCTCGTGATGCTTATCGTGCAAAACAGAATCATTCCGCTTCTGCGTGTCACTGCCAATCGTCAGTGTTTCACGACCTGTACGGGCGCAACGCTAACATGCTTGTGTAACAACGGTGTGATCCGTGTCACGGTTAATTATCAAAGAGCAATGCTGCCAGTTGGCTTCGATGCTGCGTTGCATCGCCATAGACCTGTCGTGCCCATTGTGCACGGCGAATGTATAGTTGCGCGTCGCAATCGTAAGTAAACCCCATACCACCATGGAATTGCACCGTACGATCCGCAACGAATAACAATGCCTCATCAGCCTGAACTTTTGACATCCGGCAGGCAATGCCAAAGTCTCGACTGAAACCCTCGGCCGCGAATACCGTCGTGGCATGATAAATCAGACTGCGCGCAGCGTTAATCGCATTCAACGCATCAACAGCGGGATGCTTCAGTGCCTGGTTAGCACCGATCAAGCGACCGAACTGAACACGCGTGTTGATGTAGCTCACCATGCACCGCAACGCAGAAGCAGCGGCGCCTGCCGCCTCTGCCGCGTGCAGCAATGCACCGGCTAACTGCAGACGGGTAAACCCGACGTGAAAGTCGGCCGCACGCATCACCGCATCGGGCGTCACCAGAACTTCATCAAAACACACGCTAGCAGCGCGCTTGGTTTCATCAATGAGCAAAGATGGCGTAACAGCACCCTCTGGCAATTGCGACGCACGCACGTAAAGCCAGCGCGGTTCGGTACGACCGTCTGCGTAATGACAGGTCGCCGCGACGACGAACGTATTCGCGGTCGTGGCATCCGCGACAAATCGCTTGGTACCGCGAAGCAGCCAACCGCCTTCGCGTTCGACAGCCGTCAGCGCAACACATGGAGCGCCCCAGTCCTCGTTGTCCAACAGTGCGACGCTGGCAACATCGCCAGCGACAATATCGGCTAGCCAACGCGACCTCTGCGCGACAGTTGCATTGGTTTCAATCACCGTCGCCGCAAGCCACGATGAAATCAGCGGCACGCTGAGCAGATGCCTTCCGAGTGATTCACTGATACACACCGCGCTGCCAAGACCAAGACCAATGCCGCCATTTTCTTTGGACACCATGCTGGCCGGCCAACCCTGTGCAATGCATTGTGACCAGACGTCTTCGTTAAAACCCGGAGAATCATTGCCCGCAGCGCTCTGCAAAAGACTGCGAACACGAGCAACGGTAGATTGATTGCTGCAAAACGACTCTGCCGCATCGATGACCATTGTCTGGGTATCACTGAGCGCCACTTGTGCGGTCGGTTCAGGCTGGATCACACGCTCACCCTTTCGGCAGACCAAGAACATGTTCAGCCACAATATTGGCTTGAATCTGACTTGTGCCACCGCCGATCGTCGTCGAGAAATTATTCAGATACGCGCGTTGCCAGAAACCGGCGCTATATGCGTCACGATCGCCAACGTAGAGACTCGCGCCAGCGCCTTGCAGCCCAACGGCAAATTGTCGTAAGCGGCGTTGAAACTCAGTCATACGAAGCTTCGATGACAGTGGCAGGCTATTCGGGAAATCGGCGCACAATGCACTAATGCCCGCGCGTGCCGCGCTCGCCAATAACGCCTTCTCCTCTATCACTAACGCGACTAACGCATCGCGAACCAACGCATCCTCAATTGCGGGTGCACCGTTACGCTGAGTCTCTCGCGCGATGCAAATCACGTCTGCAACACGCACCGGCGACAGCATTAACCCACCCGCAGCGCCCGCCTCAGCGCCGCGCTCGTACTGCAACGTTTGCATTGCGATCGCCCAGCCTTGGCCTTCCGCGCCCATCAAGCTGTCAGCAGGAATCCGCGCATCGCTAAAGAACGTCTCGGTGAAACCGTAGTCTCCCGTCAGTTTCTTGATCGGTCGGGTGTCGACACCCGCTACTTGCAGCGGTGCCAGGAAAAACGACAGACCCGCATATTTGCGTTCCGTATTCGCATCCGTGCGCGCTAGCAGAATCATGTATTTGCCAAAATTGCCCATCGTCGTCCACGTCTTCTGCCCGTTGACGATGTAGCTGTCGCCGTCGCGTATCGCGCGGCACTGGATACTGCCAAGATCAGAGCCATGATCCGGTTCCGAGAAACCCTGACACCACACATCCTCACCCGTCAGAATCGGCTTCAGGTAACGCTGCTTTGCCTCAGCGCTACCAATGTCGTTGATCAACGGTCCCGCCCAACCCAATCCAATTGCATTGAACATGATTGGCACACGTTGTTTGCGCATTTCGTCATCGACGATTTGTTGATAGGCAGGTTCGGCGCCTTGACCGCCGTACTCAGTCGGCCACGCCATACCCAAAAAACCTGCTGACCACACTGCGTGCTGCCAATCACGCAAATAGTCCAACTGCGCCTCAGAGCCAACTTCCATGAAAGTCTGCGGCAGCAAGAAATCGGGCGCGGGCGGTCGATGCTCGGACAACCACCGCGCGACATCGGTGCGAAATGCCTGTTGCGCTTTTGGTGTCACAGCGCCGCCTAGCCCACGCGATCCTTGACGACCGGTAGTTCCACAAATTCGCCTATGCGCTTCTCGGCACGCGCGGTAATTGCTTCCTCGATTTCGCCGTGTTGCAACATACTCGCGTTCCAGATGCTCACGTAGTCCAGTGCATCTGCCGTCGAATGATCACGCGCGTAGTTGATCATTTTTTTACAACCACTCACGGCTAGCGGCGCTTTTTGTGCAATCGTCCTGGCAATGTCCATTACACCTTTGATCAACGCATCATGGTCATCGAATACCCGATTTACCAAGCCAATGCGATGCGCCTCGCTCGCCGGCATCCGCGCACCCGTATAGCACAGCTCTTTAACGAGCCCTTCTGGGATCAGTTTGGCAAGTCGTGGAAACGTCCCGACGTCGGCCGTCATGCCAATGTTGGTTTCTTCCACCGAGAAAAATGCATCAGCGCTGACGTAGCGCATATCACACGCCGTCACCAAATCCATTCCGCCACCAATACAACCGCCCTGAATAGCGGCGAGCACAGGAATGCGCGCGTCCTCAAGAACGCTGAACGCCCGCTGCATGTTTTTGACGTTGGCATAAAACCGGGCGCCATGGACTCGCGCAGCGTGTTCGGCGCTCTCGTCTTTCGCCGCAACACTGGTGCCGAACATGCCAAGATCGATGCCCGCTGTAAAATGTGGTCCGGTCGAGCTGAGCACAATGACACGCGCCCGCGCATTCAGGTCGATGTCAGCAACAAGCGCCGGTAGCTCATCCCAGAATTCCGCAATCATGCTGTTCCGTTTTTGCGGACGATTCATCGTCACATGCGCAACGCCATCCTCGATACTTACGTCAAAACACTGATAGCTCATTTCAATACCCTTTGCGTCGTCGACTCGATGATCGACCTAATTATGTGTGAATCCCATCGCATTGCATTAACACATCGCCGTGTGCGACCTGCTGATCAACAGCAACGTCAATCGTCGCGACGACCCCTGGCGCTGTTGCGACGATACTGTGCTGCATTTTCATCGCTTCGAGAACGCACAGCACCGTACCGCTGCGCACCGTATCAGCGACAGCAACATCAATCGACACGATTTTGCCATGCATAGGTGCTACGACGTCGCCATCATTTGCAACGTCTTCCATCTCAGCTTGAACGCGCAGCGTGTTTCGCCAGGATAGCGTGATACCGTCGCGACAGGTCTCGAAACCACTATCGTCATAGCGCGCGCCTTGCGCTTGCCACGCACCACGGATCACACGACCGTCCAGCAGCAGATCAAACGTTTGAGGCGTCAGTGCCCGCAATTTGACCTCGCACGGCGCCGCTTCATCACAAGTCACGACAAAACGATCTCGTTGTAACGCGGTAACTGTGACAGCTTGCTGCTCGCCGTCTACGACAAATCGGTGATGACTCACTAACGGATCCGCACTACTCCAACCGTGTAACGCAGCCGTTGGCGACAGCGCGACTGACGTCGCACCATCGCGCTCGCGGATCACGTCTAACACTGCGGCTACCACCAGATCAGTGAGCGACACCACGTGATTGGTCGTCACCGGCATCGTCTCGACAAATGTTGTGGTCGCGCTCGCATCAACGAAACGTGGATTCTCCAGCGCCGCAATGAGAAACGACAGATTCGTTGTGACGCCGATAATGCGCGTCGCACGCAATGCCTGCAGTAAGCGCCTGCGAGCGCTTTCCCTCGTTTCGCCCCAGGCGATCATTTTGGCGAGCATTGAATCGTACGAAGCAGACACGCTGCTGCCCGCGACGACGCCCGTATCAACCCGGACGTTGGGCATACGCGGCACATGCCATTGCGACAGCGTGCCACTGGATGGCAGAAAGTCGTTGTCCGGTTGTTCTGCACAAATCCGAACCTCGATCGCATGTCCGGCAACCACGGATGGAAGCTCAATGTCGAGTGGCTCACCTCTGGCGATCCGCAGTTGCCAGGCAACCAAATCAACACCGCTGACCAGCTCCGTCACCGGATGCTCTACCTGAATACGCGTGTTCATTTCCAGAAAGTAGAACGCGCCGCTGGCGTCGACTAGAAACTCAACGGTGCCCGCGCCGGTGTATGCGGTGCTTTGCGCGATATTCCTAGCCGCATCACAGAGCGCTTGGCGTTGCGTTGCCGTCAGCAACATGCACGGTGCTTCCTCGATGAGTTTTTGATGGCGTCGCTGTACTGAACAATCACGTTCGCCAACGCTCGCAATCGTGCCATGCGTGTCGGCCAGCACCTGCACCTCAACGTGTTTGGCGTCGACGACGGCGCGCTCGAGGATGAGATGATCAGAACCAAACGCCTGCAAGGATTCACTGCGCGCTATCGCTAACGCCGCTGGTAGTGCATCACGCTCATGAACAAGGCGCATGCCGCGACCACCACCCCCCGCGCTGGCTTTGATCATGACGGGAAATCCGACTCGATCAGCTGCATCGACAAACGCGTTATCCGTCTGTGATGCGCCGTTAAAGCCTGGCACCACAGGCACCTGCAGCTCGGCAACGTAAGCACGCGCACGCGCTTTGTCTCCCATCAGTTCAATCACGTCCGCATCAGGACCCACGAAGGTCAGTCCGGCAGCAGCAACGGCACGCGCAAACCCGGCATCTTCACTCAGGAACCCATAGCCTGGGTGTATCGCATCCGCGCCGGTGTCATGCGCCGCCGCAATCAATACATCCGGATTCAAGTAGCCGTCAGCAGCGCTACCATCGCCGATTTGTATGCTGTGCGTAGCCTGACTGACATGCAGTGCGGCTGCATCGACATCGGTAAACACAGCAACACTCTGCAAACCGAGCGAGTGCGCCGCGCGGATGATACGACACGCGATCTCACCACGGTTGGCAATGAGCACGCAGTTGATGGTCATTGACGCGACTGCCTATGCATCATCAACCCAGCGCGGTGAGCGCTTGTCGATGAATGCCTGGATGCCTGATTTCGCCTCGTCACTCAACATGCAATCCGCGAACCCTTTTGCTGCGAAATCCAATGCGTCATCGAGCGGCATTGCTTGCGCCGCCATCAAAATAGACTTCGTGACTGCATTTGCATACGGACCACACATCAGCACGTCAGCGATAATCTCGTCGCAGCGCGCTTGCAAATCAGCCGCACTTGCAACGCTTTCATGTGCAATGCCAATACTGCGCGCGGTAGCGCCATCAAAACTCGCACCGGTCAGCATGATCCGGCGCGCGGCAGTCAGCCCGACGCGCGCGACAACGAACGGCGCAATCTGCGCAGGTGGAATGCCAAGCCGGGTCTCAGTCAGTTGGAATTTCGCATCACGCGTCGTCAGCGTGACGTCACCGACACAGGCGAGCCCCAAACCACCACCGATGGCTGCGCCTTCAACAAGAACAATCACCACTTGCGGTTGCGTGTTTACCGCTTCCATTAATGCGCCAAATCGCCGGTTCATCGCTGCGACGTCGGCGCGGCTCTGATTGCCCTGCATGTTGGCCCGAAAACCCTTGAGATCACCGCCGGCACAAAACACACCGCCATGCCCGCGTAACACGATGACGCGCACCGAGCGATCCTCCGCTGTCTGTCGCAACACATCGATGACACCTTCCGTCATCTCGTCGGTTAAGGCATTACGAGCTTCGGGCCGAGCGAAAGAAATCGTAACGACACCTGCCGCATGCGCAACATCCAGAAGCGATGTTGGAGCCACAATGTGCGTATCTGCTGACGTTGTCATATGGGATCCTCGCACTCGCTACAGGCGAGCAACACCGAAACTGTTAGGTCTTGTCGTGCGAGCACGCGCTTCACTCACGGTCTGCAGCATAAAGCCAAGCGCCTCGCGACTGTGCCGTGGATCAATCATGCCATCATCCATCAAATGGCCAGACGTATAAAAAGCCGACGATTGATTGTCGAACGTTGCCGCTAGCATCGCTTCGCGTTTGACGAGCGCTGGCTCGTCGATGTCGATGCCTTTCGTGATCGCTTTTTCGCGAGCAACCATACTCATCGTTCGCCCCGCCTGTTCGCCGCCCATGACGTTTGTTCTTGCGTTCGGATAGGTGTAGCAAAAATCCGGATCAAAGCCACGACCGCACATGCCATAGTTGCCAGCGCCGAAGCTCGCACCAGTCATTAGCGTAATACGCGGCACACTGATGTTGCGTACCGCTTGAATCATCTTCGAGCCGTGTTTGATCATGCCAGCTTGCTCGGACTGACGCCCGACCATGAAGCCCGTTGTGTTCTGCAGAAAAATCACCGGGGTGCTGCTTTGGTCACACAGTTGCAGAAACTGCGCCGCCTTAACGGCACCATCCGGATCAATCGGACCGTTATTGCCAAGAATCCCGCAG